>JBEKPA010000230.1:0-6059 GCA_049521195.1 Occallatibacter sp.
GTCGTGCCCGGCGGCTCCTCCGTCCGCGCCGGAGCCTATGTGGCCCGCGGCGTGGTCTGCATGCCCCCGATGTACATCAATGCCGGGGCCTGGGTGGACGAAGGCTCGATGGTGGATTCCCACGCCTTGGTCGGCTCCTGCGCTCAGATCGGCAAGCGCGTCCACCTGAGCGCCGCGGCCCAGATCGGCGGAGTGCTGGAGCCCGTCAACGCCAGCCCCGTGGTCATTGAAGACGACGTGCTGGTGGGCGGCAACTGCGGCGTCTACGAGGGAACCATCGTCCGCGCCGGCGCGGTGCTCGCCGCCGGAACCATCCTCACCCGCGGCACGCCGGTCTTCGACCTCGTCAACGGCACAATTCTCCGCGCCACAGCCGATCTGCCGCTCATCATCCCCCAGAACGCTGTCGTCGTTCCCGGCTCCCGCGCTGTCGCCAAGGGCAAGGGCCATGAATTGAGCCGGGAGTGGGGCCTCTCGCTCTACGCCCCCGTCATCGTCAAGTACCGCGACGAAAAGACCGACCTCAGCACCGCGCTTGAAGATTTGCTGCGGTAACTCGTCAGCCAAGCTGACCTCGCTCCTCCCGCCGGTGCTACCATCGAATCTGACCCATGCAAGCGAAGAAACTGAAGATTATTCCCCTGGGCGGTCTCGGCGAGTTCGGCATGAACTGCCTCGCCCTTCGCTGGGAAGACGACATGATCGTGATCGACGCCGGCTTGATGTTTCCGGAGTCGGAGTTGCTGGGCGTGGATGTCGTCGTCCCGGATATAACCTATCTGATTGAAAACAAAGCGCATGTACGCGCCATTATCCTTACCCACGGCCACCAGGACCACATCGGTGGCCTGCCCTGGTTTCTCTCCGAACTCAAGGTTCCCGTCTACGCCACCGAGTTCACGCTGGCCTACGTCGAAGGCAACCTTGAAGAGAATCACCTGCTGGATGAAACCACGCTTATCGAGATCAAGCCCAAACAGAAGTTCACCATCGGCCCCTTCACCATCGAGCCCATCCGCGTCACCCATTCGCTGGTGGACTGCGTGGCTCTGGCCATCGAAACGCCGGTGGGCGTGGTCATCCACACCGGCGACTTCAAGATCGACCTTTCGCCCCTCGACGACCACGCCTTCGACCTGCACACCTTCGCCGAATACGGCAAGCGCGGCGTCCTCGCGCTGCTCCAGGACTCGACCAACGTCGAACGCTCCGGCTACACGCCCAGCGAGCGCGCCGTCATTCCACGGCTTGACGAAATCTTCTCGCAAAGCAAGAAGAAACTCTTCTTCAGTTGCTTCTCGTCCTCCATCTACCGCATCCGCATCGCCCTCGACCTGGCCCGCCAGCATGGCCGCAAGGTAGCCATCGTCGGCCGCTCCATGATGGAGAGCACTGAGATTGCCCAGGACCTCGGTTACATAGACATTCCCCAGGGCCTGGTCATCAATCCCAGCCAGTTGCGCGACTACGCGCCCGAGCAATTGATGGTGCTCATCAGCGGCACCCAGGGCGAGCCGATGAGCGCACTGAGCCGCGCCGCGGTAGACAACCACAAGCACGCCCGCATCGAATCGGGCGATACAGTCGTCCTCAGTTCGCGCATCATTCCCGGTAACGAGAAGAGCATCTTCCGGGTGATCGACCACCTTTGCCGGCGCGACGCCAATGTCATCTTCGACGATGGCGCCCATGGACTGATTCACGTCAGCGGCCACGGCAGCCAGGAGGAGCAGCGCCTGCTCATCAGCCTGGTCCGGCCCAAGTTCTTCATCCCCATCCACGGCGACTACCGCAACCTGCAGAAGCATGCCCGCGTGGCCATGGAGACCGGCGCTGTGGAGCACGCCATGGTGATTGAAGACGGCGACGTGCTCGAACTGGACAAGGACGACGCCCGCAAGCGCGACAAGGTGACCGCCGGGCGCATCCTCATCGACTCCGGCTCCTCGATCGATGTGGTTGAAGAGCTGGTCATCAAGGACCGCCGCATTCTGTCGGAAGACGGCATCGTGCTGGCGGTTCTGGCCATCAACAAGCGCACCGGCAAGGTGGAGCAGTCGCCCGAAGTGGTGATGCGCGGCTTCGGCGGCGCGGACATCACCGATCAGGCGCGCGAACTGGTCCTCAAGACCCTCGACGGCCTGAGCACCGAGCAGAAGGCCGACTACGGCCTGGTCAAGGAAAAGGTCCGCGCGGAGTTGAAGCGCTTGATCCAGAAGACCACCGGCCGCCGGCCGATGATCATGCCGGTGATTCTGGAGATTTGACGGCTGGGCGCTCTCGATCTTGCTCTTGAGGCCTGAGCTGTTGCATTTTGAACAGACGAACTGAGCGCACGTCGGTCTACTTAGCGTGTGTAGTTCCGTGGCGATCATGTCGCCGAAGCGCTCCCACTTAGACCCAGGGAAGTGATCTTGCAATCAAGCAGAAGTCTTGCGGCACTCCCCCAAGTCCGCAAGGTCGTTGACTCGGGGAGACTTATGGCCGAGGGTTCGAATGGCATTCCGGAGACTCCCCCCGAAAAACCTGTTCGTGTTTCCTTCGCTCGCATTCCTGTCGGCACTCCTGGCTATGCTGACATGCGCCGTGCCGGCCCCCGCGCAGTCGCTAAACGGTTCCACCGCAAGTGCTTCCAGCACTTCGACTGAGGTCAGTTACAACAACTCGACTGAAAGCTCCAGCTTGTTCGGTTCGGGGTTGCCCAGTTCAGCCATCGACAGCTCTGTGAGCTCCGCGGACGGGGATCTTTCGCTCCCGGAAGCCCCGGCCCCCGCGGCCCTTGGCGGCGGCTCGGAGCGCTACAACACCTCACCCGCCGCTCAAGAGCATCAACGTCCCTTTTCCCGCATTGGGATCGGCGCGGACGTCTCTCCGCTTGGAATCGGGCTCAAGTCGGCGATCGTCCTGGATGAGTTTTTCGACGCCCGGCTCATGGGAAACCTCTTCGTCTACAACCGTAGCCGCTTCGAGATCGAGGGTTTCAACGTGAATGCCAACCTGCATATGGCGTCGGCGGCGGCTTCCTTGGACTGGTACCCGTTCAACAGCGTCTGGCGGTTGAGCCCGGGGTTGATGTTCTTCAATGCTAACCAGCTTTCCGTATCGACTGACATTGTTCCGGGAACCAGCTTCACGCTGAGCGGCCAGACCTTCTATGCAGCCAGCGCGAATCCAGCCACCGGGGCAACGCCGCTGGCTGGAACCGGCGTACTGGGACTGCATACGAACCGGCCAGCCGTGACGCTCACTGGCGGCTTTGGCAAATTCATTCCCCGATCTAAAAGGCATTGGTCCTTTCCGTCGGAGTTTGGCGTCGCGTTCACCGGAGCGCCTTCGGCGAACGTGAATTCGTCCGGATGGGTTTGCCTCGACGCCTTGCAAACCCAATGCAGCAACGTGGGAGACGGCACGAATCCGGTCGCGGTTGAGTTCAACAACGCCTTGCAGTCGTCGCTCACTAAATGGAGGAATGAACTGGGCAAGGTACAGATTTACCCGCTTTTCTCATACAGTGTGGTTTATAGCTTCAATATCCGCTAGCCGAATATGAGACAAAGGCAGTTGGGCCGCTGCGCGGCGTCATGACGTATTCTCTCCGAACCGACCAAGCCCGCGAACTGGTCCTCAAGACCCTCGACGGCCTGAGCACCGAGCAGAAGGCTGACTACGGCCTGGTCAAGGAAAAGGGTCCGCGCCGAACTCAAGCGGCTGATCCAGAAAACCACCGGCCGCCGGCCGATGATTATGCCGGTGATCCTCGAAATCTGAGCCGGTTGGGAATTATCACAACAAACCACGAATCAACAGTTCTTCTACAGCAGCTTGCAGCTGCTTCTCTTTGCGGAATCCAAAGAACGGAAGCAGAAGTCGCCTTGAGTCGCGGGAAATGCTGATATCGCTTGTTAGAGACTGCCATTCGGTGCCGAGCAGATCCGCAAATTGTGGTGCCCGATTCGACCCGTTTCCATAGCAGAATATCAAGGAAGCACTCTCGGCCAATTCTCGCAGCCTTTCGTTTCGTATTCTCAGCGTTGCTTTAAGGTCGGGAACGCGGTGCATAAACTCCAACATCCACTTCTTATCGCTGGCGCCGCGCGCCGGAATCGGCGAAAGCTCAGTCAAGAACGTACTCTTGTTCAAGGTCCCGTTCATGCGCCCGAGCCGTTGGCGAACAAATTCTTCGGCGAGCTTTGGATCATTCCAGTCAGCATTTCCTTCATGTGCTCTCATAATTCTCGCCATCCACCTCCATGCCCGAGTAGGAGGCGGATTTAACTCAATATCGATAGTCTGACGATCTCGCTGCAAGAGTAAGTGGGCCTTGCGCAAATCCATTGTGTTTTCAAAACCTGCGCGCGCCTTGAGATTCGTTCTAGCTTCTTTGTCATCAATTTGTCCAAGACCCTCGTCAATCCCTATGAACCACACCCCGGCGGACGGATTTCCGTAGCCTAAGAAACTGGCAATTGTTTCGTATTCCTCCGTTGACAAATCTAGATTGCGCTCCGCCATCAGAGACCTCCCGCAAAAAATCAATATAACACTCAGCGTGGTTGATCACACTGCCGGGTGCCCCAAGGTCTTGCCTTTGAGACCTGGGATCGGGCCACAAACCGGCCCAATCTCCGTCTAACCCCTTCCATCCTCGCAGAATCCAGCGGATAATGGGAATATAGGAGACGCTCCCATGACGATTCAGGTCGAACTCGACCCGGAGACGGAGGCCCACTTGAAGGCTCTAGCCGATCGGGAGAGCAATTCGCCTGAACAATACGCAAGCGAGTTCTTGCGTGAGGTTCTGCCATTCTACGCGCCCGGTTCGGGAAGATTGACGCGGAGCGATCTGAAGAGATTGTCGGAGAGATTGAGCGCTGGTTCGGAGCATCTGCCCATCCTTCCTCCTGAGGCAACGGAACGCGAAAGCTTCTACGAAGACGACCGAATCAAATATTCATAGACGATGCCGGAGCCACTCGTCACGCTCGCCGATATCCGCGCCGCCGCCGCCCGCATCGCCGGCATCGCCGTCAAGACCCCGCTCGTCCGCACCCCGTTCCCCGGCATCTCCGGCCACGGAACCGGCAAAGAGATTTACCTGAAAGCCGAAAGCCTTCAGCCGATCGGCGCCTTCAAAATCCGCGGCGCGGCCAACAAGATTCTCCAGCTCACGCCCGCGGAGATCGCCCGCGGCGTCATCACCTACTCCAGCGGCAACCACGCGCAGGGCGTGGCCTATGCCGCCCGCGCGGTGGGAGCTAAAGCGGTCATCGTCATGCCCTCGAATGCCCCGGCCGTCAAGCGCGCCGCGACTCTTGCCCTCGGGGCGGAGGTCATTGACGTGGGCCTGGCCTCCAGCGAGCGCCTGGCCGTGGCCGAGCGGCTTGTCCGCCAGCACGGCTATGTGGTCATCCCACCCTACGACGACGAGCAGATCATCGCCGGCCAGGCTACCTGCGGCCTGGAAATCGTCGAGGCGCTCCCTGAAGTGGATCTGGTGCTGGCCCCGGTCTCCGGCGGCGGCCTGCTTGCGGGCGTTGCCGCGGCGGTAAAGGTCGCCGCGGCGACCCCTCAAACCAAGGTCTTCGGCGTCGAACCCGAGCTGGCCGGCGATACGGCGGAGAGCTTTCGCACTGGCTCGATCGTCACCTGGCCGGCCGAGCTGACCAGCCGCACGATCGCCGATGGATTGCGCACCCAGAGCGTGGGCCGGCGCAACTTCGCCCACATCCAGGCCTTCGTGGACGGCATCGTGACCGTCACCGAAGCCGAGATTCGCGCCGCCATGCGCGCCATCGTCGCTGCCGCGCGCCTGGTTCCCGAGCCCAGCGGAGCGGTGGCCGCCGCGGCCCTGCTCTTCCACGGCGCGGAGCTTCCGCCCTATCGCAGAGCCGTGGCCGTGGTCAGCGGCGGCAACGTCGATCCCGCCCTGCTCGCCGAAGTGCTCACCGAGACCTGATCGCGCTCACCGAAGGCGCGCTTTAGCGTCGTTCGATTATGATTCTGCCTGTGATGAAACCCCGCATCCTCACCATCGCATTGGCCCTCGTCTTTGCCTTCCT
>JBEKPA010000231.1:0-6049 GCA_049521195.1 Occallatibacter sp.
TTTGCAACATGCCTAGCACCAAATGCGGATGGGTCGATATCCCCGGCGGTTTCCCAGCAGCCGATTTGCTGAGCCTTTGGGGTCCACGGCTGTTCGTAAACATTGGCTTTGACCCCAAATTCAAGTCCGTTCCGGGAGGCCCTGCGCCCGTGCCCGGAAGGACGGGGCTTCCAGCTCTGGTGGACACTGGAGCAGGCGAATCCTGCATAGATAGCCTCCTGGCGGCGCAGTTGAATCTTCCAATCGTCGATAGACGTATGCAGGCTGGTGCGCATGGGGCAAAAGAAGTCAATATGCATCTAGCGCAGGTACATGTCCCGGCGCTCGGCTTTACGATATACGGCGAATTTGCCGCCGTCGATCTGCGGGCTGGTGGACAGTCTATCGACGCGCTTATTGGTCGCACGTTTTTGAAGCATTTCAAGATGATCTATGAAGGCACCACTGGCAACGTTGAGATAAGTGGGCCAAATCCCTAGTTTGTCCCCTTGGGAAAGCCACCGACCCACTTCCAAGCTAGCACTATTTCTGTCCGTTCTCGGCTCCGCTTGCCTGCGGCTCAACCAGAACCCCATCGTACAGAGAAGCCGCCACCAGCCTGTCGCCCGCCGCGCGGATCAGCGCGATGCCGTAACCGGTCCGGCTCCACGTCCAGTGCAGCGTCTTGGGATCGATGGCGTAAACCTGGTCGCTGGCGCGCGAACTCACCAGCACCTTGTTCATAACCGCGTCGTAGTAAACGTCGTCCACATCGCGGAAAGGAAGCCGCTCGATCCACAGCCAGGTCTTGCCCTTGTCGCGAGTAAAGTAGACCCCCTCGCGCGCGCCCAGCCACAGCGTCCCATCCGCTGAAAAAGCCACACGATGGATGCGCGTGAGCATGGTGGGAATCCCCATCGGCATCCAGGTCGAACCGGCGTCGGTGGAGAGAACCACTCCGTCGGGGCCGGCCGCGGCCATCAGCGCTCCGTTCGCGGTCACCGACAGGTATTCGTTTGAGCCCATCACCGCGCCGCCCTGCCAACTGGCGCCCTGATCCCCGCTGGTCAGCAGTCCAAAGCCGGTGGAGGCCACCCAGACGTCTCCCGAGAGGTCCATCGCATTCACGCGGCTCGCCAGCTCGAAGGCAGGATCCTTCACCTGCTTTTCCACATTGACGCGTTTTCCATAATGGGTTTCGGCGGCTGTCTTCGTCCTCGTATTCGCAATCGTGTTTCTCGGCCGCCAGACGGGTTTGCCGCTGGCCGATCCGGGGGGTTCTGACGACTGGTCCTTGTCGTTGGGGTGGTTATCCGCGTCCAGCGCAAAGATGCCGTGGCTGGTTCCGGCCAGCACGGTTCCATCCGCCGCCTGTGCCAGAGCAAAGACGTCGCGCCCGTCAAGTCCGCCGCCGGGCTCCTCGCCGACCTGCTCCCAGGCCTCGCCGCCATTCGAGGAAACAAACACACCGCCATAGCTCTTGTCATTCACCACGCCCGCGTAGAGCCGGGCCGGATTGCCGCGATCCACAAGCAGCGCCGCCACCTTGCGGCCTGAAAAGCCCTGGTTCGCGGCTGCAAAGCTCGCCCCCGCGTCCATGCTCGCCAGCACACCCCCGCGATCAGTGGCCAGCAGCACGCGATTCGAATCTTCGGGATCGACAAAGACGCTGTTCACAACGACGTCTGGTCCGGTCATGCGCCGGAAGATCCTGCCGCCGTCCACGGTCTTGTACAGACCCTCGGTGGTTCCGGCATACACAACCTCGCGATTCTCAGGGTCCTGCGTAAGCACCCGCGTCCTGCGCGCCGTCGCCGGGATGCCCTCGATCTTGTGGAAGAGTTCGCCGCCGCTCTCGCTCTTGTAAATTCCGCTGCACGCGCTCAGGAAAACGGTCTTGGGGCTGGCTGGATCAACGACCATCGAAAACACGTCGGAGTCGTCGATCAGCCCCTTCTTGATGCTGTGCCAACTTTTGCCGCCGTCGGTCGTCTTCCAGGGCAGATGCCAGGTGCCCGCGTAGACGATATTCGGGTTTGCGGGGTCCACCGCCAGCGACTCCACTTCGTGAATCTCCCGGCTGCCCGGCGGGCTGATCGCCCTCCAGGACGAACCCCCATCGCTGCTGCGGAAGACTCCCTCGAGGGTTCCCACGAACAGAAGGCTGGGGTTCGAGGGCGCCTGCGCCAAGGACAAGATCGACTGGCCGCGCAGAGCTTCCACCGCCTTCCACTGCTTGCCCCCGTCGTGGCTCACCCACAGCCCCCCGTCGCGCTGTTCGGCCTTCCACCCGCCGGCGTAGAGGACGGCAGGGTTGGCTGCATCCACGAGAATGCTGTCCAGAACCACGTCTTCCGACGGCTCCAGCCGTGCAAGACGATGCCAGGAGGCGCCCTCATCCAGGGATTCGTAGATCCAGCTATTGGTGGTGCCCAGGTAAAGATGACTGGGCTGGCCGGGAACCGCGACCAGGGCGCGCGCGTCGCCGCCCGGAGGGCCAACCGAGGTCCAAAGCGCCTGAGACGCCAGTTGCGGCACGGCTGAAAAGACCGGGATCAACAGGATGATCGGTGCGAAAAAGCAGGAACGAGAAGGCAAATGCAAGCGAAGCCGCAAACGGTTCATGCAGACAAGAAACTCCCGGTGTTCATAAGACGAGTATACAAAGACGCGGAGCGCCCTAACCCGCCGGTTTCACCGGGAGCGATTCAGAGGCGAAAGTACACGCCGATCATGGGCTCGGCTGTGTGAGTAAAAACCCCCGTGGAGGTGAACAAGGTGGTCAGATCGGGCGCCTTGTAGAGGTAGCCCCGGTATTGCAGGCGCAGCCCGATGTGCGGAATCAGTCTCCAGTCCACGCCGGCGCCATAGACAAAAACCGGCTTGGTTGTTGTGGTGGTGCTGGTTTGCCCGCCGCTGGGCGCATCGAAGAGGATGCCTCCTCCGGCCAGCGCGAAGGGCCTGAAGCTTGAGATCTTGACAGACGCTACCCAATCGCCGGTTACCTCGTGCGCATTGGCCGAGACGATTGCCGGCACAGGGCCGCACGGCCCCCCTATTGGGCAGGCTAACGGGACGACCGCGGCGGTATATACCTGATTGGCGCGATTAAAGGCGTAAGTGCCTTCATAGCCGACCCATGGCTTGGAGATGTGACGCACTTCCAGCAGGCCGCCGGCGGCGTTGGAAGGACTCTGAATAGTGTCGTTGCCGGTAGTGGTTCCATTGAACGCACCATAAAGGCTTGCCGCCACATCCGTCTGCGCATAGGCCGCCGTGCTGCACAGCGCGGCCAGGCCAGTCAGTGCAATGGCCATCTTTATCCATCGAGTTCGCATGAATCTCTCCTTGCTGAAGTCATATCGATTGTGTCCCGAAGGGCGGATTCTCTGTTGAAATAGACGCAAGAGAAAAGTTTCGGTGACATGCCGGAGAAGTTTTTCTTGTAAGTCACTGGTAAGAATGGCCTTGCATCCGCAAACGCTGCAACAGCCGTTCCCTCATCATCCCGCCGAAATCGGCAAACGAAGATCCATGAACGCGCACGCCGTTCCCGCGCCTATCGCACAAAACGAAAGAGGCCAACCGGTTCACCGGTCAGCCTCAAAGGATTGCGGAAAAGCTCTCTCAGCCTTGTGTTGGCAGCCTGCGCAAGCCGGAAGGCCTGCACAGGCTGCTTGACGAGCTACTGGGCCGCCACATGCTTCTTCCTGTGCTCCGGCTTGGCGCCGGGAATGGGGATGGGCTTGCGCGTTACAATCTTCACCCCGCTCTCAACCACGGGAGAGGTTCCTGGCACGTCGTTGTCGAAGGTCGCTCCCGCGGGCACCAGGTAGTTCTCCACCGACTGGCTATCCCCCGTGCCGGTGCGAACGATGATTCGAGAGGCGTCAATGCCGCTCTGCTCTTCGTTCACCAGATAGTCCTTGGTGTTCGCCGCGCGCTCCGCGGCCAGGTTCTCGAACTTGGCGTGCTGGTTTTTCGGCGGCGTTTTCTCCTTGGCGTTGGC
This sequence comes from Occallatibacter sp., assembly GCA_049521195.1. GTDB lineage: Bacteria > Acidobacteriota > Terriglobia > Terriglobales > Acidobacteriaceae > Telmatobacter. The sequence continues at coordinate 3,989 of JBEKPA010000231.1, forward strand.
TTCGCCCACAACCACAACCTTTGCGGTCGGATCGTTCTTGAGAGCGTCGGTTACCTGATCCAGGCAGGCCTTGGCTTCGTTGTCCACGCGAGCCGGACGCTTCTTGTCCTTGTCGAAGGCGATGGGGCACAATGCGCTGGCGTGCTGAATCGGCGGGATGTAAGGCTTGGTGATCGTCACCTTGGTGCCGGCGCTCGCGGTCTGGCCAAGGTCGTCGGTAACCATGCAGTTGATGTCCACGTTGCCGGTCGGCGCACCCGTGGAATCGTAGCTCGCCGTGGTGCCGCTGCCGCTGATGGCGCCTGTGCCCGGCACAACCGAGTAGCTATAAGTCAACGGCCGGTTCTGTGGGCTTACGCCCGTCGAAGTGACGGTGCTCTTGTCGCCGGGATTGATGATGGCGGGAACGGCCACGCAACTGAGGGTCGGCGGCTCGAAGGCCTTCACCGTGAAACTGGCTGAGCAGCCTGCGCTCTGTCCGGGCTTCAGGCCTTCCTTGCCGCGCTTGCCTTCCTTCACTTCAGCTTGGACCGTGTTGGTGCCTGCCTTCAGCGAAGCCGTGGCCACAGACGCCGTCTCTCCGTGGCCAGTCACTCCGGTTCCCGACCAGGAATAAACCGCATTCAGCTTCGGATCGAGATTCGCGGGAGTAGCATGCACAGTAACCGGGTCGCCTGGAAAGACCGTAGTCGGAGTGGCGTAGCAGGTCAGGGCTACCGGAGGCGGCGCAGCGCAGCCGCCGTCCGCCCCCCACATAAGCCCCGCGCTCAATTTGAGCCCGTTGATCTTCTCATCGTCGCCCCAGATCCACGTATTCTGGTTGAAGTGCGAGATTCCAGAATCGGCGTGAAGATACTCGTAATCGGCCTGGAGGATGCGCACCGCCACACGATGCTGACTGGCGCACCCCACGTTGACGTCCAGCGCGCCGCCGGCGGTCATTCCCCAACCCCACGTGTAAGGCTCATGATCCGGACCATCCACATCGACAGCGCCCGCAAGCGCATGCACGACAGGAGTGACGTGTAGATGCGGCCAGCGATAGACCAGGCCCGGCTCCAACGTGAAGATGCCGCTGTTGCTGGAGCCTTGGTTCTGGGAACCGGTATTGGTAAACAGATCGTGCTGGCCCGACTCCACCTGTATTCCCCAATGACGGCTGTAAAAGTATGAGACGCTTTCGGTCAGGCCCTTCTTCTCCACCTCGAAGTTGAAGGGAAGAATCTCGCCGTTGATCTGCAGCGCATGTACTGTTTCGTAGGGCGCAAAGAAACTGTAACCCACAAAGATGTCCCACTTCGGCGCATCATTCTGCGATGGGGAGCCCTTCGCAGACGGAGTGACCTGAGCAACCAAGGCAACCGGCATCAAAGCCGCAACCGCCAGTACAACAACCCGGCTCACAGATTTCGTAACACGAGCGTACATGCGTATTTCCTCCGCATTCAACCTGAATAGACAATGGGCGACAACTGTTTGTGAATACAGACCTCAGCCCGCGCCAACCGCCTCCGCACCCTCAGCGGACCGTAAGGTATTCAGACAGCTTTATCAAACGTACCATGGGGCGAATCCGGCAGAAGGTTTTTTTTCAAGCGGTTACCCTGTTAGGCACGTTACACAGTAGGCCGTGGATGGTTACTTCGGTAATTCTTCGCCTGGAAGGCTCAACACTCCCATCGCCGCTGATCCGGCACTCGCGCGGCGCGAAGAATAGGCTGTAAAAGAGAACGTTTCTTGGATACACTCTGTTATCGGAAAGGCCGCCTCCTCAGGGCATTGACCTGCGTCTTCACAACGCAGATTTGCCATGAAAAGAGGCCTTTCCAGGCCTTTCTTGTCCCCAGCCCCACGCGTAAAACGCTACCCGTGGTGAGAAATGCAGGCTAAAGTCGCCCCCTGACGCGGCGGGGCCGGAATACAGAGCGTTCTGCGCCCGCGTCGGTGAATTCGGGGGCCGTCAGGAATACCGTTTCCCCTCAGGCGGGACGGAGGCTCTCTAGGCCCGGCCGATTCAGTTCTTCACATTCATCGCGTCCGAGTCGACGGCTTTCTTGCCCG
>JBEKPA010000232.1:0-6046 GCA_049521195.1 Occallatibacter sp.
GCAGGGCGATCCCATGGGGCCCCTTTGGCTTACCGGCGGAGGCTATGGGCTGGATGGCAGTTGGGTTGCGTTCGCGGTGCTGCTTGCCGCGCTGCCGGTGGTCTTCCGCGTCACGCGCGAGCTGGATTACCGGTACAACGCACCGGTGATTGTGCCGGGAGGGATTCCAGTGGATCTGGATGCGGCGGCGCGACGGCAGCATGAGGCCGCCATGGGCTCCGCAGAGCCATCTGCACCTTCACTGGTGCAGATATTGCCGGCTGCTCCTCCCGCGCCGGAGCGTGGGGAGGAACCTCCGGTAGGCCCGACCGGTAACGCCGGGTAGTGCGAGTCCCGATTCCTTATGCGTTCTTCCTGCAGGGACGGCAATAATGGTCCATGTACATTCGTCTTGACCGTGGTCACCGGTTTCTCCCCACGATCCTTGGCGTGGTCGCGCTGGCGGGCGTGGGAGCGCTCGTCGCATGGGACGCCTTTCCCGGGCTGTTTCCCGCCAGAGCTCATGACGTGCTCGCCGCGTTCCCGCTTGCCATGATCGCTCTTGCCTACCTCGCTTATCAGGTGGCGCACCGGCCCGCGCGCATGGAGGTGGTCAAAGCGATCCTGCTGGCGGCTGCTTTTCTCTTCTGGGCAGCAAATCAACTGTGGCCGAATCTGCAGCAAGCCACGCTCTTCAACGACATAGCCATCGCTCTATTTGTCCTCGATGTGTTTCTGGTAATGGTTGGCTGGCCGCGGACATCGCCGGACGAGTCCTTCGCCGAAACCTACCCGGCATCGCCAGAGGAAACGAAGACCTGAACACGCCGGCAAAGGGTTGCAACCGAACTCGCTGGATCGGGCGTGAAAGCAGCGGGCTTACTCCGGATCGACGTTCCTTTTGCCGCTAATCTCGTCGATGCGAATCTCGACTACGGCGCACCCGGCGCTCTGCTGTTCCTCCACGGGCTGAAATGCCTTGCCCGCGGCGTACCTCTCCACCAGCAAGTTGAGCAAAGCTGTCCTCTCGGCGTTGTCAGAGACGACCCGCGCGGCGCCAAACGCCAGCACGGAAGTGTAGCGGGTGGAACAGGCGCAGGGGCGATCGTTTGAGACTGAAATCTTCGCAACCTCGCTGACCTCGAAGCAGACCTGGCTATTCTGGGCCAGGTTGTCGAGCTTGCGCCCGGTCAGCTTGCTGTGGAAGTAGATTCTCCCCTCGCGATAAAAGTAGTTGAGCGGAGTAATGTACGGCTGTCCGGCCCCGTTGCAGGTGGCCAAACGGCCCTCGGTCTTCTCGGCAAGAAAGCGATAGGCGTCCTCGTCGGCCATCCAGCGAATGGGCATTCGAATCCGTCCTCCGGAATTCACAGTATATCCAGCAGCCAGATGCGCGAACTTGCATTCTCTACAGGAACGGGGCTATCTTTTGCCTAAATGCAGTTCGCATGCATGGGAGGCTCCCATGATCGGGCTATCTCTATCTACAAGGCCGCAGCATGCCGCAACTCCACATGCGGCTGCGGGCGTCAACTGCAAGAGCCATTTAAGGGTTGCGTGCGGTTGCGCCGCCGCTGCGCTGCTGGCTGCCGTGGCGGCCACGGCCCAGATCACCATCAATACGAAGACCGGCGTCGTGACCAACAAGTCGACGGGCCAGACGATCAACACCATCGACCGGCGCTATCAGCAGATTGAGCCGACCCACGTTCCGCTGACCAAATCCGAACTGGACGCCAAGACGCGCCTGGAGCTGATCCGGCTGCTCGCGTCGGAGCAGGGATTTGCCATGCGCCCGTTTCCGCACGGGCACAAGGGCCTGACGCTCGAGGCCAACGGCAAGCTCGCGCCGTTTGGGGAAGACTATCTGGATATGGTCACCGCCGAAGGGTTGGCTGCCAAGCCCGGTGACCGGGTGGTGCTGACCGACGTCAAGGTCGAGCGCTCCCGGATCGTCTTCGAACTGAACGGCGGGCCTGACCTGAAGCACCGCCTGCTGCGCCACGTCGAGATCGGCATGGGGCCAGCCATGAATCCAGTGGTGCAGGGAGGCGACAACGAGCCAACGGGCGCGCGGCTCACCCTCACCTTCCAGAAGCGTGTTCCCGAACTGAGCGGCGCCGAGGTGAAGGCGCTGCTGGCGCCGCTGATCTCGTTCGACGTGAAGACGCCCATTCAGGCCTTCACAGACACGCTTCCGACAAAGCTTAAAGAGGCCATCCTCAACCATCACGTGCTGGTGGGCATGAGCACGGATATGGTGATCTTCGCCAAAGGGCAGCCGGACGGCAAGTCGCGCGAGCTTGAGGGGCAGATGCCCTTCGAGGAGTGGATCTACGGCAAGCCGCCCCAGGACGTGGAGTTTGTCCGCATCAACGGCAATCGCGTGATCCGGCTGGAAGTGGCCAAGGTGGGCGAGACGCCGGTCATCTTCACCAGGGACGAGGTGACGGGCCTGATGCGCACCGACGGCACGGCGCTGGATCCTGCCGGCGACCCGAACACGCGCATCACCAAGGAAGGCGACGTGGAGCGCAACCCCGATACGCAGGCGCCGGCCGCGCCGCCCAGCCTGCGCCAGCCCGGCGAGAAGCTGCCCGCGGACAAACCGCAAACCGGGGTGATGAAACCGGTGCAGTTCCCCAAGCCGAAACCGGAGGCTCAGCCGGATGCGAATTCCGACTCCGGCGCGCAGCCGCCGGCCAACGCGCAGCCGCCGGTGCCCGACGCCTCGCAGCCCGGCCCGCCCAAGCCGCAGCCGGGCCAGCCTGATGGAGCGACCCTGCCGGACTGAAGCGGCGCGGGCGGCCTTCATGTAAACTGGAGGCAGCGAGCCCGGCTCCCTCCAGTCAATTCCGTTGCCCATTTATCGAGGCAATCCCTTGACGGCCAGAGGTTGGTCCAGTAGGCGAGTTCAGGGCCGCGCCGTTGAAGCCGTCCGCCACGCCACCCCATCGACGAAGACCTGTCGCTGGGGCCCCGGCACGGCGGATGTGTGCAGAGACAACCCCAAAAGGAGAAACACCCGACCGATGGCCAAGATTGCAAAAACAGGCGACCGCAAGAAGATGATGGACACGACGAAGTCGACCGACTGTCCGAAGTGCAGCAAGCCGACGCGCATCGTCAAGCGCGTGAAGGACCGCGAGCGCGGCGTCCCCGGCGGAGTCTACATTTCGTGCTCGGTGTGCGATTTCTACGAGAAGCTTTAGGCGCTCAAGAGAAGTTCGACGCAGGAAAAGGCCCGGCAGATTGCCGGGCTTTTTTCGGTTGGTCCGTGCCGATTTCGCGGCGAAAAGCGGGGTTCTTGCGCGCCGAATGAAGGTTCTTCTCGGCAATGAGCGGGCGGGAGGGTTGTGGTTTCCCAGGTCTGATCCGCCGCGGCGGATCAGACCTGGGGCACCCAAACTTAGTGGTGGATTGATATATGGGCTACCCGCCCAGCCTTCGGTCCTTTGCTGTATTCGTGTTTCATATTCCACTAATCCTTTTGCAAAGGAGGTACACGGCCAATTGCCCGATCAAGAACAGAATAACGTAGGCACCTCTCACCACAGAGAAGGGGAGACGGTCATTTTTGATCGGCCAGTGGACCCAGTAGAGGCAGCCCGACAGAGACGCGAGAGCGAGCAGCACGAGTTCGCACGTCAACAGGTCAATACAAACAAGTGGCTGGTCCGGTTTACGTTCGCCCTGGTTTTTGCTACCTTTTGCACCATTGGCGTTGGAATTTGGCAGAACTCTATATCGCGCAGATTGGCTCAGATCGCCGAGGCTCAACTGCGGATTGATGATCGCCCCTGGCTAAAGGTTGAGGTCACGAACGATAATCCACTCGGTGCCGGTAAACCCGTAGTTGCCGGAGTGAGAATTACGAACATCGGCAAGACTCCTGCCACTCAAGTCATGATCGTGACCAAAGTAGCGGTGATTCCTGTAAATAAAGAGCCCGATCTTCCCGATCACATGTTGGCCCCAAAAATGGAAATGTACAACCCGCCTGTTGGAACCACGGGAAAAAGTGCGGGCGCAGGCAATGTGACTATTATGGCTGTTATCTACCCTACAGATCACGAGGATATTGTAGCTCGGCGTCTGGCTGATGCCGCTGAGTATCCGGCATTCCCATTGAGTATTCAAGAGGCGACCGACATCAATGCGAAGAAAGATTGGGTTATGGTATTCGGAGAAGTCTGGTACACCGATATCTTGGGACAGATTCATTGGACGAGATTCTGCGCAGACGCTACAACAAACGCAAATAGCGAGAATTGTTTTAAATACTCGGCTCTGGATCACAATTGACATATGTGTCAAGCGTCTTATTGCCAATACAAGTTATTGAAAATGCGTGCCATCAGGGGCTCAAGCCCGATTGGTTTTGCGGCATTTGCGGCACCCTTCGACAGGCTCAGGGCAGGCTTTGAAGTCGTGCCCTTTCAAGTCGCATGAGCGGGCAGACTTGCTCGGGGTTTCCTGAAGCGCGAACGCCCCATCCTCCGCATACTTTGCGAGGGATGGGGCGCTCTTATTCTATCGGCGGGCTACGGGCGGAGCGTTCGGCTTTGGTCTATTTTGCCTTGCCCTTGGCGGCCGGTTTGGCGGTGGTGCTGTTGTGCTTCTCGTTGTAGATCTGTTTGGAACTCTTGTTCTGTTCCTTGTTGACTTGCTGCTTCTGCTGGGCGTTGAGCGCGCCGCCGTTGGCGGTGCGGTCGTTGTGGACCTGCTGGGCGATGCCGGCCTGGGTCTGGTTGGTGCGGGCCGCCTCGCCTGAGGTCATCTGGCCGCTGCGCAGGCCGTTGGCGGTGCGCTGCTGCTGGTTGGCTTCGCGGTCGTCGACGGCGTTCGGCTTGACGGTTGCCCCGTTGTGCTTCTCGTTGTAGATCTGACGGCTGGCGGCGTTCTGCTCGCCGTTGATCTGCTGGCGCTCCTGGCCGGTGAGATGGCCGCCGTTGGCGACGCGATCGTTGTGCACCTGCTGATCGATGTTGGACTGCGTACGCTCAGCGCGCGCGGCTTCACCGGAGGTCATCTGGCCGCTGCGCAGACCGTTGGCAATGCGCTGGTCCTGGTTGGCCTCGCGGGTGTTTGGGTTGTAGTTGCGGCCCGCGGAACGGTCGGCGTCCGAGATGGGCTGCGACTGCGCATGCTGCTGGGCAACCTGATGGTACGCGTTGATGTTGGAGGAGGCCGGGGTTCCAGGGTTGCCATGGTTGACCGAGGCCAACTGCGAACGGTCCTGCGCAGCAAAGTTCTCATGCATTTGCTGGCGGGGCGTGGCCTGGATGTGATTCTCATTGGCCGCCTGCATCTCCCCGGCCGAAGCATGCGCCTGGATGCCCGCGCCGCCGTTGAAGCTGGCGTGGCCCTCGTTGACGATGGTGTTGCGTTCGATGACGGTGCGATCCTCGTAGACGTTGGTTACATGCACGCCGCCGAAGTTCGCCACGGCGCTGTTGTAAGCAAATACGCCGCCGCGCCACTCACCGCCGCAGAAGCCGACGCCGCCATAGCCGAAGCCGTAGTTCACGCCGCCGTAGAAGCCGACATGCGGTCCCCAGTAGCCGCCATGCCACCCGTAAACGCCGCCGGCAAACCCCCAGTAACCCGGGGTCCAGAGGAGGCCGACGCTAGGAGGGTGCACCCAAACACCGGGAACCCAGTAGTAGCCCGCGTCCCCGTAAGCCCAATAGCCGGGGGTCCAGATAAAGCCCGGGGCGGGCAGCGGGGGTTGCTCGTAAACAGGCAACGCGGGGGGAGCAATGCCGACGGAGACAAAAACTCCGGCGTGGGCCGGCGCGGCGGACAGGACGAGCATCGATACGGCGATCAATGCGGCAGGAATCAGACTGCGGAATCTTGATTGCAAAGACATGTTCGTTCCTTTCTGAGCTGGAGGCATAGGGCCGCGAAATCTCCTCGGCTACCCTCGGTTGTGTTGCTACGTTTGCTGGAACACGATATGGAGAAATTTGTTGCTGCGAGGCTTGGCCGAAGAGTCGGATTCATCTTGCGGCACCCTTCGACAGGCTCAGGGCAGGCTTTGAAGTCGTGCCCTGACACAATG
>JBEKPA010000233.1:0-6019 GCA_049521195.1 Occallatibacter sp.
CTGGCCTCGGCCATGACCCTGTGGCTATGGACGATGAACTATTTGCAGCGGTCCACCGACTCCGGCGGAAACAAGCTCTATCACGGGCAGCGCCAGGGCGTGACCTTTGCGTTGGCCGACGCGCTCTGCTGGCTGGTCGCTTCGCGCGCGCAGATTCTGGATATGCTGGAGCTTGAAGCGCGCGGCCCCAGCGATCCAGTCGCCGCCGAGGGCCTGGAAGGCACCGTCCAATTCCTCAGCGACCTTTGCCACACGCAGGCCGCGTCGGCAGCCGGTGAGGTCTCGCGCATCTGCGGCGAACTGGTCTTCGGCTACAATCGGCACCCGGCCTGGGAGGAAGAAGAGCACCGCAACTGTTTCCTGGCCGCCGAGCTGGAGGAGTACGAGGAGACCATGCCCGGCATCTCGGCCTATGCCATCGACGTCTTGGCCGCCGACGGAAGCCATCCGCAGAAGGCTGGCCCCTGCGCGGGTTGCGCCGGCTCCAGCGAGTTCCTGCGCCTGCAAAGCAAACTGACCACCTGCCTGAGCGGCTGCCGCCTGGCCAAGGACCGCGCCGCGGAGACGGTCGGCAAGGTCATGATTCCCGAAGCGTTGGATTATCCCGCATGAGCGGATTGAATGGCTTTCGGGTCAAACCGGATTCTCCACAACGGTTGGGTGCCCCAGGTCCGGATTCTCGGACCTGGGAGACCTCGCTGGGTGCCTCACCCTTGCGAGTTCTTTCTGTCGCAAGGGTGGGAGACCACGACCCTGGGCCGTCCACGCAAACGAGGAGGTCCGCATGAGCACGAGCGCGATTGTGGAAGAACAACCCGCCCCCGAAATCGATCGCCAGTCAATGGAGGTCGATATCGCCTGCGCCGGCTTCGGCCCGGCGATGGGCGGCTTTCTAACCACGCTCACCCGCGAGTGGAGCGCGCATTCCGACGATCCGGCCTTTGCAAGCAAAGCCGTCCCTGGAATGCCCTTGCAGGTGCTCTGCTACGAGCGCGCCGACGATCTGGCGGCGGGCGTCAGCGGCGTGGTCACGCGCGCCCAGGGCATCTGCGCCAGCTTTCCGCAGCTCAATCCGGCCGAGATTCCCATGGCCGCCGAGGTCAAGCAGGAGCGCGTCTTCTACCTGCTGGACCCCATCGGCGCCAGCCGGCGCTCGCTTGCTCTACGCACAGCCGATGCGGTGCTGCGGGCAGCCGGCCTGCTGCTCGGCGTCCGCGACTGCGCCTTCGAACTGCCGTGGACGCCCGGCTTCCTGCACAAGCACGGCGGTCTGGTGCTCTCCATCGGCCAGTTCAACCAGTGGGTTGGCGCGCAATTGATGGCTACCGGCCTGGTGCAGATTTGGCCGGGAAGCCCGGTGGCCGGGCCGCTGATCTCGGGCAGAAGCATTCAAGGGCTTCGCCTCGCAGACCAGGGCGTGGACCGCGCCGGCTCGCCCGCCGAAGGCTTCATGGCTGGAATGGATGTCCGCGCGCAACTGACGGTGGTGGGCGACGGTCCGGTGGGCGCGGTGGGCCAGGCGCTTGATGAGCGTCTCGGCCTGCCTGAAGGGAACGCGCGGCGCGAGTGGGCGCTGGGCATGAAGTTCGTCCTCGAACTGCCCGATGACTCCCCGCTGGAACCTGGAACCGTCTGGCACACCTTCGGCTACCCCGAGCCGGAGATCTTCGGCTTCCTTTACGTGCATCCGGAGCGGCTGGCCTCGGTGGGCATCTTCGTCCCCTCGTGGATGAGCGACCCTTCGCGCACCGCCTACCGCTATTTGCAGCACTATATTCAACACCCCGCGCTGTGGCGCTACCTCAAGGACGGATCCCTGCGGTCGTGGGGAGCGAAGTCGCTGGAAGAGAGCGGCAAGCACGGCGAACCATACCTCTGCGGCGACGGCTTTGCCCGCATCGGCGAAGGCTCGGGATCGACCAACATGCTCACCGGCTCGGGCGTGGACGAAGCCTGGGCGACGGGCACGCAACTGGGCGAGGCAGTGATCGAGCTGCTGCGCGCCGGCAAGCCCTTTACGCGGGAGAACCTTGCCGCAACCTATGAAGCCCGCCGCCGCGCCAGCTGGGTGGAGCGTGGCGCGCACCAGGCGGAGAACGCCCGCAACGGCTTCCATGGCGGTCCCGGCGGTTCGAGCATGGTGAAGGGGATGATCGGGATGGCTCTGGCCGGGCTGACGGGCGGACGGCTCTCGATGAGCGCGCATATTCCCCCAGCGCACAAGCAGATTCGCCCCTTCTCTTCGCGGTCGCCAGAGGGCCTGAAGCTGAAGGATGCGGTGGCGCTGGCCCTGGCGGATGGGCGCTCGCTGCACGATGCGCTGCTCTCGGCGCGCGGCTGGCCTGAGATTCCCTTCGACGACATTCTGCTGGTCACGCACCAGGACGCGCTCTTGATGGGCGGCAAGGTGCAGGCCGTGCCCGGCTTCGCCGATCACGTGGTCTTCCGCGACGCGGGGCTGTGCATTGGGTGCACGGAGAAGACCTGCATCGCCATGTGTTCCGGCCAGGCCATCACGCTGGGCGCGGACGGCATGCCCGCCTTCGAGCGCGAAAAGTGCGCTCACTGCGGCGCCTGCCTGTGGAATTGCTCCCAGTCGCTGGACGGCGTTCACTCGAACATCGAGTTCCGCGCCGGGGCGGGCGGGCTGCACTCGGCGGAGAACTGATGCACTCACAGGCAGCGAAGGTTAGCGGTTCCGATTGCCCTTCGCAGTTTGCCGCGGACATACTGCCGGTGTAGCATTGAACTGACAGGATGGAGCATTCCCCATGAACGAGATCATCTTCGATGTGCGTGAAGACGAAGCCGATGGCGGCTACGTTGCATCGGCCCTGGGGTACGGAATTCATACGCAGGGGGGGACGCTCGAAGAGTTGCGCGCCATGGTCAAGGACGCCGTCAACTGTTACTTTGACGAGACGATGCAGCGGCCGGCGATCATTCGCCTTTCGGCGTTGTGATTGAAGATTGATGATCAAATGAACCAATACTCTGTCATCCTGAGTGAAGGGGAGTCGGTGGATCCGTGGTTGCTTTTGTTTTTATGCTTTGAAAGGGCACGACTTCAGTCGTGCCGCAAATACAGCATCAGTAGGCTTGGGCTTTAGCCCCTGAGGGAAGGTTTACGTCGCCCAATGTGATTAGACAGGAATTTAGGGGAAGGACAGGGACATGAATAGGAATCTCTGGAACTTTACTCTCGAATGCGCTGAAAGATATTATGCGGAAGAACTGAAACTTTATGAAAGCCGCAATCTGAGAGACAATTGGTGGGACGCCTTTGATTTCTTTCTAGGGCATGCCTGCTATCAGGGGAGACGTGACTCCTTATCGGATAAGGTTTATCTCCGGGCCAAGGAGATTCTCCTTCCGCTCTTTGGGAACAGCGACCGGGACAGGGGATATGAGACAATTAGGCGGGAAGGTTGGAAGCCTATAGAGGATCAGCTTAAGAACAGAATCGGCAAGGGCATGGTTGGCAAGGCGCGAGACATAGAAATGATTCTCAGCGCACTGAATCGAATTGACTCTTACCCATGCCGGAATATTGTCAATTATTCCATCCAGAAGATTGAGAATGGACTTGTCCAGGAGCACTATCGGGAGTTGCAATATCAAAAATCTGTGAACGGGATCGTGCAGGTTGGGCCAAAGGTTGCTTCGTTCTACCTTCGGGATATTGTTTCTTTGTTTAGTCTGGAGAACTCTGTGGACGGCGATTCGGCATTTTGCCTACAACCTGTTGATGTATGGGTGCGCAGGATTGCAGAAAAGCTAGAAATCGTGGATGAAGACGCAGAGGTCGAGGCGATTCAGAAGGAGATAGTGAGAAAGTGCGGAGAATCAGGGATCTCCGCATTTCGCTTCAACCAAGGAGTTTGGTATGCCGGATCATATTCCCTTGACTTGCTCATAGAATTTGCGAGCAAGCATTCCCTCAGGGGCTAAAGCCCAGGATTCATATTTGGCATTTGTTGGCACGGCTAAAGCCGTGCCCCTTCAAAGCAGGACAACGAAAGATTTGGGGTTTCGAGCAATCAAAAAGGAAGAACAATGGCAAGTATTTTACACATCGTCGTTTGCGCGGGCATCGTTCCCGATCCGCTGCAAACGTTGGAACCCATCACCACCCCTGCCGGGCCGGGACTGAAGAACGAGATGGTGTTGCCCGCAGTGCTCGACCCCTGGGCCGCCAGCGCGCTCTATGAAGCGGCTGCTCTCGCCGCCAAGAACCCCGGCAGCAAAGTCTGGCTGGTTTCGCTCGGCCCCAAGGCCAAGCTGCAACAGGTGATGATGACCGTTGCGCAGAAGGCCGGCTTCGAGCTGGTTCCCATCGACGGTCCCATCGGCGGCTTTCCGGACGCCCACTCGACGGCGGCTGTGCTGGCCGAAACCATCGCCGCCATCCCCGGTCTCGACCGCGCGAAGCTGCTGCTCTTCGGCGGCTGGGAATCGGCCACGCGCGGCGCCGGCGCGACCCTGCAACTCGTCGGCGAGCGCCTCGGCATCGCCGATCAGTTTCAGGGCGTGGACGAGATCAACCTCCGCGAGGACGGCTCCTTTGAGGTGCTGGAGCGCGTGGAGGGCGGCAAGCACCAGGTTTCGGTCTGCCTCGGAACCCCCGCTGTGCTGGGCTGGGCCACCGGCAACCTGGCCGAGCCGCGCAACAATCCGCAGATTGGCATGGCAAACATGCGCAACCTGATGCCCGCGCTGCAAAAGGCCAAGCCCGCAACCCTGGCCGCCAACGGTTTGCGCTACCACTCCGCAAGCCTTCCCAAACAGCAGCGGACAACCAGGGTGGAGAAGAACATGACGCCCGACGAGATTGCCCGCGAGCTGGTGGAGTGGATTGAAGCCGAATGAACCTTGGCAAGCGAATACCGGAGAAGCCTTATACCGCAGGAACGATGAAAATGCCAGAGGGCTTTATCTTATCCTTATGAAAACCGTTTGAGAATTGAACAAATATCAAATCTCAGCGATTCGGCGCCCACGCGCCAGTGCGTCTTCGCTGAGTCCTGCTCCGGCGGCAGCCTGAAACCGTCCAGGCTCTTCCGGTTGGCGTAAAGTCACTGAGTTCATCCGGAATGGCGGCCGGAATCCCGCCACAGGTCATGCCATCGAGCGAGGCATGTCCTTTGGAGGAGTGAAAACCTATGTGTCGTCGTGGAATCAAACTGCTGCTCCTGCTTGCCCTCCTGGGCACCCCGGCTCTGGCTCTCGCAGTGGCCCCCAACCTGAACCCGGACCCCTCGGCTCCGGCCACGCAGGCGCAGATCGCCGCCCTCCAGCAGGCCATCAACAATCAACAGGCCGCCACCGCCAGCGCGCAGTCCGCCGGCGACAACGCCTGGATGCTCACCTCCGCCGCCCTGGTCCTCCTCATGACCGGTCCCGGCCTGGCGCTCTTTTACGGCGGCCTGGTGCGCAAGAAGAACATCCTGGGCACCATGATGCAGAGCTTCGCCATGATGTGCCTGGTCACCATTCTCTGGGCCATCGTCGGCTACTCGCTGGCCTTCGGCCCCGGAAACGCCTTTGTCGGCGGCTTCCACAACCTCTTCTTGCGCGGCGTGGGCCTCGCGCCCAACCTCAACTACGCCCCCACCATTCCCGAGCAGACCATCATGGTCTACCAGCTCATGTTCGCCATCATCACCCCGGCGCTCATCAGCGGCGCCTTTGCCGAGCGCATGAAGTTCAGCGCCATGGCGGTCTTCCTGTCGCTCTGGTCTCTGTTCGTTTACTGCCCCATGGCCCACATGGTCTGGGGCGTGGGCGGATTGCTCAACTCCAGCAACATTCACGCCGCCTTCCCCAGCTTCGATTTCGCCGGCGGCACCGTCGTCCACATCACCAGCGGCGTCTCGGCTTTGGTCACCTGCCTCTATCTCGGCAAGCGTATCGGTTACCCGCAGACCAACATGCCGCCCCACTCCATGGTACTTAGCTTTATTGGCGCCTGCCTGCTGTGGGTGGGCTGGTTCGGCTTCAACGCGGGCAGCGCGCTGGC
>JBEKPA010000234.1:0-6002 GCA_049521195.1 Occallatibacter sp.
CAGAACACTTGTGGTTTTGTGAGTTGACCTACGGGATTGTCAGCCAGGATCCAACACCCAATCTCTTGCGTTCGCGCACTCGCTGGCTTGCACGGATCGCCCGGAACAGCGACACCTTGCGCTACCAGTTGTGTGCATGAGAGAAGTAGCAGACAAAACAATCGCACCTGTCGAACCATCGATTTGGACCTCAAAGTGATCGGTAGCCTTCAAGGACAAATTGTATCCGGGCAACATGGATCGGCCACCAAAGAAAATGTATCGCGAGGACAGATTTCAGGTTTTGGTCGCATCGTCGGCGATCCGTCAGTTACTGATCAATCAACAGCGTCCTTCACGGTGGGAGTCATACAAATCCCACCGCGTGTTGGCTCAGCTCCAACCTGGCCGGGAAGCAGCATTCCGCGATCGCCAGCAGCGAGTTGCAGACGTCCAGTTTGCGGCCTACTCCGCCGGGTCGTCGGCCGTGAACGGCGAGCAGCAGGGCTTTTCCGTGGCGTGGAAGTTCATCAGTTCCAGGCGGATGCCGTCGGGGTCGAAGAGGTTGAACTGCCCCTTGCCGTCCCTGCCCATCTGCGTGTGCTCCTGGGCATCGACGCCCACAAGGCGGCCAGCGTCTTTGAGGGTCTTGAAAGCCGCCTCCACCGAGTCTTCGCCGATGGAGAGGTGGTCGAGGACGCCGAGATCGTGCTGCGACATGGTAGCGGGAATGCCAGTGCCGCCGGGTTCCGAGCCTGGGCCGGTGTTGAGCATGTATTCCATCCAGTCGTGGCTGTCGGGGGCCTGTTGGCTGACCCAGTCGATTCTGCCCTCGACCATGCCGCCAAACCAGTAGGGGCGGAAGCCGAGCAGGTCTCGGTAAAAGGTGTCTTCGACAGCGCGGCTGTGGACCAGAAAACCGACATGGATGATATGATGGCCGATGGCCTGGGGAGCTGCAACCGGCTTGGGTTGATCGGGCGGCTGCACAAACTGGACCTTGTTGCCTTCAGGATCCTTGACGGCGAACCAGCGGCTGCCGTCGGAACCCTTTTCCACCTGGCCCGGCACCTTCCACGACTTGGAGCCGAGCCAGCGGCGCAGAGTTTCAGCATCGCTGGTATTCCAGGCGATGTGGTCCAGGCGGTTGATGCCGGCGCCTTCGGGCAGCGGCAGCACCTCAATGAATTGGGTCTCGCTGAGGGCGTAGCGGACGCCCTTGGGATTCTCCGGGTCGGGAAGTTTGGCCGCGCCGACGATCTCGCGATAGAAGTGGTCGGTGGCCGCGGGGTTCGAGGCGTAGACGGCGATGTGAGAAATGCCGGTGATCCTGGGGCGCGTGAGGGGCTTGTCGGGCATTTGAGCGACGGCGGTGAAGGAGAAGGCAGCGAGAGAAGCGGCAACCAGGAACCTGAACTTCACATTGCACCTCGAGGAGTGTCGTTTCACCACGATAAACCGGATTCTGGCAGGGCGCAAACGCCACCTCTCGCACGCCGGAGCGTTTGCCCGATGGGATTTCGCCGGGCCGCGGTGAGAGAAAGCTGATCCCGCTCTCCTATGCGGAGGCCAGAACCGGTTCCTCGGAATAAGCTGCTGACGGGCCGGCAACCGCGCCCCCGCTCAAACTCAGCAAGGAGGCGATCACATCCGCCGCGCCGTACGATTCGCGGCCAGGAGCCAGGAACTGGGCCACGGTATTCAGGTCGTCGCCCACAGTGACCAGGGCTGGCTCGATCATCCCGTCCTTGCGCGTCTGCTGATGACCGATGTTGGCCATCAACGCATTGCACAGGCACTTTCTGCCTACCGTTTCCTCGATCTTGCCGCCCTTGGACACATAAATATCCACCGGCTCGGCCGAGCAGCGGTAGCCGATATTGCCGCTTGGCGCGACGTAAGGCTCCCGCAGGTAGCCCAGGTCGCAGACCCGCTTGCGGGCCGCGGCAACATCCGGATCGGAATAGCTGCCGTCCAGTTGCGCCACCTTGAAGGGAAATCCTGTCGGCGATGCCAGGGGATCGGTAAACACCTCGCCCGTGCCGGTCATCGCATGGGCCAAAAGCCTCTTCTTCAGGTCGGGACGCAGACCGGATTCCCTGCTAAACGCAAAGGCTGTTCCCACCTGCACGCCCGCCGCGCCCTGTTCCAGCGCCTCGCGCACCTTTTCGGCGTTCCCATATCCGCCCGCCAGCCAGAAGGGAACGCCCAGCGCCACCAAATCCTGAATATTGACCCGATCCCGCTCACCGTAAACCGGTTCTCCGGCGGCATTGAGTTGGAGCTTGCCGCGAGGCGGAGCGTTGTGCCCGCCCGCAGTCGGGCTTTCGATCACCAATCCGTTCACCCGCCCGCTCGCCCGCCTCAGCATGGTGGCGGCCAGCGTGTTGGACGAGACGATGGCCAAAAACCGCGGCCGATGAAGCAATGGAAGCGGACCATCCGCATAGTCCGCCGGGTCCAGGCGCATCTGCGTATCCTGGCCCGGCAAGGCACCCGCCACCGCCAGCTTGTACTCCGCCGGCTGATGCAGCGCAAACGCGTCCAGCACACCGGGAATGTGCAGCGGAATCCCCGCGCCCATCAGCACATAGCCCACTCCGGCCAGCATCGCCCCGTAGATCGACGATAGGTGCGGCATCTGCACTTTCTCAAGAAAATTGATTCCCACCGGATTCTTGTGGCCCTCGCGGGCCAGAAAAACCTCGACAAAGTTGCTCACCATGCACAGCTCGACCAGCTTGGGAGTATCCCGCCGCTGGTGCATGGGCACCGCCGGATACGGCGCCCCGCTGGGCTTGCCGCCGGGAACGAAGTACTCCTGCCAGATGCGCCTGGCCATCTCGGGAAAGGGAAAGGCGTCCAGTCCGCGGCGCATGTCGCCGCCCTGGTCGCCATCGACGAGCCGACGCACAAAGACCTGATCGAGCGCCGTGCCGGAAACCACACCGAGTTGGCCGAGTTTTGAAACCGCCTGGGCCAGGCGCCAGTTCGAGACGCCCACGCCCATGCCGCCCTGAATGATTTTTGGAAACTCCATCATCTTTGATTCTTTCACAAATCCGGAAAAATCCGGGAATTTTCTCGCAGCATAGGCGCATCGCAGGGACAGAACTGAGCAATTTTGCTCAAGAATGCACCAAATTGGGCATCACTTTCCGCCGCTGGGCACAATCCCGGCGGCTATGACGATTCCGGGAATCCCGCACCTCGCAGCCGGACCCCTCAATGGGTTTCAATGCCTTGGCCGGCTCACCGCACGGCTCATTCCCCAATTTCCAAGGCCATCGCTCCTCAACGCAACGGCGGCCTGAGCGCACTGCCCAGGCCGTCGCCGGTGATCTGTGGGTATTGGACTAAGGCCATCGCGCTTCCGCGAGTGCCCAAGCATCTTCACTTCCGCATTCTGCCTCTCAGCGACCGCTCGCATGGCAAAACCCGCTTAGGCGGAATCCTCGGCGACTGGGTAAGTCGCTGACATGGAAGGATTTCCATCTTGCGCGTCGAATCGAGGGTTGCATTGCAAGTGAAAAAGCAGTAGCGTCCTGTGCGGTCAAAATCTTCTCCGCCGGAGCAACCTTGGGGGCATGGGGCGCGATGCCCTAGGCCTCAGTCACCTCACGTACGAAACATCTGAAAGAGTTTTTCTGCATCTTTTGGACCTACCTCCTTTCCCGTGTTCCGTTAATGTACCCCTTCATTTACCTGGCGTCAACAAGAGTTTTTGCCCTCGCTGTTGCCGGGTCGCCCCGTCATTTGAAAACACTGCTTGAATGAACGATCGGGTTTATCCGGTCTTCCACATCCGGAATCCCGGTCAGCTCCTGTTTGTGGGAATTCATCGATCGGAGGCGGAAGCCAAGGCCGCTATCGAACGCTCGAAGAGCAAGCCTGGCTTTGCCCAGTTCCCGGATGATTTCGAAATCCACGCTTATGAGTTGGGCGTGGAATTATGGCCCGACGGCTTCTCCGTCGAAGAAGAAGCTTTCTCTGACGATGAACTGCCGGAAAGACCGCAGAAGCGGCCGAAATAGGCCAGTGAACCCTACTTCAGCCGCGCGCCTAGAGGAACCTCTTCCAGAAATCCGGCCAGCACCGGCGCTCCACCTTCGAGCGAGGCGGCCAGCAGCATCCCGTTCGACTCCAGGCCGCGCATCTTGCGCGGAGCCAGGTTGGCGACGATCACGATCTTCCGGCCGATGAGCTTCTCCGGCTCGTAATGCTGGGCGATTCCGGCCAGAATCTGCCGCTTCTCGTAGCCCAGATCGACCTCCAGGCGCAACAGCTTGTCGGCCTTGGGCACGCGCTCGGCCACCAGAATCTGAGCCACGCGCAGTTCCACCTTGGCAAAGTCGTCGATGGTGATCACCTGCGGTGAGGCGGACTGCGGCTCCGCCGCCACCGGCGGTGTGGGTGACGACTGAACAGCGGCGGCAACGGTAACCGAAGCCGATGCAGCCACTGTCTCATAGGCATGGGCTTCATCCGCGGGATCAACGCCAACAGAATCAACTGGGGCGCTGTCCCAGAATGTTTGCTTTTCGGGTTTCTCGCTCACGATTGCCCCTTTTTTCTCAGTCTTCGCGGCCGGAGCCGGCGTTGCGGTCTCAGATATTGCGGCGAATCCGCTGTTGACCGCCCCGTCGGAGGCCGCCTCAACCGCGCTGCTTCTGTTTTGATCTTCGATCTTCTGCATACGGTCAACTGCGTCCTTTTCCGCGCGGGGAAACAGCGGCGCGGGATCACCAAAGTGGGTTCCGGCCTTCAAACCGCCCCAACGGAGTTCCGTCAAGAATGCCAGCTTCGCCGCATCCTGAATCTCGCCCAGCCCGAGCTGCCGCCAGACCTTGGCGGCCGAGTCAGGCAGGATGGGATAAACCAGCGCGGTCACAATGCGGATGGCCTCGGCGGCAGTGGCCAGCACGCGCGCCTGGTGCTCCACGTGTTCCGCCTCCGGGCGGTCCGCCGGACGCTTCCAGGGCGCGTTGGCCGTCAGGTAACCGTCGGTCTCCGCCACCAGAAGCCAAAGAGCCTTGAGCGCTTCGGAGAAGTTCAGTTCGTCGAACTCCGGGCCGAACGCGGCAATCGTGCTCACGGCACACTCGCGCAAGGCGGCCTCGGCAGCGGTCTCCGTGCCGGCCTCGGGCAGAATCCCGCCGAAGTACTTATGCACCATGTTGACCACGCGGCTCACCAGGTTGCCGTAGCCGTTGGCCAGGTCGCCGTTGTAGCGCTGGACCAGCGCCTCGAAGCTGAAGCCGCCGTCCTGGCCGAAGGGAATCTCGCGCAGCAAGAAGTACCGCAGCGCATCCGCGCCCAGCACCTCCAGCACCGTCTCGGCCCGCAACACGTTGCCGCGCGACTTGGACATCTTGCCTTGGTCGAAGAGCAGCCAGCCGTTGGCCTTTACCGACCGCGGCAGCGCAATCCCTGCCGCCATCAAAAACGCCGGCCAGTAGACGCAGTGGAAGCGGCTGATCTCCTTGCCGATCAGGTGCAGGTCCGCCGGCCAGAACCTCGCGAAGCGCGCCTGGTCCGCCGGATCGTCCGACCCATAGCCGAGCGCGGTGATGTAGTTGGCCAGCGCGTCCAGCCACACGTAGATCACGTGTTTCTCGTCGCCGGGAACGGGAATGCCCCACGAGAAACTCGTCCGGCTGACCGACAGATCCTTCAGCCCGCCGCGCACAAACGAGACGACCTCGCGCCGCGTGGACTCCGGCCCCATAAAGCCGGGGTTGGCCTCGTAGAACTCCAGCAGCTTGCGCTCGAAGGCCGAGAGCTTGAAGAAGTAATTCTCCTCGCTCACCGTCTCCGTGGTGCGGCCGCAGTCCGGGCACGCCGTGCCGGGAGGGCCATCCACATAAGCCTCATCGGAGACGCAGTACTGGCCGGTATAAGACCCCTTGTAGATGAAGCCCCGATCACGCAGCGTGGTGAAGAGGTGTTGCACACCGCGGATGTGTCGCTCCTCGGTGGTGCGGATAAAGTCGTCGTAGCTCATTCCCAGCCGGTCCCACAGG
>JBEKPA010000235.1:0-5982 GCA_049521195.1 Occallatibacter sp.
CGATCACAACCGGCATAGCGGCGAAGGGCAGCTTGCCAGCGTTCTCGGCCAGCACCGTCATGATGTCCTGATAGAGCGGTTCGCCTGCGCCGCCAGGCTCTTTGCAGCGATCGAGAACTGCGATCGACTTGACGGTTGCGGGCAGTGCGGCCAGAAATGCCTTGGTGTCGAAGGGCCGGTACAAGCGCACCTTCACCATGCCTACCTTTTCGCCCTGGCGCACCAGCGCATCCACGGCTTCCTCGGCGGCCTCTGCGCCCGAACCCATCAGAACGATCACACGTTCGGCATCTTTCGCGCCGTAATAGTCGAAGAGCTTATAGCTGCGGCCTGTGAGCTTGGCAAAGCGGTCCATCGCCGACTGCACAATGCCGGGAACCGCTGCGTGGTAAGGCGTGCAGGCTTCGCGCGCCTGGAAGAAGACGTCGGGATTCTGCGCCGTGCCGCGAATCCGCGGCCGGTCGGGGCACAGGGCGTTCTGCCGGAATTGAATGATGTACTTGTCGTCCAGCATGGCGCGGATCGTCTCGTCGCCGATGGGCAGGATCTTGCCCACTTCGTGCGAGGTGCGGAAGCCGTCGAAGAAGTGGATGAAGGGGATGCGGGATTCCAGGGTGGCAATCTGCGCCACCAGCGCCAGGTCGTGAACCTCCTGCACCGAATTCGAGGCCAGCATCGCCCAGCCAGTGGAACGGCAGGCCATCACGTCGGAGTGGTCGCCGAAGATCGACAGCGCATGGGTGGCCAGCGTGCGGGCCGTCACATGCATGGTGGCCGGTGTCAACTCACCCGCAATCTTGAACATGTTTGGAATCATCAGCAGCAGGCCCTGCGAGGCCGTGAAGGTGGTCCCGAAGGCCCCCGCCTGCAACGCGCCGTGCAGCGCGCCGGCCGCGCCGCCTTCGCTCTGAAGCTCTTCCACCACGGGCAATGCGCCCCATATATTCTTCTTCCCCTCCGAGCGCCACTGATCCGCCCACTCGGCCATCGGCGACGACGGGGTAATGGGGTAAATTGCGACCACCTCGGAGAGACGATAGGCTACCGAGGCGGCTGCCTCGTTCCCATCCAAAATAACCATCTTCTGTTCACTCATTCGCTTTGCCTCATAGCGGCCGGACGCGACACAACCGCTAGAAAAGTGTCGCCGCCGAGGGGGGTGGAGCGGCTGTGATGCAAAGCACAAGGCGGAGACAGATTCCCATATTATGCACACGAGTCCACAAAACGCGGGTGCCTCAGGGGCCTGGCCGCAATGGGTTCGTTTGAGTCGGCATTGCGGTGAATTTGCGTTACCGCCAGGCGTCGGAGAATCTTTGGCCAGCGGCGCTTCCGCACGGAGAAGCGCCCGCGACCGTATCCGATTCCGTCATCCGCTCAGGCGGAGGCGTGTCAATCAACTTGCCGTTTCGCGCCACGTGCACAAAGACTCCGTGCAGGCAGCGCTGCCGTCGCGCAGCCAGGCGTCGAGTTGGGCGGGCTCCTTCAACTGCTGGCCGCGCGCGCGCGGCACCGCCACAAAGCGGCAATCCAGCTCCGGCAGGGTGGTCATATCGCCCCAGAGTTTCTCAAACTGAGCCACCGGGAAGATATCTTCCTGCCCTTTACCCCAGCGCTTTTTTACGTCTTTGAGCGTGACGTAGGTGGGCATGCGCGCGGCCACAGCGCGAACTGCCTCGTCCACGGCTCCCAGGTCGGAAAGGGCATCGCGGGTCAGGCCGAACAGTGTGAGCAAACGGTCGACATCGATCCAGTAAGTCGCGCTGTTGTAGTAGCGAAGGCGGCTTTCCAGTTCTTCACCGGGCAGCGCCAGACCTTCGACCAACCGGACCCGGCCATCCACGCGGGCGAGGCCGCCGCCGCGGTCCTCAATGTGCCGGGGAATCACCTCGGTTGTGAGCGCGGCGCCGCTATGGATGTGGTATCCGAGAACCGCCGGATCGGCGCTGGCGCCCACCGTGTCGATATTGTGCACCATCAGATAGTTCATTTGCGGGCGCTTCTCGATCAGGCACTGAAGCGTGCCGTTGCGCAGCAGATTGGCAACCTCATACCAGTGGCCAACCGGATGCAGGCACTGCATGGGAACGTTGCCGGTGTAGTCGGATCCCTCACCGGCACCCCGCGCCCACTGGATCAGCGCCGCGCGCAGGCCCTCGCGCACCTTCTGCGCTTGCGCGTCCAGCAGTTGCTGCGGCACCTCCTCCCAGGCGAAGCGGAGATCGCGTTCCATCGGAATCATGCGCAGGCCGATGGTGCGTCCGGGGGAGAGCAGGAGCACGCCGGGATACCCATAATTGCGCTCCGCGGCGAGGTGAGCGGCGATCGCTTGGTGAGTAAGGTAGCTGGTGGTAATGACGTGCGGAAGCGGGTTGCCGCACTCCCGGCTCACGCGAAGACTTTTGGCCAGGTGAACCTCGATGAAGTTGCGATATTGTCCGCGCAGCCTGCAAAAAGGACTCAGGGCCTTGACGACTCCGGCGCCGCGGGTCCACCGCGTGCCCACGCCTCCCGCCAGAGACACGACCGCCAGGCAGCCGCGGGCCAGGGCATCGAGGCCGGCGGCGCGATGGCTGTCATCAAGAGAATCCGCCTCCGCATCCTGAATGATGCGGGTGGAGCGCAGGCGGTTCTGCGCCAGGCCGATACGGCCGGAACGGAGGTCCTCGCGGATCTGCTCGTGTTCCACGCGGTCGAAGCCAAAGAGATCGAGAACGGTATGGAGCGATTGCGCCTGTTCGCCTTCGGTATCCTGGCCGGCCGGAAGCATGTGGTCAAACAGGGTTTGAATCATCCCCGCATAATCCGCCTTGGAGCGGCATGCCGCGGTGAAGCGCTCCAGTTCGGCTCGGCGCACGGGTGAAAGCTGGGGAATGCTGGCGCGAAGAAGCGCGGGAACCCGCTCGGTGTAATAGCCAGGAGGCATCAGGGCATCGTCACTGGAATGCAGCTCGGCCCGCGTCCCCTGCTCGTTGATGGCGAAGTCGTAGACCACGGGTTCCATGGCAAACGGCACGCTGTGCTCCATTTGGCTTCTGGTCTCGCTCATGATGGCCTGCATGCGATTCTGGGCCTCGGCCTTGCGCGCGGGGCTGAAAAGGAATCCCATTCCGCCGCCGCTCATGCCTCCGAGCATCCAGAAGCCCCAGAAATCGACGCCGAATTCTTTCTTCACGCGGTCGATAAGCGTCTCGGTATACAAGTTGGCGGCCCACGGAATGATGGTCTGGATCGGGCCGTCGAAGTTCCGCTGCAAACAGCCGCCCAGCGCATGGATGTCACGCCGCTGCAAATGGCCGGTGATTTCGTCGAGGATTTCGATCGCATGGCGGCGGCCGAGCCACTCGGTTTCACTCCGCAGCAGGTACTTTTCAGTCACCATCTCAAGAATCGGACCGACATCCTGCGCCATGCCGCCGTGGACCAGCACCAGGCTCTGTTGCAGCTTCTCGCGAGCTTCGCGCGGCACTTCGGCTTCGCTAAAGATCCGGTGATCGGGAAGCAGGCGCCCGCGGCTGATGCCGAACTCGGGATCGCCCGCCGTGGCGAGAACGCCGTGGATGAGCTTGATGCCGGGCCATACGCCGCCGGAATCCTGCCAGCCGCCGCCGCTCCCACCCAGCCATTCACCCAGGATGGCGCGTGCGGCCACCAGCCTGCGGTCATGCTCCTCCAGACCTCCGGTAAGCGAATGGATCTGGCCGGTGGCGCGCATGCAAACGGCGATGATGCAGGCCAGAAGGCTGGTGGAGACCGCCAGCCGGGAGCCTTTGGGGATATCGTTTACGCTGCTGACGATCTCAATTCCGTAGCCGGGCCTTCCGGTGAGGCGCTCCAGCAGAGCGGCCAAGGGCTGGGTTGCACCCTCGATCCCCGGAGGAACGATGCCGCTCGCGATCACACCCGCCTTGAGGAGACCCAGGTAGTCACGGGGAAAGTCGAAGACCTCGGCAATGGAAGTAACGTCGGCGGAAGCATGCAGGTCGACGCTGGTCAGGCGGATGACCGGCTGGTCGATTACCCGTAACCACGCCTCGACCGGCGGCCGGGGCTGCGTAATGCGCTCACTCGTCCCGCGGACCGCGAGATCGATGGATGCGTTGATGACGCGCGCGCCCTCGGGGAAATCCATGCCGAGGAAGAAAATGTCGCTCCATCCGCTGTGCGTGAGGTCCATGCGGACGGGCGTAGCCTCGCGCAGGATGGGGAAGACAGGATCGCCCGCAACCAGCTCGGGACGCAGCCGCAGCGGATAGTCGTCCGTGTGTCCGGCGCGGAACATCCATTGGTTGCCGCGTACGCTCCGCACGCTGCGGCGCACCTGATCGGCAAGCGTCTGGAAGCCAAGCGCCCGGTAGCTGGCGGCCAGCGCGCTGGAGATGGCTGCGCTGGCGCCCTGCTCGGCTTGGGCGGCCAGGAAAACCTCGATGGCTTCCTCGAAGCGGCGTTCGAGCAGATGTTCATAGCCGGCAAAGGGAATGAGCGCGGGCGCGGCAGTTGCCGGCAGCACTGGAATGTGAAAGCGATGGATTGCGTATAGGAAGAAGAGCGCCCGGACGCGTTCGTACAGGTTATCGCAACCGCGGCGGAATCGTTCCAGCGCCCGGCATTCGGCGAGAAGTTCGTCGATGGCGAGGCCCTGGCACAACGCATCCAGCGACACGTTGCGCTGGTCTCCGCGGCCGGCGATGACGCTGGTAAAGCGGCTCACGAGGACGAGCCTCCGTCCATCCCGGCCAGTTCGCGGTCGGCCAGAAGCTCAATCATTTGCGACAGCACCTCACTGCGGTCACGGCCGCTCAGCGCCAATGCGAGCTGCGCAATCAACAGGCCATAAGGGGCGCCGAGATCGTAGCGCCGTCCCTGGTCCTCGACAGCAAGATACTGTTCCTGGCTGGCGAGTTCGGCGAGCGCATCCACCAGCGTTACCGGTGTACCGGAGGCTTCCGCCAACCTGCGGTCCAGAATATCCATCACCGCCGGGGTCAAGACGTGGATGCCGAAAAAACAGAGATAGTGTCCGGTGCGAATGCCGGGGATCAGCAGACGCTGCTCCGCTTCAGTGGGCGTGGGTTTTTCAATGACCGTATCGACGCGATACAGGTCGCTGCGAGGTGGGACGCGGCGCCCGCCGACGGTCCCATATTGATACAACAGGCTCTCGCGCGTGCGTTGGACTCCGCTCACCGAGCAGCGTTCGTTCTGGGCCAGTTCCACAAGGCGCTCGGCGGAAGGCTTGGGGGTGGTGCTCACATAAAGGTGGTCGCCCACCATGTGCAGAAAGGGGTCGCTGTTCGTGAACGAACGGGCGCAATGGATGGCGTGCCCGTAGCCGCGCGGTTCAGCCTGAGGAATAAACCGGACCGACGAAGCGTAAGGCCCCGCAGCTTGCGCATAAGAGGATTCGTCGCCAGGCCAGACGACAACGGCAATCTCCTCGGCTCCCGCCGCGAGCGACTGTTCGATCAGGATGCGGAGCAAAGGTCTACTGTTGCCTTCTCCGTCGATGAGGGTCTGGAGGGGCAAGGCGCGCTGAGACCGCGCGGCGGCGGTAATGACAGCCTTCTTGACTAACAAAGGGCACCTAACGAAACTTTATCACGTGTGCTTCCTCCTTCCACGGTCCGCGCGGTGATACCCAGGGCAATCGCAGGAAGGAACCGCCTCAAGCGAGTCCAAGGAGTTCAGCTCGGTGGTTGTCGGTGGCGGCGGCGATGGGCCGTCTTGCTGTTATGCCGCCCCTTCGTTTCACCGGGTCCATGGGGAGTCGCGGCGCTCTCTTGCGGCTTCGTTTACCGATTGAACACCCTCGTGGCTGCGCGCCCGCACGGCCATCGAGCGGCGGAATATAGTTGTGATTGGATTCCGCCATGTTCCGTTGCGCTCGGTCGCTTGCCGTCTGCCTCTTTCTCGCCTGGCCGGTGTTACCCGCCTTGGCGCTATCGCCGCAGTCGCCTCACGCCGCCGCGGCCAATGCCCGCG
>JBEKPA010000236.1:0-5974 GCA_049521195.1 Occallatibacter sp.
TGCGGTAGCGGTCGGGATCGCCATAGACGGTGCGCGCCATGGAAGGCCATGGTTTGCGGATGACCAGCAGGCCGCCGTGGCCGGGGGGCACCGGCTCGCCCTGCTTGTTGACCACCTCCGGCTGAATGCCGAAGAAGGGCCGCGTGGCCGAGCCCGGCTTGGCGGCCACCGCGCCCGGAATAGGCGCAATCATGATCGCTCCCGTCTCCGTCTGCCACCAGGTATCCACAATCGGGCAGCGGTTGCGGCCAATCTTCTCGCGGTACCACATCCACGCTTCGGGGTTGATGGGCTCGCCCACCGTGCCCAGCAGCCGCAGCGAGTCGAGCTTGTGCTTTTCCACGTGCTGGTCGCCCCACTTCATAAAAGCCCGGATGGCGGTGGGCGCGGTGTAGAAGACGGTCACCCGGTGATCGTCCACGATCTTCCAGAAGCGCGAGAAGTCCGGCCAGTTGGGCGCGCCCTCATACATCAGCACCGTGGCCCCGTTCTGCAGCGGCCCATACACCACATAGGAGTGGCCGGTGACCCAGCCGATATCGGCCGTGCACCAGTAAACGTCCTCGTCGCGCAGGTCGAAGACGTACTTCGCGGTGAGGTAGGTTTGCACCGCGTAGCCGCCGGTGGTGTGAACCAGACCCTTGGGCTTGCCGGTGGTGCCGGAGGTGTAGAGAATGTAGAGCGGGTCTTCGGAATCCAGTTCCTCGGCCGGGCAGTTTGGCGCGGCGGCAGCCATCAGATCGTGCCACCAGCGGTCGCGGCCTTCCACCATATTCACCGGGCTTCCGGTGCGGCGGTAAACCACCACGTGCTTCACGGTGTGGCAGGCGTTCATGGCCTCATCGACGGTTCGCTTGAGCTTGATCTCGTTGCCCCGCCGGTAGCTTGAATCCTGGGTCAGGATGGCCACGCACGCCGAGTCGTTCACGCGGTCGGCGATGGCGTTGGCAGCAAATCCCCCGAAGATGACCGAATGCACGGCCCCGATGCGCGCGCAAGCCAGCAGGGCAATGGCCAGCTCCGGAGTCATACCCATATAAACGGCCACGCGGTCGCCTTTTTTGATCCCCAGGCTTTTGAGGGCATTGGCGAATCGCTGCACCTCGGCGTGTAACTCGGCGTAAGTGAGGCGGCGAATCTCGCCCGGCTCGCCCTCCCAGATAAGCGCCGTCTTGTCGCGTCGGACTCCGAGCGCGTGGCGATCGACGCAGTTATAACTCAGATTCAGCTTGCCGCCCACAAACCACCTCGCCCAGGGCAGATCCCACTCCAGCACCTTGTCCCACGGCTTGAACCAGTGCAAGTCCTTGGCCACTCCGGCCCAGAAGCTCTCCGGATCGCCGATGGACTGCTTGTAGAGCGCTTCGTACTCTTCGAGGCTCTTGATGTGGGCCTTGCGGCTGAACTCCTCCGGCGGCGGAAAGACGCGGTCTTCGCGCAGCGTGGAGTCGATGTCCTGATTGGCAATCGAGGGAACGGGCACGGAAGACATGGATGCGTCCTTTGGGGCAGGGAATCGAGGTTGCGCACGGCGCCCTGGGAAGGCCTCCCGGAGTGTCTCCGCGTGGAAGTCACTTTACCGGGACAGGGGCACAGTCGGCAAGCGGCCGGCGAATGGGCCGCGCCCGGCTTGTGCCTTCAGGATTGCTCCGGGCGCTGAGAACAGGCTGGCGGCCGTAGGCTACCCGGCCTGCTTCTGCGCAGTCACATACTCCCGCAGCGCCGCGTTGATGCGGCTCTGATAGCGCCTCCCGGTGGCGCGAAAGAACTTGAGAACATCGGCGTCCAGCCGCAGGGTGATCTGCTGCTTGTTCTGAGCCGGGATCAACTCGAAGACGCGCTGCCAGCCGCCGGGCTGGGGTGGAATATCGCTCAGGTCAATGGCTCTGTCCGGCTTCTCCTGAAGTTCCTCCCAGGCCCGCCACTCTTCCTCAGTCAATATGGGAGGATGGTGGGAGTCAAGCCGATAGGTCACAAATCCAGTATTCTTGCTGTCCAATTCGAATCGCCCTCCGTGCGCAGCTCAAGCGTACCCGCTGCCCGCGCGTTGCATAGATCCCGAGAAGAATCGTGCGTTCAAAGCGCCCCAGGATTCACCGCTCCTCGCCGCAATCGCCGCAAGCGTCCGGACGCTCAAGGCTGCTTCGATCCTTGAACGCCCCACAGGTCACAAGAAGCGGAACCTGCCGCTTACGGAGGCCGGACTTGGGATTCGCCGGATCCCGCTCGAACTCCACGACAAGGGAATTCTACTATAAAAGCCACTCCCGCTATAGCGACAAATGTAGTTACTATTGAGGTTCATGGTTCGATTGCCGCTCCCAATTTGGCCATCGTGAAGGGCAATTTCCATCCAATCCCAAGTCCTCCGCCGCGGCGGACGGGACCTGGGGCACCCGATTTGCTTACTCCCCGGGCCTGGGCCACCGGCCTACCGCGCGTAACGCTTCCGGTGCCAGATCCATGCCGTGCGGACGATCTCGTCGAGCTGGGTATACTTCGGCTTCCAGCCCAGCTCGCGGAGCGCCTTCTCCGAGCTGGCAATCAGCACCGCGGGGTCGCCAGGACGGCGGGGATGGACCTCGGCCGGAATCGGATGCCCGGTCACGCGGCGGGCCGATTCGATAACCTCGCGGACGCTGAAGCCGCGCCCATTGCCGAGGTTGAAAATCAGCCGGCCATTGCTCCCGGATGCCGTCTCCAGCGCGTCGAGAGCCAGCAGATGCGCACCGGCCAGGTCGGAGACGTGGATGTAGTCGCGAATGCAGGTTCCATCCGGCGTGGGATAGTCGTCGCCGAAGACCTTGATGGAAGCGCGGCGGCCGAGGGCGACGTCGAGAACCAGGGGAATGAGGTGCGACTCGGGCTCGTGAGCCTCGCCGCGGGTCACGCCCTCCGGCCCCTCGTGCGCTCCGGCGACGTTGAAGTAGCGCAGCGAGGCATAGCGCAGGCCGTGAATCCTGTTCAGCCAGGCGAGCATGTGCTCCACCAGCAGCTTGGACTCCCCATAAGCATTGGTGGGGAGAAGGCGGGTATCTTCCCTGATGGGCACCGACTGCGGCTCGCCATAGACGGCCGCGGTGGAGGAGAAGACCAGGCGGCGCGGACCGTGGGCCAGGATCGCCTCGAGCAGCGAGAGGGTGGAGGCGGTGTTGTTACGGAAATAAACCTCGGGGCGGGCCATGGACTCGCCGGCTTCAATGAGCGCGGCAAAGTGGAGTACGCCGCCGAAGGGCCGGCCTTGCCTGGCGGCGGCGATGAAAATGTCTTCAAGCGCGCCCCGGTCGGCCAGCTCCCCCTCCACGAATTCCACCCCTGTCGGCAGGAGATCGCGTTTCCCATGACTCAAGTTGTCAAAAACCACCGCTTCATGTCCCGATTCGGCAATCAGTCCAGCCACTGTACCACCTATGTACCCCGCACCGCCGGTGACCAATATCTTCACAAATAAACAGCCCTTTCAGGATCGCTTTGGTTTAACTTGAGTCTATTACAGTATGGCTAAGCTGGAGCCCGACCCCAGCCTCAGACCGTGGGAGAAACGGCTGGCCATGCAGCGTGCTGCCTGCATCGCAATCTTTCCGCAAGGCATCGGCGTTGGCGGCATTCGACGGCCGCCAGGCGGATTCTTCAGGGGGCCTTCCGGAAAGCGTGGGACTGCGGGCTTTCTTATCTGCCGCCGTTCGAGTAAAATGGTTGCATATCGTAGCCTATTGGGCTTATGCAGCCGGCAATCCGCCTTGGGTTGGGCAGGTCCACTTGGGAGAGTAGAAGCGAATATGCTCCCTCCCGGCGGACGCAAACGAGGTTTGAATAATGCGCCTAAATGATTCCCCGGGCCAGACCGCACTCGGTTTGCTCCCCGAGCCCGAGCGTTCGCCCGGCTCGTTTATCGCCAGCATGGCGATCAACGGGATGATGCTGGCCTTGATGCTTTACGTGGGAGCGACGGCCAAGCGGGCGATCGAGGAGCACACGTATGAGATGACAGTGCTGGTCGTCCCCAAGCCGGAACCGCCCCCCGAGAAGGTCAAGCTGCCCGAGCCGCCCAAGATCGAGCAGCCCAAGCCGCCCGACTTCAAGCTTGAGCAGCCGAAGATCACCATGCCGCGGCCGGAACCCAAGCCGGATCTGAAACCGATCCAGATGGAGGCCAAGGTCAATCTACCCGCCATCAAGGATGCCAAGCCTTCGGTGATTCTCGCTCCGCAGCCCAAAGCTGCCCTGACGGCGGCCATGCCGGCGCAGGACAGCCACGTCAAGCCCTCGACGGCTCCAGTGCATCTTGGCGAGACCTTCGGCGTGACGCCCAATCCCAACGCCAGGGGGCCGGCCACCATCGCGGCAATTGGCAATCCGTATGGCGGCATGAAGGGTCCGGCCATCGCGCCTCATGGGGTGGTTGGCTCGACCGGCATCGGCAATGGGCTAAGGTCCGGTTCCAACTCCGGGGTGGTCGGCAAAGTGGCCTCAGCCGGGATTCCCGCCGCGGCCGCGGTTCCGGCCCAGAGCTACACGGGCGGCAAGGTGGCCTCGGCCGGCATTCCGGCCGTCGCCGTGGCCGCGCCGGTCGCGAAGGCGGTTGAATCGCCGGTCACCACCAATCTGGAGATCGTTTCCAAGCCGATCCCGGATTACACCAGGGAAGCCCGCCAGTTGAAGGTCGAGGGCGACGTCGTTCTGCGCGTTACCTTTACCTCCGGCGGCCGGGTGGTGGTGCAAGGCGTGGTGCATGGGTTGGGCCACGGCCTGGACGAAGAGGCCCGACGCGTGGCGCAGCAGATTCACTTCCGGCCGGCCACCCGCAACGGACAGCCGGTCGACCTGACCACAACCATCGTCATCACATTCCAACTGGCGTAGCATTTAGACTGCACACAGGAACAAACGGCTCGACTCGGCCGCGCGATGCCGAACAGGAGTTCGCGGACAGAGGCAGAATTGCAAGAATAAACCTAGGAGCTTGACATGACGTTTCGGAAGATCTCCCTCGCCTTCCTGATCATTACCCTGGGTGCGGCCTGCGCGTACGCAAAGAAGGTACCGAAGTTCGAACAGGCGCACCAACTCACTCCCGAACAGGCCGCACTGGTTGAAAGGGCCATCGGACGGGAAAAGGTGCTGATCAAGAACATCCAGCAGCGCACGCCCCTGGTGGAGACCTACATCCAGAACACGAGGCCGGACGTAAAGCTCTATGAAGTGCCGGTGGAAGATCAGTACACGCTGAGCCGCGTGGACTTCGGCAAGGGCTTCTTCGACAAGACCTACAACCCTCGCTCCGAAGCCAAGCACGGCGGCAAGCTCGGCTTCTTCAAGGGTTCATTCGGGGCCATCACCGGACTGACCAAGGCGCTGGGACTGGAGCGGTTCACGTATTCGCCTACCGGATTCATGCAGATGATGTTCCTCGACCCCACCGGCTTCGACAACCAGCACTACGTCTTCAGTTTCGTGCGCCGGGAGTTTCTGGGCTCGGTGCGGACGTGGGTTTTCGACGTGCACCCCAAGGTGAGCGGCATGGGCCGGTTCTATGGCCGCATCTGGATCGAGGATGAGGACGGCAACGTGGTCCGCTTCAACGGCACCTACACCGGCTCCCCCAACGAGGACTCGACCAAGTATTACTTCCACTTCGACAGTTGGCGCATGAACGTGCAGCCGGGCATCTGGCTGCCGGTGGCCGTCTATGTGGAGGAGACCAACCGTATTGAAGGCGAAAAGACCGTTGGTTTAAAAGCCCAGACTCACTTCTGGGGATACTCGCTGAAGCTGCCTACACGTGACAGCGAGAACGTGAGCGTGAAGGTTGACGACGCCGTCGACAAAAGCAACGACTCGCAGGATGTGGGTCCTCTGCAGGCTTCGCGAGCCTGGGTTACCCAGGCCGAGAACAACGTGATTGACCGCCTGGTGGAAGCCGGCCTGGTGGCGCCGCTGGCGCAAGGCGGTTACGAAAACAAGGTGCTCGACC
>JBEKPA010000237.1:0-5843 GCA_049521195.1 Occallatibacter sp.
GAAGAGGAACCAAGGACTGAGGGACTAGGGACTGAGGGACCCGGGACTGAGGAAACAGGACTGGGTGCCCCAGGTCCCGATTCTGGGATCTGGGATCGGATGCCTCGCCGCCGCGTGCTGGGCCTCAAGCTCCGCGATGGCCGCCAACTGCTGGCCGGGGCCACCATCATCACCACCGGCACGTTTCTGAATGGCCTTATCCACTGCGGCGAGGAGCGCTATCCGGCTGGACGCAGCGGCGAACCGGCCTCCGTCCTGCTGGGCGAGGCGCTGCGTGCGCTGGGCCTGCGGACTTGCCGTTTGAAAACAGGGACTCCGCCGCGCCTGGACGGCCGCACCATCCGCTGGGAGGCCTTCGAGGAGCAGGCGGGCGATGCCGACCCGACGCCCTTCAGCTTCCGCACCAAGCGAATCGTGCAGCCGCAGGTAAGCTGCCACATCGCCTTCACCACCCCTGAGACCCTGCGCATCATCCGCGAGAACGTGCACCGCTCGGCCATGTACTCAGGGCAGATCAAGGGCATCGGGCCGCGCTATTGCCCCTCCATCGAAGACAAGATCGTCAAGTTCCCCGATAAGACTCAGCACCAATTCTTCCTGGAACCCGAAGGGCTGAACACGCACGAGGTCTACGTGAACGGTATGTCCACCTCGCTGCCCATGGAGGTGCAGTGGCAAATCGTGCGCTCCATCCCCGGCCTCGATCAGGCGGAGATGCTGCGCCCCGGCTATGCCATCGAGTACGACAGCGTGGACGCCACCGAACTGGACCGAACGCTGCGCGTCAAGAGCATGGAGGGCCTCTATTTGGCCGGCCAGATCAACGGAACCAGCGGCTACGAGGAGGCGGCTTGCCAGGGGATCATGGCCGGAATCAATGCCGCGCTCTGGCTCAAAGGCGAACCGCCCTTCACTCTGGACCGGAGCGAAGGTTACACCGGCATCCTCATCGACGACCTGATCTCGAAGGGCATCAACGAGCCTTACCGGATGTTCACCTCGCGGGCCGAGTTCCGCCTCCACCTGCGCATCGACAATGCCGACCGCCGGCTGACCCCGTATGGGCGGCGGCTGGGCCTGATCGGCGATGAGGCCTGGGCGGAGTACGAGCAGAAGCAGGCGCGCATGGCGGCGCTGGAGCGCTTGCTGACTACTGGCAAAGTGGATGGGGACGGGTTGGCCGCAGCAGGCCTCGGCGATCTGACGGCCACCGCCGGGCTGACCTGGGCGCAACTGCTCAAGCGGCCTGAAGTCACCATCGAGCCGGTGATGGGCGCAATGCGCGAAGCCCTGGCCCAGGAGCCCCTGCTCGCCGAGTTCTCCGCCTTGTTGGTCGGCCAGAATCCAGACCAGGACGCGAGAGTCCACAGGGCGGTCCTGCGCCATGAGGCCCGCGCCGTCGAGACCGAGATCAAGTTCGCCGGCTACCTGGACCAGCAAAGGAAGTCGATCGAGAAGCTGAAGGCCGCCGAGGCCGTCGCCATTCCGGAGTGGATCGACTACCGCGCCATCAGCGGCCTGTCGCGCGAGATGCGCGAGATCCTGGAGCGGGTGCGCCCGGTTACCATCGGCCAGGCCAGCCGTATCTCCGGCGTCACGCCCGCCGCGCTCAGCCTGGTCCATGTGTCAATCCGGCTGCAGGGGGCCAGACGGCTGGCAAGCTGATCCGCCAACCGCAGTCTCAGCCGGTCCAAAGCGGCTGCTCTCCGGGAGAGATCCGTTCAATCCAGAACCGAGCCGCTGAACAGGCCGCATAAAAACGCAAGGCCCGTTCGCCGCGGCGAACGGGCCTTGCGGAATCCGCAGGATCTGGGGAAAGCTGCGGAGACTTGCGTTATTTATCTGTGTCCGCCGCCGCCATGGCCGCCGCCACCGGCATGACCGCCGCCGCTGAATCCACCGCGGGCGCCGCCGCTGAATCCGCGAGCCGCTCCGCCGCCTCTAGGAGCTGCATAACCACGCGCTCCACCTGCATAGCCGCGCGCTCCACCTGCATAGCCGCGCGCTCCGCCGGCATAGCCGCGTGCACCGCCGGCATAACCGCGACCCGCGTAGCCGCCGCGATAACCGTAGCCACCGCGATAGCCGTAGCCGCCGCGATAACCGTATCCGCCCCATCCGTGCCGCCAGCCCCAGCCGTACCACGGTCCGGCGCCGATGAAGAAGCCGCCATAGAACCAGTTGGGCCCGTAGTAGCCGTAGGGGGCGCAGGCATAGGGATAATAAGCGTAATAGCCCCACTCACAGACCGGCGGACCGTAATCGTCGGGCGGGGCAACAACCGCGGGGCCGACTCCGACACCCGCATCCACTTGGGCCGTTGCCGTAGCCGCAAACGGCAGAGCCAGAACCATTGCGATCAGAACCAGGCCAAATCTCTTCATGACATCCTCCTTGTGCTGCCCCGTCCCTTTTCGATCCGGACCTGGGATTCAATGTTCTCAGCACCCGCCGGCCTTTGGGCTTCTCTCGCCCCAACCGGCTTTCAACTATTCAGACAGCATTTCTCCGGTTAAGTTGCGGTCGCTTCAAAAAGAATCGCTCAGGACCGGCGAAATGGCAAGGAGGCCGCGAAGATGGAGAGCCGCACCTTCGAGCGGGCCAGTCCTCCCCTGTGGGTTCATTGTGGAGAATTATTCATGCAAAAGATGAACTATGTTCTGTTAAGTATTTGTATTTAAGTGGATTGATTCCACTCTCCGCTTACGGCCGAGTGGCCGAGGTCAAGTGCGCGGCCCAGTGAGCAGGCGCAGAACAGTCTCTTCGATCAGGCGGCAGGCCGCGGGGAGAGCGGCAGCCACGGCGTCACTGAAGATCTCGCCCAACTCCGTCGATCCGGCGCCGATGGTCACGAGCAGAGCATTCGAGGGCTGGGAATCGTAAATATCACGGCTCAGCGCCAGCAGCTCGGGCGCGCCCAGATGATGGGTGGCGAGTCCTTGCACGGCGGCGGCCGGGACGACAGGCAGAAGCCCGACCGATCCGGGAGCGGAATCGACGGAGCAATCAATGAACAGGACCGATTGGGCGCGGGCGATCTCCTCGGCGAGCTCGGGAGTCCATTGCTGGCGGGCGACCACGCGCACATCGGCATCCGTGCCGAATCGGTTTTCGGCCCACTCGGCGAGCCACAGCCCCACGCCGTCATCGCGGCGCAGCGGGTTGCCGCAGGCGAGGATCAGGCAGCGGGCTGGATTCAACTGCGGCATCGCGCGGTCAGACTATCACTGCGTAAGCAATGTAGCCAATCAAGACGAGAGAGACGAACAGACCGGTTGCCATTGCCAGGTTTTGCTTCTGGCCTCTGTGCTTGTCTGTTGTGTGACGGATACCAGCGATCCCGAAAAATAGGGCCGCGATGATTGCAACTGGCAGAATAAAGCTGGATTGCGCGATTGACAAGACTCCAACGGTTCCAGTCGCGAAATTCGCAATTCCCAATTCCCGCACGAAGGGCAATGCGTCGTCACTCCGTATGCCGAATATCTCTTCCACCGTAAACCGAGGTTGGAAGAACTGCCGCAAACCGGCGCCGGAAATCCTGACTCCCGCACTCCAAAAGACGAACCACTTGCCTACCAGTAACATCAGTGGCGCAGGCGAATGGAGGATGTAGTGTTCAGTGCCGATCGAGACGATGGGCAACAGAACCATCGACAAAAGCACACTCACGGCATACATGGAGTGGACCCTCCGGATTTCCGAGCATCCTCGCGTGCCTGAGCGAGCGCGGAAAAGCACGGCGAATCGTAGCCTGTCGCGTCAGTTGCGGACCACCCGGTCGACGACCTCGCCGTCGGCGGAGACCAGCGTGAGCACCAGCGGCATCTGGCCGAAGGCGTGCGTCGAGCAACTCAAGCATGGGTCGAAGGTGCGAATCACGGCTTCGACGCGGTTGAGCGCGCCCTCGGTGAACTTGCCGTCCTTGACGTAGGCCTTGGCTACCTGCGCTACGCCCCTGTTCATGGCGTTGTTGTTATGGCCGGTGGCGACCACCAGGTTGGCCCAGGTGATGAGGCCGTTCTCGTCCACCTTGTAGTGGTGATTCAGCGTACCGCGCGGGGCCTCGATCTGGCCGGCGCCTTCCAGCCTGTTGACTCCCGCAGTGGCGCGCACCTGCTTGTCGAGGATGCGCGGGTCGGCGAGAATCCGCTCGATATTCTCAATGCCGTAGAGCGCCTCGATCAAGCGCGCGTGGTGATAGTGGAAGGAGCTTTCCACCGGACCCGGAGCCAGTTGCTTGAACTCCGCCAGTTCCTTGTCCGCCCGCGGAGTGCCCATGGACTTGACGATGTTGAGCCGAGCCAGTGGGCCGACGCGATAGCTGCCCTCGGGATAGCCAAACTGCTTCAGGTAGGTGAACTTCGTATAGCTGTAGTTCTCAACCGCCTCGCCGATCATCTCGCTGAAACTGGCGGCCGTAACGCCGTCGTCCAGGATCTTGCCCTGGGGATCGATCACGCGCAGCGCGCCATCGGTAAACTCGATGGACTCGTCTTCGTTGATCAGGCACATGTAGTTCGACGGGAAGTTGGCGAAGACCTCGATCTCCCGCTTGAAGCCGCCTGCGATCTGCTTGTAGGCGGCCAGCGCCATGCCCAGATTGGCGTAGGCCTCGGGCAGCATGGACAGAATCTCGTCACGCTTGGCCAAAGTCAGCGGCTCGGTAACGCCGCCGGGCACAACCCACCCGGTATGGATGCGCTTGCCGGAGAGCAGTTCAATGATGTGCTGTCCGAAGCGGCGCAGGGCTATGCCGGCGCGGCCCAGCTCGGGCTTGGCGGCCAGCACCCCGAAGACGTGGCGGGCCTGGGGATCGGACTCCATGCCCAGCAGCAGGTCGGGCGAGGCGAGATAGAAGAAGCTGAGCGCATGGGACTGCACCAGCTGGGCCATATTCAACATGCGCCGCAGTTGCGCGGCGGGATGCGGAATGCGCACCGACATGATGGCTTCGCAGGCCTTGGCCGAGGCCAGCAGGTGCGAGACCGGGCAGATGCCGCAGATGCGCGCCATCAGGCTGGGCATCTCGTAGAACGGGCGGCCCTGGCTGAAGCGCTCAAAGCCGCGCACCTGCGTGACGTGAAAGTGCGCATCCTCCACTTCGCCCTTGCCGTTGAGCTGGATGGTGATCTTGCCGTGGCCTTCAAGCCGCGTTACGGGATCGATGGTGATGGTCTGGGTCATAGAAAGCTCCGAGTTTCTTCAACAAGCGCGGGCGTCAAGGCCCGCAGTCGCCGCGGCGACCCGGTCCGGTGACCGGCGCTACGTCAGGCTCCAAAACGGGTGAGGGCTGAAATATCCACCGGCTCACCGGTTACCAGCGCGGTCAGCGCCGTGTGGAAGGTGTCGGCCGAGGGCGGGCAGCCGGGAAGAAATACGTCCACCTTGACGAACTCGTGTATGGGACGCACCACCCGGAGCAACTGGGGCACAACGACGCAGGGAATCTGCTGCTGCGCGCTGGCGTTCTCGATGTATGCGCGATCCAGAATGGCTTCCGGGCCGATGGGGTTGCGCATCGCGGGAACATTCCCCGTTATGGCGCAGTCACCCATGGCGATCAGGAGCTTGGTGTGGGCGC
Source organism: Occallatibacter sp. (assembly GCA_049521195.1). Classification (GTDB taxonomy): domain Bacteria; phylum Acidobacteriota; class Terriglobia; order Terriglobales; family Acidobacteriaceae; genus Telmatobacter. Next base: position 5,585 of record JBEKPA010000237.1, read on the forward strand.
GAATCTTCTTGATCTTCTTCTCGTCGTCCACCGAAGCTACAGCGCCCTCGACCAGCGCGATATCCACCTCGTCGGGGAACTCCTTGGCATCTACGATGGGGCTGTAGACCACATCGACAAGCTGGGCCAGCTCGATGAGCCGTTCATCCATGTCCAGAAACGACATGTGGCAGCCGGAACATCCGTCCAGCCAGACAGTCGCCAATTTCAGTTTACTCATTGCGCTCCCCTCATCAGGTTCAGGTAAGGAAGGAAATCG
>JBEKPA010000238.1:0-7414 GCA_049521195.1 Occallatibacter sp.
TCGTAATAATCGAGGGAGCCGATATTCACTCCGATGCGATTCGTGCCGCTCTGCACGATGGATCCGTCGTTCAGCGACAGGGTCTGCCCAAATGCGGAAACAGAAACGAAAGCCAATATACACGACGCAAAAAACACCAGTGTCCGTTTCATCTACCAACTCCTTCGACGACCGTTTGCCTACTGGCCGGCGGTGTTGCCAAGGCAATCCGCCGACAGACAGGATTTAACGTTCCAGGGCGGTCGCAGACGGAGAAATCCCCATGAGAATCGACGGCTGGCGATGGCCAAACGACAAATCCCCGTCAACGCGATGGTCGAGCAGCGTTCTTATCTTTCTGGCGATCTTGTCTTGCAAACAACAGAAACCGACCTGAAGAGCGCAAGCAAGCGAACACACACTTAGCGCTGCAAGCAAGAGCGGAGCCGATCTTCCGGCGTCTATACGCCCTGCTCTCCGAGGCACGCAGTTACCCGCAAGCATAGTGGGGAACTACGCCACAGCACGCAGTTTCGCTACTTCTTCAAGTAGGACCAACCGGTTCTTTGGAATCCTGCCGTATGGTGCGACTCCAAGTTGACCCCCTGCAGTGATGCACATCACACGTGCTTTTTGAGCCAACCCCGGTTTCTAACTGTCGCGAGGACCAGAGCAAGTTGGTGGCCGCTTGCTCTACACGCATCCGAGCCACACAATGTAACTCTCACACTAGACGCATAGCAGCCTGCTGTCTGAGCTGGAAAGCTCAGCATACGATCGGCGCGCAACCCCGGGCGAGATCTGTATTGAAAAACATCTTCCAGATAGCAAACAAAAGGAGATAGACCGACCCCAGTGCAATCGCATTTCAAAATGTAGTCGCCCTCCTGATTCACGCTTCTGCGGCGCGTCAAAGCCAATCAGTTGTTTCCTCGGCTGAAAGTTGCCCCAGCCGAGCGAGAATGTCTCCGAGATGCTGGAGTATATGTTCCCGCCTGCTTCGTGGTTTTCCGTCATGTGCGTCCCGGTCTCAACCTGGATAGCGGCAGCACTGAACTTGAGGGCCTTATCGCCGCACATCCGATCAGTCGCATTGGGGAACTGCCGCCATGGAACGACGGCGCAATCCTGTCCCCAGCGAACCAAGCCGCCGCGCAGACTACCCCCAACCGGAGAAGAGGACTCGAACTCCCTGCCGCTGGCGCACGTCGCGTCACCGATCGACTGCGGTGGATCACCGTTCGGGAAATGAATTCGGCCGGCTGCGTCGCCCTGGCTAACACGGAATGCGGCTGCTTGCCCTTGTTGCGCCGCCGGAGAATGCCACTCGTGAGTTACCTGCCCGGCGCGATCGGGTCTGCCCCAAAAGCCCTCGAGGAAGACATCGATACCGGCGGAAATCGATACCCGCCGCTGAACCGCCGCCCCATTCTCAGCTATGGCGAAACACGCGCTCATGCGATTGCCCTGCCGGCCCGGTAACCTTTGAGTATTACTAATGTGCAGTTTGTTTTTTTTGATTCTCGTCTTATAATGTGGCTGTCTGCGTTCCCCATTTTCATTTCTCAGACAACATCGGTTGACAACACACAAACAGAAGCTGTACGACGCCGGTTTTGCGGGTTTCCGATCGGGCGCGATACCCGTGTCTGGACCTGACGAAGAAGAGACCGGCTGAGCCAAGTGAAAGGGGAGTTTCCACCCCTAGCTTACGGCGCAATTGTGCCGCTGCGGCGTCCAACCCGCCGACTGCTCCCGCGGACGCGAAAGGCGGGCCTTCGCTATATCCAGGATTGACGGCAACCGCAGACGGAGTGCAAGGAGTTAGGCGTACAGGGGCAAGGCAAGAGGGGTTTTGCGGAAGAGGGTTTTGGTTCTCACTCGAGGAAAACGCAGATCGGATGGAGGGGGTCGTCAATGTCAAGTGCGCAAGAAGTGCGTAGAGCAGTGGCGGGACTGGGAAGCGCCTTTCGGGCGCTGTTATGGGCGGGGCTTGTTCTGGCGGCCGGCAGTCTATCGATGAACGCTCAAGTCAGTGTTACTACCTGGCGCAATGACATCGCGCGGACCGGGCAGAATCTCAATGAGACCATCCTGAATCCGTCCAATGTAAACCCCACGCAGTTTGGCAAGCTGTTCTCGCAGCCCGTGGACGGATACGTCTACGCGGAGCCGCTCTATCTTCCCAACGTGACGATCGGCGGGCAGTCGCACAATGTGGTGTTCGTTGCGACCGAGCATGACAGCGTATATGCCTTCGATGCGGACAGCAACGGCGGCGCCAACGCGAACCCGCTCTGGTTTGCCTCGATGCTTACTTCGGCGCATGGCGCCGCGGCGGGAGCCACCACGGTCTCTTCGAATACTGTGGGCACCGATATCGTTCCGGAGTTGGGGATTACGGGAACTCCAGTCATCGATCCTGCGAGCGGTACGCTGTATGTGGTGAGCTTTACTCAGGAAGGAAGCAACTTCTATCTGCGGCTGCACGCCCTGGACATAACATCGGGAGCGGAGAAGTATGGGGGCCCGGTGATTATTACCGCAACGGTTCCCGGCACCGGAGTTGGCAGCTTGGGCGGGACGCTCACCCTTGACTCTGAGTGGCAGAACCAGCGGTCTGGTCTCCTGTTGCTCAACGGCATTGTGTATATAAGCTTCGGTTCTCACGGCGACAACGGCCCATGGCATGGATGGATCCTGGGGTACAACGAACAGACTCTGAAGCAGACAGGCGTATTCTGTACAACGCCGAACGGCACCGGCGCCGGTGTATGGATGGGCGGGGCCGGCCTGGCAGCAGAAGTGTTCGATCCGGTCAATCATCCGTATGGCCGGATGTTCGTGGCCACCGGAAATGGAGACTATACGGCGACCATGCCATATGCGGCCGGCATGGACTATGGAGACAGCATTCTCAATCTGGACCTCACCAATGGCGTGCCGACGATCCAGGACGACTTCACGCCGTCCGACCAGGCCAATCTGGATGCGTACGATATGGACCAGGCATCCGGAGGACTCATGATCGTTCCCACGCAGACCACCGGCAGTTATCCGTATCTGCTGGTGCAGGCCGGAAAATCCGGATTCGTGTACCTGCTCAATCGCCAGAATCTTGGAGGGTACAACCCCGCCGGCGATACGGTATTGCAGGAGCTTCCGTGGGCGGTGGGGGACGTGGGCGCCTGGAGCTCGCCGGCATATTGGAACGGAACGGTCTATTACTGGGGGCAGATAGACACTCTGAAGGCATTTCCGCTCGTGAACGGGCAACTTACCGGACCCACTGGCACCTCCTCTGAAACGTATGGCTACCCAGGAGCGAATCCGGTGATATCTGCCAATGGAAATACGCAGGGAATTGTCTGGAGCCTCGAGACCGATGGATATATGACCTCCGGCCCCTCCGTTTTAATGGCCCACAACGCAACCAACGTCTCCACCACGCTCTATTCGAGCAACACCAACTTATCACGCGACAACCCCGGCAATGCGGTCAAGTTTACCGTCCCGACAATAGCAAATGGGAAGGTATATGTCGGCGCGGAATATCAGTTGAGCGTGTACGGACTGCTGAGCGGACAACAACTGGCATCCGATCCGGTCGTGAGTCCGGCAGCGGAGACCTTTAGCGGCAGCCTCTCCGTGAGCATGACGGACGCGACGCCGGGAGCGACGATCTACTATACCCTCGATGGCAGCACGCCGACCGTGGCATCCGCGGTGTACACAACTCCAATTTCCATCGGGGCAACGACTACCATTCAGGCGATTGCGAGCGCTCCCGGCTACCTGCAGAGCGGAGTAACTTCCCAATCCTATATCGACTCCTTGCAGGTAAGCACGCCGACCTTCAACCCCGGCAGCGGCTCCTTCACGCAATCTCAGTCGGTGACCATAGGCGATTCGACGGCAGGGACCACCATCTACTACACCACCGACGGCACCACGCCCACTACTTCGTCCATTGAGTACAGCGGTGCAATCACGGTGAGCGCTACCGAAACGCTGAACGCGATCGCTGTAGCTCCCGGCTTTGTCAACAGCGACGTGGCGAGCGCAACATACACAATCGATACAGGACAAACCGGGATCGACTTCCCGGAGGGGTTTGCAGGGACCCAGGGGATCATGATCCTGAATGGCAGCACCGACCTGGATGACTCACGCTTGCAACTGACGAATGGAGAAACGGGTGAAGCCGGGTCGGCATGGTACTACCAGCCGGTAAGTATCCAGGCATTCACATCTGAATTCAGTTTCCAGTTGTCCAATCCGGCTGGCGAGGGTATTACCTTCGCAATCCAGGGGAATAGCGACACGGCTCTGGGCGCCGCCGGAGCGGGGCTGGGATATCAGGGGATCGCCAACAGCATCGCAATCAAGTTCGATCTGGATAACGCGGCGGGCGAAGGCCCGGATTCAACCGGCCTGTATACCAACGGCGCCAGCCCCACCGTTCCCGCTATCGACCTGAGCACGACCGGCATCGATTTGCACAGCGGCGATACGATGGACGTCACCCTGACCTACAACGGGACCATTCTATCGATGGTTATCTCGGACCTGGTTACCGGAGCGGCCTATTCCACGAGTTGGGCGGTGAATATCCCCTCGATCGTCGGCGGTAACACTGCCTATGCCGGATTTACCGGTGGAACGGGAGGGCTAGCATCGAGCCAAAAGATTCTTACCTGGGTCTATACCACCGTATCAACCGGTTTGCCGGTTACGACTTCACCTACCTTCAACCCTCCCCCCGGAGCATATGCCACGGCACAGTCAGTGAGCATTTCCAGCGGGTCCACAGGCGCGACGATCTATTACACGACGAATGGAACGACGCCAACAACGTCGTCGGCGGTTTACAGCTCGCCCATCGCGATGAGCGCCTCGGGAACATTGGAAGCGATCGCCGTTGCTTCCGGCTACGGTCCCAGCGCAGTGGGCGCCGCGACCTATAGCATCGCTCCCATCCTGCCCGCGCCGGTCTTATCTCCGGCCCCAGGCACTTATGCGACAGCGCAGACGGTTACCATCGGCGATGCCACTGGCGGAACCACCATCTATTACACAATCGATGGAACGACGCCTACAAGTTCGTCCGACATCTATAGCTCTCCAATTGCGGTCAGCGCGAGCGAGACCGTGGAGGCCATGGCGGCGGAAGCCGGTTATAACAACAGTTCTGTTGCGGGTGGCACCTACACCATTGCAGCTCAGCTGCCCGCGCCCACGTTCTCGCTGCCGGCCGGGACGTACAGTGCGTCGCAGCCGGTGACCATCAGCGACGCAACGGCCGGGACTATCATCTACTACACGACCAACGGGAGCACTCCCACAACCTCGTCCACCGTGTACAGCGGCCCAATCACGGTGAGTGCGACGGAGACGCTGGAGGCCATCGCCGTCGAGACGGGCTACACCAGCAGCCCGGTGGCCACGGCGGCCTACACGATCAGCACGCCAGGCGTGACCTATATCAACTATCCCGGCGGCGGATTCTCGGCCGTCAACCTCTCTCTGAACTATGGCGCATCCGTGACCGGGGGAATGCTGCAGCTGACCGACGGGGGGGGCAACGAGCTGCGATCCGCGTGGTTTGCAACCGAGGTTCCGGTGCAGAGCTTCATCACCAACTTCACCTTCCAACTGTTGAATGCCTCGGCAGACGGCATGACGTTTGCCATTCAGGGCGACAACATCTGGGCGCTGGGCGATCCCGGCGGTGGGCTGGCGTATCAGGGAATTGCCAACAGCGTGGCGGTGAAGTTCGACCTCTACAACAACGCCGGGGAGGGCAACGACTCCACCGGGCTGTATACGAACGGCGCGGCGCCGGAATCAACCTTCACAGCGGCGACATCATGAATGCGCAATTGGTCTATGACGGGACGAATCTGACCATGACGCTGACCGACACGGTGACCAATGGAACGGTGACAGAGGTGTTCCCGGTAAACATCCCCAGCATAGTAGGAGGCAACACCGCTTACGTCGGCTTCACCGGCTCCACGGGGAGCCTGACCGCGACGCAGAATGTGTTGTCATGGACGTATGTGAGTCCGGCAGGGAATGTCGCTGCCGCACCCACCTTCTCGCCGGCGGCTGGCACGTATGGTACGTCGCAGTCGGTGACCATCAGCGACTCGACCAGCGGCGCCACCATCTACTACACCACCAACGGGACCACGCCCACGACGTCGTCCACCGTGTACAGCGGCGCGATCACGGTGAACGCGACGGAGACGCTGGAGGCCATCGCGGTGGAGACGGGCTATACCAACAGCGCCGTTGCTTCGGCAGCGTACACCATCGCTCCCGTGTTGCCCGCACCCACGTTCTCGCCGGCGGCGGGCACTTACACCACGTCGCAGTCGGTGACCATCAGCGACTCGACCAGCGGCACAACCATCTACTACACCACCAATGGGACGACGCCTACGACCTCGTCCACCAAATACACAGGCGCGATCACTGTGAGCGCCACAGAGACGCTGGAGGCCATCGCAGTCGAGACGGGCTACACTAACAGCGCCGTGGCCTCGGCAGCCTACACCATCGCTCCGGTTTTACCCGCACCGACGTTCTCGCCGGTGGCTGGAACTTATACCACGTCGCAGTCGGTGACGATCGGCGACTCAACCAGCGGCACAACCATCTACTACACCACCAACGGGACCACGCCCACGACCTCGTCCACCGTGTACAGCGGTGCAATCACGGTGAGCGCGACGGAGACGCTGGAGGCCATCGCGGTTGAAACGGGCTACACGAACAGCGCGGTGGCCACGGCGGCTTACATCATCGCTCCGCAGGTGCTCGCGCCCACTTTCTCGCCGGCGGCCGGCGCCTACGCCACTTCGCAGTCGGTGACCATCAGCGACGCTACCAGCGGCGCCACCATCTACTACACCACTAACGGCAGCACGCCCACGACCTCGTCCGCCGTGTACAGCGGCGCGATCACGGTGAGTGCGACAGAGACGCTGGAGGCCATAGCGGTTGAAACCGGCTACACCAACAGCACGGTGGCCACGGCAGCGTACACCATCGGCGCGGTGACTACTTACATCAACTATCCAAGCAGCGGATTCACGGCCAGCGCCCTGTCTCTGAACTATGGCGCGTCCGTGACCGGGGGAATGCTGCAACTGACCGACGGGGGAACCGACGAGCTGCGATCTGCCTGGTTTGCAACCAAGGTTCCGGTTGCGGCCTTCACAACCAACTTCACTTTCCAACTGTTGAATGCCTCGGCAGACGGCATGACGTTTGCCATTCAGGGAGACAACATCTGGGCGCTGGGAGATCCCGGCGGTGGGCTGGCGTATCAGGGAATTGCCAACAGCGTGGCGGTGAAGTTCGACCTCTACAACAACGCCGGGGAGGGCAACGACTCCACCGGGCTGTATACGAACGGCGCGGCGCC
>JBEKPA010000239.1:0-5762 GCA_049521195.1 Occallatibacter sp.
GCACTTCTATACCGTCAACCAGGCCGCCCCCACCCTGCGGCTGTGGAAACGCCTGGGGCTGCCCGTACTCGCGTGAGCTATCGCCGAAGCGCAGGGTGGTCGCACGTCGCCTTTGATTCCGTTGCACTTAATCCGTAGGCAGACAGACAGGCGATGGCTGGGACGCCGCGATGGCCGATGTAGCGTTCGCCGGAAGGGCCTAAACTCCTGCCGAGGCGACGATATCCAGCACCTGTACTTGCGCGCCGGGCGGGAAGAGAGGCTGATCGAGCGAACTCAACTCCCAACAGGAAGCAGCACCGGCAACAACAAATCGAAACGGGCGGATCGAATCGAGCATGCGAAGAGCTTCGGACGGATTGCGGCCTGTGCGCGCGGCCACGGCTGGATGCGCCTCCAGCGAAATGACGCAGCGTGGTGCCTGCCGGATAGTTTCGAGCGCCCCCTCGAGGACCGCATACTCGCCACCCTCGACATCGATCTTCAGAATGATGTCGCCGGTCACGCCAAGGCTATCGACTGTAATCACGCGAATGTTGCCCATCGGGTCGGCCACAAGAAACCGAGCGTGGTCGGAATGATCGCGCGCGGGCCGCACCAGGCGCCCGGCACCGTTGATGTTTCCCACCGCGTGGCCGAGCATGAGCGTAGCGCAGGGAAGCATCGAGAGATTGCGGCTCAAGAACGGCAGCACCTCGACATTGGGTTCGAAGGCCACGACGCGGTCGATCGCTGGAATCCGCCGGCGCAACAGAATCGACATCATACCGATATCGGCGCCGCAGTCGATCAGGGTCGCGTTCCGCATGGAAGCGGCTTTGCTGCTCATGGCGTGCGTCATCTGGGCTCCATACCGCAGTATCTCTTCCCGGCCGAGGCGATTGTCCTCGCGATAGATGGGGACCGTAACATGAAACCCATCCCCAAGATCGTATTCGACGACGCAGCCCCGACTGGCCAGCGCTCCCAGGCGATAGCCGCCGCGCAGCTTCCATCGGTTCAGCAGCGCAGCAAACCGGAAAAGCGGCGGCGGGGTCGAGCGGACGCGGTAACCGCAGACGGTGGGATGGGTCGCATTCATAGGATTCTGAACCCCTGGATCGTTGTGAACTCGGCGGCGGAACCTTTTAAACATCGATTCCTGCGCCGCTATTTCCGCTTGCCATGAACCATCCGGTGCCAGAGCCTCCAGAGACCGCTGTGCAGCAGGCGGGTTTGCTGGGCCTTGAGGGCGGCGTAGGAGCGTTCCACATAGATGTCGAACTCCGGCGGCCAGCCGATGGTCGAGCGGCGCTCGGAGAAGTCGCCCTCGGCCCACTTGGCCAGCACCGCCTTGTAACCCACCACGTGAGTGACAAAGTCGAGCAGGCAGCGCGGCATCTGCTCCTCGACGATAAGGTAGGCCTTCTCGATGATGATCTTCTCGCGCACGTCGTTGAGGGGCATGAAGATGGTGGTCATCCACAGCATCCACTCCTTCATCTCATCGTCGAGAATGGGAAAGCTCTGCGTCTTGCCCTGCTTCTTGAGCAGCGAGCGATAGGCGATGTTGCCGGCCTGCGAAGCGACATAGAGCGGGCCGTAGAACTCGTTGAGCCGCCGGTTGACGAGGTCGAGCTTGTCGCGCCGCCGCTCCAGCATCCGGGCGCTCATAAAGGTGGCCAGGTAGCCGACGAAGGCGAGAATGACGGTGAGGACAGCCGCGTTTTGCAGGGAGTTCGGAAGCAGGAATGACGATGGGTCCATGACGTGCCTTGCCGGAGAGTATACGCGGGCGGACGGCCGCCGGGCTATGGCCTCGCTCCGGCCTTTATACTGAGATGTTTGCGGAAGGCACGCAACGGCCGGCAGACGGTCCGCCGCAAAAGGACAGGGCGCCCGGCGAACGGCCTTCGTCGCCGGGGTGAAAGGAGTGAAGATTGGCACAGGCGGAGATCGGCATCATCGGCGGCAGCGGGCTTTACTCCATGCCCGGATTCACCAACGTGCGCGAGGAGCACGTGGACACGCCCTTCGGCTCGCCCTCCGACGCCTTTGTGCTGGGCAAGTTGGAGGGCCGCAACGTGGCTTTTCTGGCCCGGCACGGGCGCGGGCACCGAATCCTACCCTCGGAGTTGAACTTCCGCGCCAACATCTACGCCTTTAAGAAGCTCGGCGTGGAGCGCATCGTCTCGGTCTCGGCCGTCGGCTCGCTCAAAGAGGAGCACAAGCCTACCGACTTCGTCATTCCCGACCAGTTCATCGACCGCACCTTCCATCGCATCTCCACCTTCTTCGGCGAGGGGATCGTCGGCCATGTGGCCTTTGGCGATCCGGTCTGCGCCACGGTGGCCAGTGCGGCGGCCGTGGCCTGCGCCGCGGCGGGCGTGGTGGGCAAGCTGGGCGGCACCTATGTTTGCATGGAAGGCCCGCAGTTCTCTACCCGCGCCGAGTCGAATCTCTATCGCAGCTGGGGCGCGGACGTGATCGGCATGACCAACCTGCAAGAGGCCAAGCTGGCGCGGGAAGCGGAGATCTGCTACGCCACCGTGGCCATGGTCACCGACTACGACTGCTGGCGCGAGGGCCACGACGCGGTCACCATCGAGGAGATTGTGGGCGTGCTGCACAAGAACGCCGACAATGCTGCGCTGGTGGTGAAGGCTGCCGTGGCGGCCATGCCGCACGAGCGCAACTGCGCCTGCGCCTCGGCGGCAAAGTATGCCGTGCTCACCCAGCCGGATGCGATTCCCGCAGCGGCGAAGGAGAAGCTTGGTCTGCTCTTCGGAAGGTATTTGGGTTGGTAGCGGTGTTGGCGGAGTTAGCGGAGTTAGCACGGCTGCGCCGCAAGCGGGTCGGCAAGCCAGCGGTTCACCGCGAAAACGGTCCGCGTCGATTAGCTTAAGCATCAATCGATTTAGAGAGGAAGAACGATGGCAATTACCGTGGTGGGCAGCGTGGCCTACGATTCGATTGAAACGCCGGCGGGCCGGCGGGAGCGCTGCCTTGGCGGGGCGGCGACTTACTTTTCGCTGGCCGCAAGCTTCTTTACCGATGTGCGCGTCATCGCCGTCGTGGGCGAGGACTTCGGCGCCGAGCAGGAGGCGGTCTTCAACGCGCGCTCGATCGACACGCGCGGCATTGAGCGGGCGGCGGGCAAGAGTTTCTTCTGGGAAGGCTCCTATCTCGAAAACCTGAACGAGGCCAGGACCCACACCACGGATCTGAATGTCTTTGCGGCCTTCGAGCCGAAGATTCCCGAGGCCTATCGCGACTCCGAGTTCCTGTTCCTGGCCAATATCGATCCGGTCCTGCAGCGGCGCGTGCGCGAACAGATGCCCGGCGTAAAGCTGGTGGCCGGCGACACGATGAACTACTGGATCAAGGATCATCGCGCGGCGCTGCTGGAAGTGCTCAAGGGCCTGGATGTGCTGCTCATCAACGAAACCGAGACCAAAATGCTGGCCGGCAACAACAATCTCGTCCAGGCCGCGCGCGCGGTGCTGGCGCTGGGACCGAAGGCTCTGGTGGTCAAGCACGGCGAGTACGGCGCGACTCTGTTCCACGAATCCAGTCCAAAGGGTAAAAGCGCGGAGCGCCCGTTCAGGGCCCCTGCGCTGCCGCTGGAAGAGGTGGTCGATCCCACCGGCGCGGGCGACAGCTTTGCCGGCGGATTCTTCGGTTACCTGGCCTCCTCCGCCGCGGCGAGCGAGCTCACTCCGGCCGCCTTCCGGCGAGCCATGTTCTACGGCAGCGTGATGGGCTCCTTCGCCTGTGAGCGCTTCGGCACCGAGCGGCTGCAGCAACTCACCCGCGAGGAGATCGACGACCGCTTCATTCTCTTCCGCGAGTTGACTCACCTTGATTGAGAAGCCCATCTCGCGCGCGGAGTGGCTGGCCGCGCTGGCCACGTGCGCGGCAGCCTCGATGGCAGCCCTCGCGTGGAGCTTGCGGCATGGAGCCATGCTCAACTACGGCGATGCGGTTGCCCACCTGCACATTGCGCGGCGGGTTCTCGATTCGCATCGGCCGGGCCTCACGCAGCTGGGCTCGGTGTGGCTGCCGCTGCCACACCTGCTGCTGATTCCCTTTGTCCAGGTGTACGGCTGGTGGGCCAATGGGATCGCCGGCGCAATTCCCTCGGCCCTGGCGTATCTGGCCGGCTGCGCGGGCCTCTACCGGCTGGCGCGCCGCTGGCTCACGCCCGCCTCGGCCGCCTTGGCGCTGGCGTTTTTCGCCGCCAATCCCAGTCTCCTTTACTTGCAAACCACGGCCATGACCGAGCCGCTCTTTCTCTGCGAGACCATCTGGCTCGCCGTCTGGCTCGTGGAGTGGCGGGCAAGCCTGGACGACGATTCGCAAAGCTCCGCGCGGTTGCTCTGGCTGATCGCCGCCGCGCTGGTGGCCGCCATCTTCACGCGCTACGACGGCTGGGTCATGGCGCTGCTGGCCTGGGGATGCATGGGCCTCACGCTTGCCCGCCGTGGTGGGCTTGCCCGCCGCGGCGGGCTACGCTCGCCAGCCTTCTGGCTGGCTAGCGCTCTGCTCGTGGCCGCGCCGGCAGCATGGTTCATCTACAATGCCGCGGCCTTCGGCGATTGGCTCTACTTTTTGCGCGGGCCTTACTCCGCCAAGGCCATCGAGGTGCGGACCTCCGTACCCGGCTTCCCGCCGCATCCGGGCTGGCACAATCCGTGGGTGGCGTTGCTCTTCTTCATGAAGGCCGCGGAGATGGACGCCGCCGCGGCGGCCTGGGGCAACCTGCTGCTGGCGCTGAGTCTCTTCGGCAGCGCTTGTGCCTGGCTCACGGCGCGCCGACGTGCGTTTGCCTGGACTTTGCTGCTTTGGCTGCCGGTCCCGTTCTATGCGTATTCGGTGGCTTATGGGTCGGTGCCCATCTTTCTGCCCGTCTGGTGGCCGCATTCCTGGTACAACACGCGCTACGGAATGGAACTCCTGCCCGCCCTGGCGCTGGGCCTGGGCTTTGCCGCGCAGTTTCTTCTCGCCGCAGTGCGCGAATTCAAGACCGGCGAGTCGCAGGCTCGATGGGTGAAGTACACGGTGGGCGTTCTGTTCGCGCTGATCGCCCTGAATGCCATGCAGATGGTGCGCGAGCGTCCGCTCACTTACGTCGAAGGCACAAAGAACATTGAGGCACGGCGGCCCTATGAGGATCAGATTCCGCCGGTTCTGCGCGCGCTGCTCGCCCGGCGGCCGGGCGGCGTGATTCTGATGAACACTTCGGTCTATCCCGAAATCGTCTCTCTCACCGGGATTCCGCTGCGCCAGACCGTCAACGAGAGCGACCGGGAGTTCTACAGCGCCGCCCTCGCCGAGCCCGCCGCCCATGCGGCCATCGTGCTGGCCTTCGACGGCGACCAGATCGACCGCGCCGTGCAGGCGCATCCCGCCGGCCTGACCGCGCTGCGCCGCTTTGCCGCCCCCGGCCAGGCGTCCGCAACGATTTACGTCTCCGATGCTCCTCCGGCACAACAGAAATAGGGAATGGGTCAATTTTCGGGCAGCCAACTAATCTCCCCGCGCGTTGAACGCACGGCGGAACAGCTCCCTGAGCGCATTGGGCATCGGGCACGCCGCATTGCTCGAAGGCCTCTGTCAATCGCGTTTTTACTCGTCCGCCGTCGGGCGAGCCGACCGCTTGGAGCGCGATCACAAAGCGGCTGGGGTCGTCGATTACCGATAGCGGTCCAATCGCCTTTACGAGAAATGACCACGGATGGAGAGTCCGAGCAAACGCATTTATGAAGGCGCTTCCACAAGTT
>JBEKPA010000240.1:0-5751 GCA_049521195.1 Occallatibacter sp.
ATTGGGCACCGAGAAGATGGCATGTTGCAAGATTCCCGTGTCGTCTGTCAGTCGCAGCATCTGATCCGTATTCAAAGCCGGCAGGTAGTTGGCAGCATTCGCTGCGACATCGTCTTGCTGAGATGCCCTGGGCTGCAAGGTGCGCTCGAATCGTGCACGCTGGAAACTCGCCATGTATTTTCGCGCCGTCCTGGACCAAATTGTTTCGCGTGAATGGAGGTAGGCCCGCTTCCGCATGGCGTGCCGTTCTCCATCGTTATCCAGGAGTCGAAGCACTGCTTCCGCAATAGCATCGGGATTCTCGAAAGGCACGATCACGCCCCGCTTGTCCGCCAGCAGCTCTTTCGCATGCCAATACGGCGTTGAGATAATCGCCTTCCCCGCTCCAAGCGCAATTGCGAGCGTTCCGGAGACGATCTGCGCCTCCTGCCGGTAGGGCGTAATGTATATATCGGCCGCGCCGACGTGTTCCACTAGTTCTTCCGCACTTACAAAGCGATTGACGAGGATCAGGTTCGATGAAACCCCAAGCTGCTCTGCCAGAGCCCTCAATTCTTCGCGGTAGCGCTCGCCCTCCCGCCGGCGAATATGCGGATGCGTCACACCGGAGACGATATACACCACGTTCGGGTGCCTTGCCAGAATCGCCGGCAACGCTCGAATCACGTTCTCAATTCCCTTGTTCGGTGATAGCAGACCGAACGTCAACAGCACGGACTTGCCTTCGGTTCCGAAGCGGTCTTTGAAGTAATTTGGGTCCATGAACTGGAAATCGGGCACGCCGTGTGGAATCACATCGATTTTTTCGCCCGGAACCGCATACACTTCTCGCAGCAGTTGGGCCGCCAATTCGCTCATTACAATCAGGCGATCGGAAAGCCGCGAGATCTCTTCGAGCACCATTCGTTGATTCATGTCTGGCTCGCGCAGAACCGTATGCAGCGTGGTCACGAGAGGCATCTTCAACTTGCGCAGCAAGGTCAGTATGTGGCGGCCCGCGCTGCCGCCGTAGATGCCATATTCATGTTGCAGGCAGACTAGATCGTTGCCGTTGAAATTGAGAAAATCGGCGGCGCGCTCGTAAGAAGAAAGGTCTTCCTGGGCAATCTCCAGGCGCACTTGCTGCGGATAGTCGTAGCTCGATTCGAGATCGTTGACAGGTATCGCAAACAGGCGTCCCTCGCCGTATTCCGCCGCGAGCGCAGTGCACAGGTCGGTCGTGAAAGTGGCAATGCCGCACTCGCGCGGCAGGTAGTTGCCAACAAACGCAATGCGCGTCGGCAAAGGCAGTTTGCATACATTCATTGAGCCGTGCAAACCGGCATCTGGAACCGGATCTACAGTAGTTTTCCCGGGATGCATCGGCTCGGGAAACGGCATTGTGTCCTCCTTTCAAAATCAAATGCGGCCAAGAACCAGGAGAATGACAATAATCAGGAGGACCAGTCCCACTCCTCCGCTCGGAGCATATCCCCAACTCCTGCTATGCGGCCACCGCGGCAAGGCGCCCAATAGCGCCAAAACCAGAATCACAATCAATATAGTCCCAAGCATCTTCACTCCTCGCTTTTTCGTTCGCGGTCAGGATGGCCGAAGATGCGCTGCGGCCTCTCTTCGAGACCGCAGCGGTTACACAACCTTGTTAATACAAACTTCCCGTCGTCGCATTCGCGGGGCTACCGATTGCGTCGCCGGAAACAACCAGTTCCACTCTCCGGTTTTCCTGCCTGCCCGCGGCGTTGTCATTGGTGGCAACTGGCAACGAGTTGCCGTAGCCCTTGGAGCTCACCGAGTTTGAGGTTACGCCTTCTTCCACCAGGTATTTGAGGACGGCGCCAGCGCGATTTTCCGACAGCGTTTGATTCATCGCATCGCCGCCGACGTTGTCGGTGTAGCCGTCGACTTCGATGTTAAGCCCAGGATAAGCGAGAAGAATTCCGGCAACCTTCGCCAGTTTCTCCCGCGCTCCGGGCTTCAACGTGTATTGTCCAGTGTCGAACAATACATCGGACATGCTGACAATCAGTCCGCGGGCGCTATCGCGGGTTTCAAGAATTGTGTTCAACTGCAAGGACAACTGCGCGCGCATTGCGGCCTTGTCGCTGTTGGCCTGGTGTTCACCCTGCTGAGCCGCCTGCGCGGCTAGACGAGCCTGCTCCGCATCGGCCTGGGCAGCGGAGATCGCGGCTGCCGATGCCGTCTGGTTGGTGACCATATCGGCCTGGGCCTTGGCCGCGTCGGCTTGCGCCTTTGCCGCGTCGGCTTGCGCCTTGGCCGCATCGGACTGAGCCTGCTCCTTCAATCGCGTAGCGTCGGCGGCCTGCGCCTGCGATCTTGCCTGCGCGTCGCTGGAGGCCTGAAGATCGTCCGCGCGGCGTTCCTCATCGATCTTCTTGACCGCTATCTCGCGCGCATCTTCCGCGGTCTGCACTGCCTCCCGGGCCACGGCAATCAGGGGCTTTCTGTCGATGTGGTTCACGGTGGCATCCGCATCGGCGGTGTTCATCAACTGAACGGCATGCTGGTAGCTGGCGCCGGCATATTGTTCCGCCCCCTCGGATTGCGCGATCCGCAGCGCATTCCGCGCCTCGTAGAATTCCAGCGGAAGACTGGCGCTTAGAACCACCGGGTCGAACTTGTAGCCAGTGGGAATGTAGCCCCCACGCTCCATCAATTCATACTTCGCATTCACTGCCTCGGTGGTTCCCTTGGTGTCCGCGCGAACGACGTTCTCGAGGACGACGACGTTGCTGGGCTGCCGGACGGCATAGTACGGCTCCGCGGTAACGATGAGAGCGAACGCCTGCAGGTCTGTGGTTGCAGTCAATTTGCTGCGGTCGTTGTCGCCCACCAGCACTTCTCCAAGATTCACTGCCCGGCCCTCGGGCGAGATCGCCCACAAAACATAGGTGAGATACTCGCCGCCAAAGGTTGCGGGGCTTTGCAGGTTTCCGAACTCCGCCTCGACTTCCATGGTGCCGCGCTTGCTTCGCACCTTGGCTTTTCCGTCCGCCGAAGGCAACAGAGCCGTGCCGGCGAAATCCACATCCGTGGCCCCGCTGCGATGCCGATAGTTGACCGCCTGGACCGAGCGGCTGATCACGACCACGCGGTATGTGGAGACCGGGCCGACGGATTCGAGGACCATCGTTGCTTGCGAGCCGGCTTGCGCAAACGCGCTCAAGCCGAGGACACTTCCCATTGCGAACAAAAGCATGCGCTTCAAGATTCCTCCTACAGGCAGGGCTCTGCCGTATTGCGGTGGACTTTCGTTTCGTTGGCGGGCACGGACTTCAATGTCTCGGCAGTTCGATCATTCAATGTCCGACGCGGTACTGGGTGATGTACCCTAACAGGTTGAAAACCTTCAGGAGCCAGATCACCACGGCGATCACAACAACCGCATTCAGGATGCCTTTGATCTGGCTCTGCATGGGAATGAAGCGGTTTATCAGCCATAACAACACGCCGACGACGCATAGAGTGATAACGATTGTGACAAGTGGCATTTGATGCTCTCCAATCGATGTGAAAAAGCTGGTTGGATCTCTCAGGGACCTTCGACCGCCTCAGCTTCATTGAATGTTGTGCGATTTGCCTGGATTCAGCCTGTATCCGCCCTGAAAACTGTCTTTTCGCGACGCTGCTGACTAAGAGGGACAGATGTCGGATGGTCCGGCTTAGCTCCTGACCAGGGCGGAGGGGAGAACGGTCGCTCCTCTTCATGTTTATCTTTCCAAAAAAATGGGCAAATGACTGAGCTAGAATGCACACTCGGGAGGATTGTGGGACGGCAGCTCGCAGGGGTCTAGATCACCGTCAGGCCCGCGAACGGCGGCCGGATTCAGCACGCCTTCGACCTCCTGGGGATTTCCCGGTCCCGGCTCCATCAACATCCCAGGAGGTGCGGAGTGAATTCGCTCATCTGTACTCCTCAAGAAGTCGCGCTCGCCGCCTCAAAGGTTCGCGCAGGTTCATCGCCGCTCAAGCAGGCGACGATCGCTTCGATAACCCGCTTGGTCTCATTGGGGCCGCGAACGGGAATGGATATTACGCCTGCCTGTTCAACCGGGTAGTCGTTTCCTCCCGCAAACAAGGCATCGCCGATAAAGATCATCTCCTTCAATGAAATGCCGAGAATATCGCGCAGCTTTCCGATTCCGTAGGCCTTGTCGATACCCGGCTTGGTAACATCGATGGATGTCGCGCCGCCCAGACGGACCGAGAACTCAGGAATAAGAGTGTCGAGAATTGCTTTGATCTTCTTGCGCTTGGCGAAGTCCGGATCCCATCTCTCCTTCTCCTCCAAGGGAGCCTGCTGGCCCAGTGCGGAGTATGTTACCTGGCTTCCCCTATCTTCGATCGCCTCGCCCCACGTCTTCTCAACATGGAAGCCGGCGATTCCGACCGCTTTCTGGAGAGAACTGACGATCTTCTCCTTCTCATCCGCGGTGAAATCCTCCGAATAGAGCTTCTTCCAGCCCTCTGCGTACTGAAAGAACTCTGTTCCGCAAGTGGGAAGAATCGACAGCCTCGCCAGGCGATCGTCCTGCGGCAAATTGGAGAGAACCTGTCGCTCGAATTGCAGCCAGGCGCCCCCGGAGATGACAGCCACCTTGACCACGCCGAGCAGGTCATGCAGGAGGGACGACATTTCGGCATCGAGCGGCGATTTACTTGGGGCGAGCGTTCCGTCAAGATCGAAGACAATTAGCTTTTTCGCCATCCGATTGCCTCTGAAATCGCTCCAATTCCCGTTTGAGCTTCCGGCTCCGCGCGCCGTTGCATTGCCGCCAATTCCGCACGATTGCGGAATGGCAATCTCCGCGAGGGTTACTCCTCCGCGAGGTCGAAACACACACACCGGCCTCTGCGCGCAAGCGCCGGACGCCGCCCTTGCCTGATGCGTATCGGTCCCATTGTCCGTTACCCGGCTCTCACGATTTGCAGTTAGCGCTTGCCATGTGAAACGGCGAACGCCGCGGTCGCTTGCGCCAGCGGCTTGCCTGCGCCCGATCGTTGACCTAAGGGATCGAGGCTGCGCCTTTATCTCGCGGCAGTTGACGACGGCTGGTGCGGCTGGCTGCGCGGAATCCACGCCAGGTCTCCGCTCAGAACGTAAATAGATAACGCGGCAAACATGAAGACCGCGCCCACCCAGAAGCGCCAGTCGCGATGCATGCGCCTCCAGTAAGGACCAGGATCTGGCTCACCACTTTCGCTGCTGTTTCCTTCGCGGTTGTGCTTGCTTCCGGTCATCTCTTCTCCATCTCTGCAAGGCGATCGCCGCTGCCAGTGTTATGGCTTTTCACTTGCCGCGGAAGTAATCTGAACCGGCCCGGCGGCATTCGCTGCGGGTGGGCCAGGGGCCGGCGCAGGCTTTTCGATCGGTATCTCGGTTCCTGCCGGGAAGATGAGAATCTGGATTGAACCCCAATCCGCGTCCAGATTCGCGCCCGTCTGCTTGCCCATTCCCAGCGTCTTGAGCTGGCCGTCGTCAAAGCCGAAATTCTCGACCAGGTACTCGCGCACAACCATGGCTCTGGCTTCCGTAAGTACCAGATCCTTCTGGGTGTCGCCTTCCATGCCGGCGGAGACCACGACGACCGCAAGTCCAAATTGATTATCTGCCAGGAACTCGCCGCTCGCATTGAGAGACTTCTGGTTCTTAAGCTTGGCCGAATCGCGCGTATCGAAAAGCTGCTTGGCTGTGTAGGTGAACGCCTTAAGCGGCGCACCCGCCGGAAGCCC
>JBEKPA010000241.1:0-5722 GCA_049521195.1 Occallatibacter sp.
GAGAGTATGGAAGGTCTCGGCGGCCCACCGCAGCGCATCGGAGAAGCGCTCGGCGCCGACCGGCATGATCATGAACTCCTGAAAGTCGACGTTACTGTCAGCGTGCGCTCCGCCGTTTAGGACGTTCAGCATCGGCGTGGGCAGGATGCTGGCATTCACGCCGCCAAGATAGCGGTAGAGAGGAATCTCCAGCGTCTGGGCTACGGCGCGGCTGGCAGCCATTGAGACCGCGAGAATCGCATTCGCTCCCAGCTTGGCCTTGTTGGGGGTGCCGTCAAGCGCGATCATTGTCTGGTCGATCAGGCGCTGATTGGCTGCGTCCAGGCCTTCCAACTCAGGCGCGATCACGGTCTCAACGTTTTCCACGGCCTGCAATACGCCTTTGCCGAGGAAGTGGGTCTTGTCGCCGTCGCGCAGTTCCACGGCCTCATGCTCGCCGGTGGATGCGCCCGAAGGCACGATGGCGCGGCCCAAAGCGCCGCTCTCCAGAATTACATCCGCTTCCACGGTCGGATTGCCGCGCGAGTCCAAAACCTCGCGGGCGCGAATGGCAACAATCTCAGTCATATCGGTCCTCGCAATGCGGTGCTGTAGCCGGTCATTCAGTTGGGGACGGCGATCCACGGCAAGAGCTTCTCCGGCGGCGCTTCGTATCGTTTCCAGAAGCTCCTGCACGTTCGGAATCTCCTCTCCGTCCAGCCCTCAAGAGTGGGTTATCTACCCTCTGGATTTTAGCAAACCCGGGGGCGGCGCACGGTGTAACGGCGGTCACAGGGCAGGGCGGATGAATCTGAACATGCTGAAAGGCGCGAGCTTCAGCCCGTGCCTGGTTTGCACAAGACGCTCCCCAATTCGACGCAAAAAGCCAACGGCGACGGCATAAACATGGGGCGGGTGTTCCATCGCAGAACCTACCTGCTGGCCTGTCTTCGCGTCCCACAGGCGTGCTGTCTTATCTTCGCTTCCCGTCGCTATGAGCCGGCCGTTGGGAGAATATGCGACAGAGTTAACTGCACCGCTGGTCCTTCAAACGAAAGAACAGACTCCCCGGTTGCCGCATTCCAGAGCCGCGCCGTGGTATCTGCGCTGCCCGTCAATACAAAGGGCGCATCCGGAGAGAACGCGACGGATTCAACACGTCTACTGTGCCCTACGAACGACCGAAGTAGCCGCTCCGTCGCCATCTCCCACAACTGTGCGACATTTTCTTCGCTTCCCGTCACAAGTAAGCGGCCATCGTGTGAGAATGCCACAGACCAGAGACCGCCCGTTCCCATCTGGGGAACGAGTTGAACCTGCTCCTGTCCGCGCGCAACCAAGCCCGCCAGCATCAGTGCCCAAGTCACTGCAATGCCGACTCCCGACCGCAGCTTGCTTGTCATTGGAATTCCCCTCTTATCTCCAGCCCCAGGCGCAGATTCCGGGTTTCGACTCGATGGAAAGACGTCAGTTAAACTAGCCGGGATTTCGATTGTGGCCGCAATGCAGCCTGCTATCGCTCAATAAGCAATTTCCATCTGAGACGTTCTGGGAAGGGGTCTTGGCGGAGGGAGAGGGATTCGAACCCCCGGTACCCTTTCAGGCACAACGGTTTTCAAGACCGCCGGTATCAACCGCTCACCCATCCCTCCGCTTCGCAGAACCTATTCGTCCTGAACGCCCTGCTAGGACTTGATCTTCGCGTTCAGCTTCCGTGGTTGCATTCTGGTGGCATATTCGCGTTTCCAAAGCCCGCATTGTCCCCAGGCTTTGGGGAGCCGCACCGTCTCTCATGATATACGACTCACGCGCGACGGCGCCGGTGCGGCCGCTCCCAACAGAGATCGTGTGCGAAGGCGAGGCGGCGGCGCGGCCAGCGCGCTGCCATCGATGAGGTGATCCGACGCCGAGACTCGAACGCATTCTGCTAAACGAATGTATCCTCGTCGCCGGAAAAGCGTGCATGCCGCGGTTCGCGCGCGGGGGCGCGCAGCGATTCGACGATCGCCTTGGCCGCCGCCAGCAGACCGGCAAGTTGCCTTGCTGGCTTGCCGACGGTCTCGGCCACATAGCTGCCGGCCCGATCGACGGCATCCAAACCGCTGGTGGTCATAGCGTCCACCCGGCCGGTCTGGAAGCGCACTCGCGCAAGAACCTCCTGGGCTGCCTCTTCCAGTTCTTCGGTCTGCTCGCGCAAGCCGCGCGCCACCCTTGCCACGTCGCCGACAGTCGTTTCGGCCTTCGGAGCGATGCGGGCAAAGAGACGCCGCATGTTGTCGATGAGCGCCCGCGCTTCTACAATGACTTCCCGCGTGTTGTTGGCGACCGGCATCAGCGAGGAACGCAGATCCTCGACCTCACCGCGCAGGGAACCGATTGCCTTGCGCAGGGCCACATAGATTGCCGACAGAACGATCGCCTGCAGCAACACGGCCAGCGCCGTGACGGCGATACAGACTAACTCGATGGCTTCATTGTCCAACTTTGGCATCGGAACGATCTCGCGCAGGTCTTCTGCGCACTTCCAACAACGCTCTTGACGCGCTCCCCAGGGCAGATTGGAGCCGGTTGCCCGGAGCCTGCGCACGCCGAATTCCGTCCCTCGCGCGCTCAACTCCGAAGCGGACGATCGAACAAAATGAGGCCGCGCCGGAATGGATTCCGGGAAAAGGGCTGCTCACAGGTGCTCGGGATCGACGGGGCCAACGGTGGTCCGATAGGCCTCGCGCCCCGCATCGACGGCTGCGCTTACCCTGGTGGTCTGGTCGTTGACGAGGTTCTTGCCTCGCTCCACAAACTCTTCCCACTGCGCCCGTCCGCGATCAACGAATTCGCCTGCCTGCACCTTGCCCTTGTCCACCAGGGTGCCTACCTTCTCAGCGGCCTGCTGGGAGCGCGCGCGCAGGTACTCCGTTCCCTCGCGGGCTCCGCTCGCGATCCTTTCGCGGGTTTCACGGCCGCTCTTGGGGGCATACAAAATCCCCGCCAGGGCGCCCACGCCCAGCCCTGCCAAAAACCAACCCAAATGATGTACCTTGTTATCCTCTGCCATGACGAACCGTCTCCCTCCGCTCAGCCTGAAGAATGCCTGAGCCTATCAAAATTCCCTACCCTGCCGCAAATCGCGATCCCATTGCGGCGTCCGATTCAAGCATCGGCGATTCCGAAGATCGGCGGTGCAAGGCTCGGCGCACACACCCGATCGAAGCCAAACTCCGCGGTGTCCTAACCGATTGGACGCATTTTTCGCATCCGGAGTTGCAAAGGCCTCCAATGGAACCAGCTAAGCGACTCCTCCTCAACACAATACAGCAAATCCCATGCGCGTGCCGATTGATTTTCCCGCCTGCCCTTAACAATTCACAATGCGGACGTCTGTTCATTTTTGGGTCGAGAATTAATCTGCGATCTTATCATTTCGCGCAACCGCAGCTTCGATTCAGCGCCTCGGCAAGGTGCATGGCTTTGCGGCGGGAAAACTGGGCGATCTGTTCGCGGCAACTGAAACCGTCGGCGACGATCAGCGTCGTTGGGCCGGCCCTCTCGACGGCCGGCAGCAGGCCGTCGTTTGCAATGGCCTTGGAGACTTCATACTTATCGGCCTCGAATCCGAAGGGGCCAGCCATGCCGCAGCAGCCTGCCTGGATGGGTTCGACGGTGGCTCCGGCCTGGCGGAGCAGCGCGATCTCGCTGGCCGGACCGCCGAAGACCGCCTTGTGGTGGCAGTGGCCGTGGAGCAGGACGCGCGCGCCCTGGAGCCGGCCCGTGGCCCATTCCGGGGCCTTGGCGGCCAACCAGTCGGCCAGCAGCCAGACCTGCCTGCTCAAGCGTTGCGCGCGGGGGTGGTTTGGAAAGAGTTCGAGCAGCTCGTCCTTGAAAACGCTGGCGCAACTTGGCTCCAGAAAGATAAAGGGCAGACCCGCATCGATCTGCGGCGCCATGCGGTCGAGGATTTTGGTCAGATAGCGGCGGGCGGCGCCGAGCAGGCCGAAGTCGTAGAGCGGGCGGCCGCAGCAGATGTGTCCGCGCGGGGTTTCAACCCGGAAGCCTGCCTGTGCGAGGACCGATTCTGCGGCAGTGAGGGTTTGCGGGTGATAGTAGTTGTTCCAGGTATCCGGCCAGAGAAGGACCACCTGCGGTGGGGCAGCCTTTCCCTCAGGGGCTAAAGCCACGGTTTCCCGGGTCGAGTCAATGCACGGGCTGAAGCCCGTACCCTTCAACGAAATGGTGCGGAGGCTCTGAAAGCTCCGCACCGCAAGCCGTGGGAGCTGGCGCTCTTGCGCTACTCCAGCCATTCGTTTGATGAGCGGGCTGGTGACGGGGCCGGTGAGCAGCGCGTTGGTCAGGGCCGGAGTGAGCGAACCCCAGCGCGCCAACCGGTCGGCAAAGCCGAAAAGGTAGTGGTGCAGGGGGTGAAGGCGGCCCTTGTAGCGCTGGGCCAGGAACTCCGACTTGTACGCGGCCATATCCACCTGCACCGGGCACTCGGATTTGCAGGCCTTGCAACTGAGGCAAAGGTCGAGAGCCTCGTAGACGGCCTGGCTTTGGAAGCCTTCATCCCGCAGGGCGCCGGCCAGCATCTCCCACAGCAGGCGCGCTCGGCCGCGCGTCGAGTGCCGCTCCTCGCCGGTGGCGCGGAAGCTGGGGCACATGACGCCGCCCTCGGCCTTGCGGCAGGCGCCAACGCCGACGCAACGCTCGGTGGCGCGCTCCATCGAGCCGCCATCGGCGGCGAAAGCGAGCTCCGCTCTCTGCACTCTTGGAGGAGAGCTGTGGGTAGTCAGCAGGCCGTGGCGGAGGTTTTCCAGGGGGTCGTAGACGCGTACCGCATCCACCAGCTTGCCGGGATTCATGCGATTGTCCGGATCCCACAGGGCCTTGAACTCCCGAAAGGCGCCCATCAGCTCCGGGCCGAACATTTTGGGCAGCAGCGCGGCGCGCGACTGGCCGTCGCCGTGTTCGCCGCTGAGCGATCCGCCGAAACTGAACACCAGATCGGCGGCGCGCACGATGAACTCGCGGTAGCGGCGCAGGCCCTCGGCGCTGCGGAAGTCGAAGTTGACGCGCATGTGGACGCAGCCCTGGCCATAATGGCCGTAGAGCGGGCTGCGGTAGCCGTATTCGGCCATCAGGGCGGAGATGCCGCGGAGATAGGCGCCCAGTTGAGCGGGCGGGACGGCAGCGTCTTCCCAGCCTTCGAAGCGGTCGGGCTCGCCGGGAACAAAGACCATGGCGCCAAGCGCGGATTCGCGCACGTGCCAGACGCGAGCAGCCTCGGCGGCCAAGTAGATGCGGGCCGACGGGGGGTTAGGCCAGGCTTGGGATGCGCGAATCAGGGATTCGGCCTTGGCCTGGGCTTCGGCGGCCTCCCATGCACCCATCTCGACCAGCAGAAAGCCGCCGCCGGGCGGCAGCAGAGCAACGTCATCGACAGCCAGGCGCTTGCGGCGCATGAAATCGACCAGCATGCCGTCGAAGCCTTCCAAACCGATGGGCGTGTGTTCCAGTGCGCGCGGGACAGCATCGGCGGCGAGAAAAGCGTCGTCGAAGGCCAGCACGGTAAGCACGCGGAAGGGCGGGCTGGCGGTGAGGTTCAGCGTGGCGGAAACGACGGTGGCGCAAGTGCCTTCGCTCCCCACCAGCGCGCGGGCCACTTGGAAACCGTTCTCGTCCAGCAGTTCATCCAGGTTGTAGCCGGAGACGCGGCGGGGAATGCGCGGAAACCTCTCCCGAATAAGGCTTG
>JBEKPA010000242.1:0-5720 GCA_049521195.1 Occallatibacter sp.
AACTCATTGTTTCGCAGCATCCGGCGCGGCCTGCGCCGCGCGCACCAGCACCGCAAAGCGCGGAAACGCAAAGCTGCCTCCGGCATCGTCGATCACATTCAATTGGCACACGTACTGGCCGGGCTTGAGCGTGGCCAGCGGCACGTCGAGCTCGATGGCCACCGCGTCGCGCCCCTCCACATTGATCGCCCTGGCCTCGACCAGCGGAGTCTCGTAGACCTTTGCGCCCCCCTGCATCAGTTCGAGGCTGCTGAGCAGCTTGATGCCGGGCTTGGTTGCCTTGGGCTGGTTCTCGGCCGGCTTCTCGCGCGCCGGGCTATAGATTTCGTAGAGCAGGTAGAGGTGCTGGTCCTGGCGGAAGACGTGGCTGATGTTGGGCACGTACTCCTGGCCGCCGCGCACCAGCGGAGTGTCCTTCTTGCTGGGCTGGCGCATGGAGGCGAGCACGATGGAGCTCATTTTGAGCGGAGCCTTCTTCATCTCCGGCAGCGCGATCTCCGCGTCGAACGATCCCATGCGGCCGGTCTGGTTTTCGCGCACCACAAACTTCAAGCGATACTTGCCCGGCGGCAGGTTGAAGCTGGTGGTGTACTGGATATTCTTTTGCCGCGCCTGCAGGCTGGGGTCGAGGTTCAGCTTCACCGTTTCGCGCGCATGGCCGATGGGCCGCTTGGCCTCGTCGATCACCGCGCCGATAATGTCCAGCGTGGCCTTGTCCTTGTCTCCGCCCTTGACAAAGGGAATCTGCGAGCCGGGCACGATCAGCGAGACCGGCACAAAGAAGCGATTCTCGTCCAGGCGGAAGTACATGGCATCGAGATAGACGGCCATATCGGTGGCCGGCAGATCGCTGGCCAACTGCTCCTCAAGCTCGCGCTCGCGGTCTTCATGGGCGGAGTGCTGGAAGTCGGCCGGCGCATAGTAACCGGGCCTGTATTCGAGCTTCACTCCCGGCCGGTTCACCTTGATCGTCAGCTTGCGATAGCGGCCGTCGCGCAGTGGATTCGTGCTACGAAATCCAATTGCGTAATACGCCGAGGTATCGCGCTCGACCTGCGCGAAGGCCGGAGCGAAATCGTTGGAATCGAAGAACGCCTTGCCTCCCGTGTCGCTGCTCAGCGTGGCCATCACCTCCTGAGTGGCGAAGTTGGCGTTCATGTTGTTCATAAGCGCGCCGCCGTTGTAAGCGCCACTGCCGCGCAGGCTGCCGGTGGAGGCGTCGCCCAAAGGAGAGATCGCCTGCAGGCCGCGCGTGTCCACGCTGTAGATGGCCAGGTTGGCGCGCACGGCGGAGTTGATAGCCGCCCGCAGCGAGGCCTGGTTCTCAATCCCGTCGCGCGAGATGCCGCCGGAAAAGTAAAGCAGCGACTTCTTCTCGGTGATCTTTTCGAGCGACTTGGCAACCGCGCGCAGCGCGAAGAGTTCGCGATCGGTATTGAGGTCGTTGTACTCGCTCTCGTCGGGCGTGTAGCCGGTGGTGTCTTCCACCTGGTTCGAGTTCGCCGTTGCGCCCTCGGCAAACCCCTGCCCCTCGGTGCCGTTGTAAACGGCCACTTCGCCGATCAGCGCCGTTTTGTCGGCGGTAAAGTCCTGGTCCACCTTGAGCGTATCGCCGAGCGAAACCAGCGCCACCAGGTCGGCGGGTTGCATCCTCGTCTTCAGAAAGTCCTGCGCCGCTTCCACGCTGCGATCCAGATCCTCCGGCTGCATCGAGGTCAAATCGAAGAACATCACAATCAGGCGGTGATTGCGCAGGTCTTCGGGCTTTGCCACGACCACCGCCTTGGTCCCATTGCCGGCGGCCCCGGCGGCCAATCCGCTCACCGTGGCCTCGTTCAGCGGCGTGGCCTTATCCACGCTTTCAAAGTCGAAGGTCGAAATCTGCTGCTGCTTGCCGTTCTCGTAGATGCTGAATTCGCTCTGCTTCAGGCCCTGCACCAGCTCGCCGGTCCTCGAGTCGCGAGCTACCACGTTTGTCAGCACCAGCTCGCCGTTCATCTTCAATACAAAGCCGCCCTGCGGAGTAGACGAAACCTGCGCGCTCGACGCCTGGCCGGATGTCTGCGCCAGCGTCGGCTGCGCGCCTGGAAACGCCAGCGCCAGCGCCGCAAACCCCGCCCCCGTCCGCCGCATCCAGCCCGTCATTCCGTTCCTTCCCGCACAATTCGGCTAACCGTCCAAACAGCGTGGTGCCCCAGGTCTCGCCTTGTCAACGTCCACACCACAGTTTAGACACCGTTGGGCCGCTTCTCGTTTACGCAGTGGCCCTATGCAATCGTCGAGGGTCTCAAATTGCGGGGCGAATGCTCATTCCGGTTCTCATGCCTGGCCGACGCGCTGCCCACACCGCGGCCCAATGCGATAGGCTCTTAGATGTATGGAAATCACCTGCACGCGCTGCCGCGAGACCGTCCACGCAGACAATCGCTACTGCCCCGCCTGCGGTCTGCCGCAACTGGTCTACTCGGCCGAAGCCGCCCCCGGACAAGCCCAGCCCGCGCGCTGGGACGAAGGGGTGCGCGACGCAAGTAGCGTGGATTGGAAGCCGGCCTTGCGCGCGGCCCTGATGCTGGCGGTTCCCGCCGGGCTGTTCTCAAGCGTGCTTTCGCCATTGAGTTCATTGGGGATGTTTTGGATGGCCGCAGCCGCGGCGTGGACGGTGGTGCTGTATGTGCGCAGCCAGCGGCCGGCGTGGATCACCATCGGGGCGGGCGCACGCATCGGCCTGGTGACCGGAATTCTGGGCGGCTGGCTGGCCTTTGGCGCCAGCGGCAGCGCCCTGTTCTTCGAGCGCTTCGTGCTCCACCAGTCCAGCCAGATCGATGGGTTATACAAGACCTTCGTCCTCGACCCGTTCCAGGAGAGAGCCCAGCAGTCGTTGACGGGATTGTCGGCGGCGGATGCCGCGCAGGTCCAATCCCAGTTGGCCCAGCTCCAGTCCTGGATGGTCTCTCCGGAGGGCCATGCGGGCATTTGGGCCTGTGGTTTTGCCTTCAATTCGGTTCTTCTGCTCTTCTTTGCCGTCGCCGGCGGGGCTTTGAGCGCGCGCTGGATGGCCCGGACCCGTCAGCCGGAGGTCTAAGCGGCCATTTGCCCTGCCCGCAGACCGTTCCCACCGCCGGCGCGAATCCTTTCCCGGTCCCCGAAATCCACATTATTCGGCCCAAAACCTCTCGAACTTGCTCCGGAGCGGTGCCCCCTCGTATCATCCTGCGAGAGACACCGTTCCAAAAGACACGCCTGCCAGAGATGGGCGGCGAGAGAGCGACCATGAGCGAAGCCGAAGACAAACCGGGCCTGCGCCTGAAAGGGAGACTGATGTCGGCCTCGGAGATTGAACGCACATTGGTGCGCCTGGCCCACGAGATTGTCGAAAAGAGCAACGGCAGCGACGGCCTGGCGCTGGTGGGCATCAAGCGCCGCGGCGTTCCCCTGGCTGAAAGGCTGGGCAAGCTGATCTCCGCCATCGAGAAGCATCCCGTCGATACGGGTGTGCTCGACATTCAGTTCTACCGCGACGATCTCTCCACTAGGGACGTTCGCCCGGTGGTGACCCCAGGGGCCATCGGCTGCGAGGTGGAGGGCCGCGACGT
The DNA here is from genome assembly GCA_049521195.1 of Occallatibacter sp. Lineage (GTDB taxonomy): Bacteria > Acidobacteriota > Terriglobia > Terriglobales > Acidobacteriaceae > Telmatobacter. The sequence continues at coordinate 3,594 of JBEKPA010000242.1, forward strand.
AATCCTCTGCGACGATGTGCTCTACACCGGCCGGACGATCCGGGCCGCGCTGGACGCACTCTTCGACCACGGCAGGCCGCGCCGCGTGCAACTGGCCGTGCTCATCGACCGCGGCCATCGCGAACTGCCCGTCGAGGCCACCTACATCGGCAGGCGCGTGCCCACCAGCAGCCGCGAGATCGTTGAAGTGAAGTTTCGCGAGGTGGACAACGACGAGCAGGTGCTGCTGGTGGAACGCGTGGATTAAGTGACAAAGGCAGCTTCTAGCTTTTAGCTAGAGGCTAGGAGCTAGAAGCTGAGACCTATGAGCCCAACCGCAACGCCAGCCCGCCGCCAGCTTCATCCGCCGCCCGTGCCCGCTTCGCCGTTTCCCTACCATCCGGGATCGCTGCTTACGGTCCAGGATCTGACTCTGGACGGCTTGAGCCATCTCCTCACCCGCGCCACGGCGCTTGAGAATGAGGATCCGCTGGTGCGGAGCCGCATTCTGGCCAAGCGACGCGTGGCGCTGCTCTTCTACGAATCCTCCACGCGCACCCGCACCAGCTTTGAGCTGGCCGCCAAGGGCCTGGGAGCCGACACCACGCTGGTCTCCAGCCTATCGTCAAGCATCGAGAAGGGCGAGAGCCTGAAAGATACCGGCCTGACGCTGCGCGCCCTGGGCGCCGAGACCATCATCCTGCGTCACAACTCCAGCGGCGCCGCCTGGCTGCTGGAGGCCGAGACCCGCCTGCCGGTGCTCAACGCCGGCGACGGCATGCACGAGCATCCCACCCAAGCGCTGCTCGACCTGCGCACCATCCTGGCGCACCTGCGGCCCGGCGTTCAGGCCGTAGACGCCGAGACCCTGGCCGGCGTCACCGTATCCATCGTGGGCGACATTCTGCACAGCCGCGTAGCCCGCTCCAACATGATGCTGCTGCCCCGGCTGGGTGCGCGCGTGCTGCTCTGCGGGCCGAAGGAGCTGCTGCCGGAGCTGGCCGCGGCGGCCGGCCCTGGCATCACCATCGAGCGCGACTTCGATGCGGCGCTGCGCCAGTCTCAGGCGGTGATGATGCTGCGCATTCAGGCCGAGCGGCTGGCCGGTTTGCAACTGGACCTCGACCAGTACAAAGCTAACTACCAGCTCACGGGGCCGCGCCTCGCCGCGCACGCGCCGGAGGCAATTGTGCTGCATCCCGGTCCCATCATCCGCGGCCTGGAGATAACAGCGGGCGTGGCCGACGGCCCGCAGTCGGTGATTCTGGAACAGGTGCGGAACGGAGTCGCCATCCGCATGGCGGTGGTGGAGCGGGCGCTGACGGCGTCGCAGCAAGGAGGCCGCGCATGACGGCACTCGCGATTCTAGGCGGCCATCTCATCGACCCGGCAGCCGGCGTCGACCTGCTCAAGGACGTTCTGCTCAAGGATGGGCGGGTGGCCGAGATCGCCGGTCCGGGCAAGCTGAAGCAGGCCAACGGCGCTGAAGTTCTGGACGCAACCGGCCTGACCGTGGCGCCCGGCCTCATCGACATGCACGTTCATCTGCGCGAACCCGGCCAGGGCTACAAGGAGACCATCGCCAGCGGCACTGCGGCGGCGGCGGCGGGCGGTTTTACCTCGGTTGCGGCCATGCCCAACACGATGCCAGTGAACGATTCGCCGGAGATTACCCGCTGGATGCAGGCGCCGGAGCGCGGCGCGGCCATTCGCGTCTTTCCCGTCGCCGCGGCCACGCGCGGATCGAAGGGCGAGGCCATCAACGACTATGCGGCCATGAAGTCCGCGGGCGCCGTGGCCGTGAGCGACGACGGCCACCCCATCCTCAAAGACAGCGTGATGCGCGAGGCCCTGGCCGCCGCGGCGCGGGTGGGATTGACCGTGATCCAGCACGCCGAAGACACGCGCCTCACCCAATTCGCCGGGGGGGGCGGCAGCATGAATCTGGGGCCGGTCTCCTTCAAGCTGGGGCTGCGCGGAATGCCGCCGGAGGCCGAGTCGGGCATGGTGGAGCGCGACATCCGCCTGGTCACCGAGCTACGCGACATCCGCGCCCACCTGCATGTGGCCCACACTTCGACGGCCGCCGCGCTGAACGCCGTGCGCCAGGCCCGCCGCAACGGGCTGCGCGTTACCTGCGAGGTGACG
>JBEKPA010000243.1:0-5717 GCA_049521195.1 Occallatibacter sp.
GCATGATACGATATAAATCATTCTAAGTCCAGTTTTATCATATAGTTAAACAACTAGTAATTGCTTTAGTTACTATGGTAACACAATCGTTTCGTTCTGCCCCTCAGGTAACTCTATATTCCCGTGCCACTTGCCGCGCTATGGTCGATGCCGCATCCCGGCTGGCCGCAAGTCCGAGTCGCTCTCCGGCGCATGTGCGCTTTGGTCTCTCATGGGGGCCGCGGGGACCGCGTCATGGAAGCCTATTTCGGGAGTCGCCCGGCGCCGTTTCCCATTGCTCGCGGCACCCTTCGCGCGTGCTAAAATGGAGTCAGGAAGATTCGCGTAAAGCCCCCGTCATTCAAGCGGTTAGTCCTCGCATCCCAGCCCGGAAAAGCACTCCGGGAACCGCGCTCGGCATGGGGCTCGCAAGCGAAGCTCCCGCGAACGGAATCCTATGGCGACTGACCTACCTGGCGGCATCCCCCTCCCCGGCGACAACGGCAACTATACCGGCGAAAACATCAAGGTTCTGGAAGGGCTGGAGGCGGTGCGTCTCCGCCCGGCCATGTACATCGGCTCGACTGGCGAGATGGGACTGCACCATCTGGTCTACGAGGTGGTGGACAACTCCGTGGACGAGGCTCTGGCCGGCTATTGCAAGAAGATCGACGTCATCATCCACGTGGACAACTCGATCACGGTGACCGACGACGGCCGCGGCATTCCGGTGGACATGATGGCGCTGCCCAATGGCCAGATGATGCCCGCCGTGCAGGTGGTGCTGACCAAGCTGCACGCCGGCGGCAAGTTCGACGCCTCCACCTACAAGGTCAGCGGCGGCCTGCACGGGGTGGGCGTGAGCTGCGTCAACGCGCTCTCGCAGGAGTTCAATGTCGAGATTTGGCGCGACGGCCACACCTGGGAGATGGACTTCAGTTGCGGCCTTCCCACCAGCGAACTGCGCCAGGCGGGAACCAGCAAGAGGCGCGGAACCAAAATCCACTTTCTTCCCGACAAGAGCATCATGATGGCCACCGAATTCAACTACGACACGCTCGCCCAGCGGCTGCGGGAGATGGCCTTCCTGAACAAGGGCCTGGAGATCACGCTCACCGACGAGCGCACGGCCGACCCCAAGACCGGTGAAGCAAGGCGCGCTGAATTCAAGTACGCGGGCGGCATCGCCGAGTTTGTCAAGCATCTGAATCGCGGCAAGCAGGTGCTGCACGAAAAGCCGATCATCATGGAAGCTTCTCGCGATAACGTCGAGATCGAGATTGCCCTGCAGTACAACGACAGCTACTCGGAGACTGTCTTCAGCTTCGCCAACAACATCAACACCGTGGACGGCGGCTCGCATCTCTCCGGCTTCCGCACCTCGCTTACCCGCACCATCAACGCCATTGGCCAGCAGCTCGGCCTCTTCAAGGACATGAAGGAGAACCTGAGCGGCGACGACGTGCGCGAGGGCCTGGTGGCTGTGGTCAGCGTCAAGCTGTCGCAGCCGCAGTTCGAGGGCCAGACCAAGGGCAAGCTCAACTCCGACATCGCCGGCACGGTGCAGGCCTTTGTCAACGAGCGGCTGGGCATGTTCCTGGAGCAGAATCCGCCCATCGCCAAGCGCATCATCAACAAGGCCATCGAGGCGGCGCGCGCCCGCGAGGCGGCCCGCAAGGCCCGCGACCTGACGCGCCGCAAGGGCGCCTTGGACGGCGGCGGCCTGCCCGGCAAGCTGGCCGACTGCTCGGAGCGCAACCCCGACCGCTGCGAGCTATATCTAGTGGAGGGCGAGAGCGCCGGCGGCACCGCCAAGCAAGGCCGCGACCGGCGCTTCCAGGCCATTCTGCCCCTCAAGGGCAAGATCCTCAACGTAGAAAAGGCCCGCTACGACAAGATGCTGGGCCACGAGGAAATCCGCGCCATGATTACCGCGCTGGGCTGCGGCATCGGCAAGGACGACTTCGACGCCACCAAGATCCGCTACGGCAAGATCATCCTGATGACCGACGCCGACGTGGACGGCTCGCACATCCGCACGCTGTTGCTCACGTTCTTCTTCCGCCACATGACGGAGCTGATCAAGCGCGACAACATTTACATCGCGCAGCCGCCGCTGTTCAAAATCAAGAAGGGCCGCTTCGAGCAGTACATCAAGGACGAGCGAGAGTTTGTGAAAGTGATGGTCAACCGTGCGTCGGAAGGAATGATCGTCCGCCACGGCGAGGCAGCCAGCCGCATTCAGGGCGCCGATCTGACCCGCTTCATGGGCGTCCTGGACGAGTACCTGGGCTTCGTCGAAAGGGTGGACAAGCGCATCCGCAATGAACGATTGACGGAGTTGCTGGCGCGCGCCGAGCTGGTTCATCGCGCCGACTTCGCCTCCCAGGCCGAAAGCGACGTTCCGCCCAAGCTGGCCCTGCTTCATGAACAGTTGACGGAGTTGGCCGGCGAGTTCCAGTTCAAGGCCGTCGGCGATCCGGTCGAGGACGAAGAGCATCACACCTGGTCGATCGGATTGACCGATGCGCAGGGCGCCGAACGCCGTATCGATTGGACCCTGGCCTCCAGCCCCGAGTTCCGGCAGATGATGTCCAAGTACTCGCTTATCAAGGAGTTCCTGGAGCCGCCGTTCCTCGTCGAGTACGCCGCCAAAGCCGGCGCCGCCGAAAGCGGTCCGGAGGAGGCCGAGGTCGCGGAAGGCGATAGCGCCGAGGCCCAGGCTGAAGCCAAGGCCGCCCGCCGCACCGCCCGCCTCCTGCGTGAGCCGGTCGAGAAGCTGACCGCCCGCGAACTCTTCACCTACATCGTCGAACAGGGCAAGAAGGATTATTCAGTCCAGCGCTACAAGGGCCTGGGCGAGATGAGCGACTCGCAGCTTTGGGAGACCACCATGGACCCCGAGCGGCGCACCCTGCTTCAGGTCAAGCTGGAAGACATTGCCGAGACCGAGGCAATCTTCACCACCCTCATGGGCGAAGACGTGGAAGCCCGCCGCAAGTTCATCGAGGACAATGCGCTGGACGTGAAGAACCTGGACATCTAGGTTTCTGACCGCTTGTTGTTGTACCAAAACTGGGTGCCCCACCCTCGGCGCGTCTCTGTTTTTGCGCCTAGGGTGGGATCCTCAGCACCCAATCGCCAGGTACGAAATCACACGGTGAGAGACCTAGGATTTGTTCACGCGGCCCATGTGGCGGCCTATCTGCTAAAGAGCTGATTGAGTCGGCTCCCCGGCTGGATCGAATAATGCACCAAGACTGGTGAAATCCACAGGTTTGGACGCCTTTTGCACTTGCTTCCACAGATTGAACCGTCCTACTCTCCTCCTCAGTTGGTGATCGCGCAGGGAATCGGATACGCAGTTCCAGTTTGGCAGGACGATGCGAATTTGATTGAACCTGGCAGTTCATGGCCGGCAAAACCGGCGAGTGGAAGGCCGGGGTCACATTGAGAATGCATCCAGAGCCGAAGTGGAATGTGCAAGATCCGGTTGGACTTGAAGATTCATCCGCTGGCCTAGCCAGAGGATGCAAAGTTCGAGTCAAGCCGGAGAGTCATCATTGACCCAGCCGTTGATGCAGGATTCGGGGCAACCCGGGGACGCATGGACGGCGCAGCCGGAAGGTGCAGGAATCGAGGAAACTCGAAGACCACATCCGATGGCGCGGCGGACGGAGCGAGGATTGGGGGCGACCCCGGCACTCACCGTCAACCGAGCCGGAAGGTGCAGGATTCGAGGCGACTCGGAAACCCCATCTGAAGGCGCGGAGGACGGAGCGAGGATTGGGGGCAACCCCGGCACTCACCGTCAACCGAGCCGGAAGGTGCTGGATTCGAGGCGACTCGGAGACCCCATCTGAAGGCGCGGAGGATGGAGCGAGGATTGGGGGCAACCCCGGCACTCACCGTCAACCGAGCCGGAAGGTGCGGGGTTCGGGGAAACTCGGAGCTTCACTCTGAGGGTGAACGGGACGATGCATGGTTCGAGTAACCTGCGAGTTCATTGCTTTGAAGACGCCAGAGGCTCCGGTCTCTGGCGTTTTCGCGTTTGGGAGGCCCAGCGCCCCATGGTCTCCTTCCCTGCGGGGCGCTTACTTCTCCAGAAACATGCCGGTTGAGAATCTCCACCTACGGAATGGCTCGTAAAGCCTTTGAAATGATTGCTTTAAGGGTGGCGATACTGAAATGCTTATCCTGTACGGACGCCGGTTGTTGTTTCGCAAGTCGCTGAAGGGAATGGGGCTTACTGGCATCTACAGGCGTACAGGGCGAAATTTCGCTTTTTTCCGGGGAGGGGATGGGAGGATTCGGGGACGTGGCTGCGGGCGGGGCCGAGGCAGCGGCGTGGGCAGCGCGGGCGGCGGCCGAGCCAAATTGGGGCCGGCCACCGGGGTAACGCGCGGCCTTCACCGCTTCGGGCAGGACCAGGAGCAGAAACCTCACCATGTCGGTTACGGTGGTGTCGTAGTCGGCGGCAATCCTGCGCGTCTGGCGGTAGAGCTCGGGTTCGACGGCTACGGTGATGTTTCTGACGGTACGCAAGGTGAGGCTCCCCAGAGGTGCTCAGCAATTTCGCTCTATTGGCAGTGTGCATCAGAGGCGGATAATTATCTGCAACCACCTGCGGTGGGGCCAATCGCTCGCTATTCGCTCGCACGGGCATCCTTGCTTCCCACCCTTGCGCTAGAAGAAAGCGCAGGGATGGGGCGCCCAGTTTGACTGGCCAGGCCGGGGCCCCCCGCCGGTTGGGCCTGAGACGTTGGATGGGATTCTGCATCCCGAAAATGAACAGGGACACAGGTTGCCTGCAAAAAAAACCACCTCGCGGAGAGGCAGCGGTGGGTATAGTTGGAGTAGAAGCAAACGGGGCAAGGGGCTAGCAATCAGCTTGCCCCGGGGCCGCAGCCAACAGACTGCGAAACGCACTGACTGAAATCAAGACGGGTTTACGATGGCCAAGAAAGCAAATAATCAGGGCATGGTCAAAGCGCGGGGTGCCAAGCAGGATGAGTTCTACACGCAGTACGTCGACATCCAGAAAGAGGTCGAGGCCTATCTCGAATCTGACCCCGACACCTTCCGCGGCAAAGTCGTCTACTGCAACTGCGACGATCCATTCGAGAGCAACTTCTTCAAGTACTTCGCTGGGAAGTTCAACACGCTAGGGCTGAGGAAGCTCATCGCCACCAGCTTCGACGGCTCCCCCATCGCCGGCCAGGGCACGTTGTTTCCGGAATACAACGAGGGGAATGGCAAGCGCCAGAAGCCCAAGGCGCTCGCCGTCACACTCGACCGCGTGAGAGACGAGGACGGCGACGGCGCTGCGAACGTGACCGACGTCGAGCTTTTCCTCAAGCGGAATAAGGCTGCTAGGGTGGCCCTGAGGGCGGACCCCAAATACCCCGGAGGCGACTTCCGCAGCGCCGAGTGCGTTGAGTTGCTCAAGCAGGCGGATATCGTCGTCACAAATCCGCCCTTCTCCCTTTTCAAGGAATATGTAGCTCAGCTCGTGCAGCACGGGAAGAAGTTCCTAATCATCGGCAACACCAATTCGATCACCTACTTGGAGATCTTTCCGCTCATTAAGAACAACGAGATGTGGCTTGGTTGCACGAACTTCAATGTAGGAATGTTCTTCGAGGTACCTCACAACTGGGATCGCTTTCACCACATCGACGAAGAGACCGGGAGGAAGATAGCACGTGTGTCAACGTCGTGCTGGTACACGAACTTGG
>JBEKPA010000244.1:0-5666 GCA_049521195.1 Occallatibacter sp.
TCGATGGCCAGGTTCGCCGCCGTCAGTTGCGCCGACGAGCTCTCGACCAACTGCCGGCTCGCATCCAGATCCGCCGCCATGCTGTTGAAGGCGCGCACCAGGTCGCCCATCTCCCCGGTGGCGATCAGCGCCACGCGATGGTCGTACTTGCCGGCCGCAATCTCATCCATCGCGTCGGCCAGCGCCTCCACCGGCCGCGTGATCTGCCGGGAAAGAAAATGGGCCAGCCACACGCTGCAGAAGAACACGATCACGGTAACCACCAGCAGCACCAGAAAGAATATGGTGCGGATCTGGTTGCGCGAACGAAAGAGCCGCCAGTACTCGTCCGCGCCGGAGCGAATGCGCAATGCCGTTTGGCTCAGCCCCCGAGGCATGGGCAGTCCCACTACTACTACCTTGCCGGAGGAGGCTGCGGACATGCCCAGGGCGTACTCCTCATTCCCCACCTGGATCACCGGCTCGTCGCTGCGCTGCGCCGCGGAGAGAAGGTTGGCCGAGAGCGGCCCAGGGAGCGCAACCGTGCCTCCCCGCTCGCCCTCCAGCCAGGGAAGCAGGCTGGCCGTACTTTGCTCCGGCGGAACCTGGAACCCGGCCATCCGCTTCGAATCGCTTCCATAGACCACAACAAAGCCGCCCTCCAGGGTGATGCGGCGCGATGCGAGTTCTTCCTGGAGTGACTGCGGATCGCGATCCGCGGCTCCCGAAGCCGCGATGGACTCCGCTTCAACACGCGCATTGCCGGTGACGTAATGCGCCAGTTCAAGCACCACGCGGGTCGAGTCCTCGCGCAGCTCCCATGTGGGCTGTGAGAACCAGCGGTCGATCGAACGGTTCATCAAGGTCAGGCTGAACAGAAACATGAACACCGCCGGGATCAACGCAATCAGCGCCGCTCCCAGCACCATGCGCGTGCGCAGCCGCGCGCCCAGGGCGCTGCTGCTTTGGCTGGCATACAGCCTCAGGAAGTTCCTGGCCAGCAGCATCAAGGCCGCCATCAGCACCAGGAAGATGAGCACGATTGCGCCTGTAAAGACCAGCGTCTCCCCGGAGGATTCCGGATTGAGGAAGCCGATGTTCGTGGTGTTGAATGCATTCAACGCGACAAACAGAGCGAGCACCAGAAAGAAACCGGTCGCAAGCAGGGCAATGGACCGCCGCCGTGGATCGCCGAGGAACGACATGCGGCGATTATAGAGCGGTTCGCGCCGGGCGGGCAGGGAAATGGTGGTATCCCAGGTCTGATCCGCCGCGGCGGACCAGACCTGGGGCACCCACATTTGTTACTGGTCAGATGTGCGCCACTTTTGAACAATTCCGGCGGCTGGCCCGCGATCTGTTGCGCGATCCGGGCAAAAATGTCGAGCCGGCGATCGAAAGCTGTCTCCCCGCAACTCTTTCCCGGATTCCCGTGTCTAACTCCACAGGGAGCCATGCCCTGGAAACCATGCGAAGACTTGCGCGTAATCTCGCCCTCTTCCCGCTGGCGGGAATTCTTGCCTGCGGACCAGCCGTCACAGCCCAATCCGGCGCTTTCACCATCTCTCAGCACGGTCACGCCGTGGGCACGGCCTCCTTCAACTTCACCGCCAGCCCGCACGGCTACAGCTCCACCTCGGTGGTCCGCATCGCCATGCCGGGCCTGGATTACGCTCTCTCCAAGACCGAACAGCTCTCCCCGGCCAACCAGCTCCGCCACGTGCAGTTGAGCGCCACCGTCAACAGCTCGGCAGTCAGCGTTACGGCCGGTCCCGATGCGGCTCAGATCCTCGTGAACGTGTCCGCCAGTGGCCGCAGTTCCACCGCCCGGCTGGACCCCCACCCCGGCGCCGTATTCCTTCCCGACTTCGATCCCGGCGCGCTGGAAACGCTCCTTGCTCTGGGGGTCGCCCGCAACAACAGCGGCCTCTGGGCGATTGTCCCCAAGCAAGCCGGCTCCCAAATCGCCACGATCCAACCCATCCAACTGGCCACCTACGCCGACGAGCGGGGAACCCTCGACGGCAAGCCGATCGCCGTCCACCATCTGGTCGCCACCATCGCCGGCGCCGCCACCCACCTCTTCTCCGGCCCTGAAAACCAGCTCCTCCAGGCCGAACTTCCCCAGCAGGGCTTCGCCCTCATCCGCAAGGGCTTTGTCCTCACCCCACCGGCCAAACCCGGCGCTCCGCCCGATTCAGGCGCTCCGCCAACCCGGCAATAAATCCGGCTCGCGCTCCAAGAGCCCCGGTTCCGCTACAATGCTGAGCTATGACCGAGCAGCCCCAAGAAACCGTCTCCGTCGATTTCACGGTCGGCATCGGCGACGGCAAGTTCACAGCCACGGCCGTCGTGCCGGCCGGCCAAACCAACCTTACTCAGATACTGCCGGTTATACAATCCCTTGACGACTCGCTGATCGCCGGCGTGGCCTCGCAACTGGCCGAAGCCGGCCGGCCCATCTCCTGCAGGGCCGGCTGCGGAGCCTGCTGCCGGCAGATGGTTCCCGTCAGCATCTTCGAGGCCGAGGCCCTCGCCGCCTGGATTCGCACCCTCCCCGAGGCCCGCCAGCAGGAACTTGCCGGCCGTTTCCATCAGGCGCTCCTCAAGCTGTCCGCCGCCGGACTCATCGATCGCATGGTCAACGAGGACTGGCTTGCCGAAACCGCGTCCGCCCGTCAGTTGGCCCTCGAGTATTTCTACCAGCGCATCCCCTGCCCGTTCCTCGAAGATGAGTCCTGCTCCATTTACCCCATTCGCCCGCTCGTCTGCCGCGAATACCTGGTAAGTTCTCCGCCGGAATATTGCTCCAATCCTGGTGCGCCGCAGATCGTCCCGGTCCGCCTGCCGCTCAACTTTTCCCGCGTCATCAATATCATCGGAGCGCAGCTCGAACAGAGTGTCCGCTGCTGGATTCCACTCCTTTTTCTCTTTGCCTGGATGAAAGGCGACGCCCACCCCGGCGACAGAATCGCCGGCACCGGTCCCGAAGTGCTCCATGAGTTCTTGAAGCGCATCACCCTGGCGCACCTGCCCTCAGAGGACGCCGGACCTTCTGCCGAAGCGCCGGCCCCCGCACCCAACTGACCTGCCAACCGGCTACCCCGCCAATGAGCAACCAATCTCTGATCTCTGATCTCTGATCCCTGATCTCTGATCTCTGATCTCTGATCCCTGATCTCTGATCCCTGATCTCTGATCCCTGATCTCTGTTACGGCAGAATCGGAATCCCCGCGATGCGCCGCTGCCATTCGGCGGGGCCGGTTTGGTGGACGCTCGTGCCCTTGGCATCCACTGCGACCGTCACCGGCATTTCGCGCACATCGAACTCGTAGATGGCCTCCATGCCCAGATCGCCAAAGGCCACCAGGCGCGAGCCGAGGATGGCCTTTGAAACCAGGTAGGCCGCGCCGCCCACCGCCATCAGGTAGACCGCGCCGAACTCGCGGATAGCATCGATGGCAGCCGGCCCGCGCTCGGCCTTGCCCACCATGCCCAGCAGGCCAGTCTCAGCCAGCATCTGGCGGGTAAACTTGTCCATGCGCGTGGCCGTCGTGGGTCCGGCCGGGCCTACCACCTCCTCGCGCACCGGGTCCACCGGCCCCACGTAGTAGATAAACCGGCCGCGGAAGTCCACGGGCAGCTTTTCTCCGCGGCTGAGCATCTCGGTCATGCGCTTGTGGGCGGCGTCGCGGCCGGTGAGCAGCTTGCCGGTCAGCAGCAGCACCTCGCCCGGCTGCCAGGCGGCGGCCTGCTCGCGGGTCACGGTCTCCAGGTTCACCCGCCGGGCCGTCGAAACGTCATGGACCAGCTTCGGCCAATTCTCCAGGCTGGGCGGGTCGAGATAGACCGGTCCCGAGCCGTCCAGCACAAAGTGGGCGTGGCGGGTGGCGGCGCAGTTGGGAATCATGGCTACCGGCAGGTTGGCGGCGTGGGTGGGGTAGTCGCGCACCTTCACGTCCAGCACGGTGGTCAGTCCGCCAAGGCCCTGCGCGCCAATGCCCAACCGGTTCACCTTGTCGTAAAGCTCGATGCGCAGCTCCTCGGCGCGGTTAGCGGGACCGCGAGCCATCAGATCCTGAATGTCGATGGGGTCCATCAGCGATTCTTTGGCCAGCAGCATCGCCTTCTCCGCCGTGCCGCCGATGCCGATGCCCAGCATCCCCGGCGGGCACCAGCCCGCGCCCATGGTGGGCACCGTCTTCAGCACCCAATCGACCACCGAGTCGGAGGGATCGAGCATCACGAACTTGGCCTTGGCCTCCGAACCGCCGCCCTTGGCCGCCACCGTCACTTCAACCGTGGCGCCCTTCACCAGCTCCACGCTCACGCAGGCCGGCGTGTTGTCTTTGGTATTGGTCCGCTTGCCCGCCGGATCGGCCAGGATCGACGCCCGCAGCTTGTTGTCGGGGTCCAGATAGGCTCGCCGAACGCCCTCATCCACCATCTGCTGCGCGTCTTTCCGCTCTTCGCCGGGCGCGGCCTCGAAGCGCGCGTCCATGCCGACTTTCAGGAACGCGGTCACGATGCCCGTGTCCTGGCAGATGGGCCGGTGGCCCTCGGCGCACATGCGGCTGTTGATAAGAATCTGCGCAATGGCGTCTTTGGCCGCCGGCGACTGCTCGCGCTCGTAGGCCTTGGCCAGGCTGACGATGTAATCCACCGGGTGGTAGTAGCTGATGTACTGCAACGCGCCCGCAACGCTCGCGATGAAATCTTCCTGGCGGATGACGGTCATGGGGAAGGCTCCTTGAACTCTTTAGGGTAATGGAAATGCGGCCCGTTCGGAAGGGCCAAATCCTACCTTGGAAGAAAGTGGTAGAATTCCCGCAACCTGCGTTCTATTGCCAGAGGAGAACTCAAATCATGGCTCGACCGAGAGTTTTCATCAGTTCCACCTTCTACGACCTGAAGCAGATCCGTGCCGATCTGGATTCTTTTATCAGGCGAATGGGATACGAATCGGTACGCAACGAGAGCGGCAAGATCCCCTATGGGAAAGACCAAAAGCCGGAGGACTACTGCTACAGGGAAATTGGGTTCTGCGATATAGTTGTCGCAATTGTTGGTGGGAAATTTGGCTCTCAATCCCAGCAGTCCGCCTATAGCATCTCCCAGGAAGAGGTTCGCGCCGCAGTTAAACAGGAAAAGAGCCTATTTGTTTTCATCGAAAAGGGAGTCTTCTCAGAGTATCAGACTTATTTAAGAAACAAGGAAACATCGGGCATCAAGTATAGCTACGTCGAACGACCTGAAATATACAAGTTCATCGAAGAAGTTTACAATTTGCCGAGAAATAACCCCATTCATCCATTCGAGACGGCGGAGGACATAGTCCAGTTCCTGCAAGAGCAGTGGGCTGGGCTCTTTCATCGGTTTTTACAGCAACAGGATCGGGAACGGGAAACCTCCTTGATACTTAGGCTGGATCAAACTGCTTCTACCTTAGATAGGCTCGTTCAATATCTCAGCGAGCAGAATGAAACACAATCAGATGCTCTTGGGCAAATAGTATTGTCGAATCACCCTGCATTTCGACGTTTGGCGAAAGTTATGGGTATCTCTTTTCGGGCATTCTTTGAGACGCGAGAGGAACTCGACAAACTGCTTCAGGCGTTCGGATATACGGAGGATGTTTTCTTTAGCGATACAGAGGCGTCCGCGTGGACCCGCGAGCTTAAGTCAT
>JBEKPA010000245.1:0-5566 GCA_049521195.1 Occallatibacter sp.
GCCGCGGGCGCACGAACGCACGCTAAGTATAGCATTGGCCCGGCTCCGCTGAACAAAGGGTTTACAAGGGATTACGACTCGCTCGCGTTCTCACCGTGCCAAAACCGGAGCCGGCATGAAGCGGCTGCATCGCGACAACACTGTCATCCTGAGCGGCCCGACTCGCCCCGGCGCGTAAGGTCCAGAGATGAACAGGCCGAAAGCCCCGTGCCAAATCCTTTCGCTCTTTTCCTGGCGCAAGGTTCAACAAAGGGTTGGCCCAGGGTGAGACCAGCCTCGCCGCCAAACCGCGACGCCATCCTCGCGCCTCACCTCGCAACATACAAGGACGGGAGCCCTCCAACCTAAATCCGCCCGCTTATCAGGAGCGAAGGTCGCCACGGCGACCGCAGTCGAAAAATCTACGGTTGCCTTTTGCTGCGCGCCTGGGACAACATGGATCAAGAGAATTCGGCTTTCAGCTCCAGCAAACGAGCTAGAGCCTAGAAGCTGGAGGACAAAAGCTGCCCTTCAAACCCAAATCCGCAAAGCCACGCGCCTTCCTCAACGAAGCCGGTCTCTACGACTGCGCAGTCAAGGCCCTCGGCCGCCAGATGCGCTCCGAGGCCGAGCTGCGGCGGCTCATCGAAAGGCGCGCGGAGCCGGGCGAGCGGGGCGCGGCGGCCATCGCGCAAGCGATCGCTCGCCTCCGCGAACACGGCTACCTGGACGACGCGGCCTTTGCGGAGACCTACGCACGCCTGCGCCAGGAGGATGAAAAGCTGGGCCAGCGGCGTGTAGCACAGGATTTAAGGCAGAAAGGTGTCCACAACACCCTGATCGCCGAAACCCTGGACGCCCGCTACGGTCAGACCAACGAGGAGACCCTGGCTCGCGAGCACCTGGAACGCAAGCGTCTGCGCAAGCCGGAGAACGAAAAGGAGACCGCGCGGGTGATGCGCCGGCTGGTGGCGGCGGGTTTCTCGACCGGTGTCATCTACAAGATCCTTCGCCAGTGGGACGTGCCCGACGAAGCCCTGGCCGCGCTCGATAACCTGGGCAGCCTGGAGGACGAGCCGCGCGAGGGGTAGGAGCAGCCCTACTCGCTGCGGCGAGTTGCGGTTGGAATGAACTGGCGCCAACTCGCTGACTCGCCATCACCGCGAAGCGGTGGCTAACTTGCCGATTTTGTTTACAAACCGGCTCATCCAACTATCGTCTTCATAGCTCGCCGCCATCTCAGATCCGGAAGGCCGGAACTGGGCCCCGGCCGTTCAGGCCGCAACAGCGGACAGCTCACTGATAGTCCCGATATCGGCCATCAATCGAGGATCGCGAACTTCGCAGGCGTCTCCGGCTCGCTCCGCGCGGCCAGAATGGCCTTCACCATCGCCGCGTCCGAGACGGCGGAGCCGGCCTCTTGCATCCTTGTCGCCTGGTCAGAGAAGAGCCTGCAAATCCTTACCGCAAGTGCGGCCAACTGAACTGGATAACCTGGCAAGCTCCCCGGTGGAAACAGATCCCTGTTCCTTTCGAGGAAGGCCGCCGCCGCCTTCACCATCCTGTGTTCTTCGCGGCTTTCTTCCCTTTCGTAAGTGAAAGCCCATGCCTTGACGCGGTTCGCTATCTCAGCCTGGGACTCGCAGTTAACAGAGACTCCCGTCGCCGCAAAGACCCGGCAATCGTAATCGCGGCAGGTTTGGGGGCGATCTTCATAAATGGAGCATTCCCCCTCAACCAGCATGGGGCAGCGGCCCTGGTCGTCATAACCCATGAGCACATGGCCCTTGGGCAGGCCCGGTGCGGGAAACAGCAGCGCGCGGGGAATTCGCCGGATGGTTCGCGTCTCTTCCGGCCCGATATGGATGAACATGGAAGAGCGGCAGCACCCTCGGCAAGCGCCGCAAGGCACATCGGCGCCGTCTTTGCCCGATCGCAACGAAGCCTCGGCACCGCTCAGCCAAATCGAGAAGCTGCCGGCAGGCACGCCTTCGGCTTCGCCCGATCCGTCCTTCTCGCCTTTATTCCTGTTGCTCATCCCGCATTGCTTCTCGATGTTGGAACTGGAGGTTTTCAAGCTGCCTGGGAGAACTTCTTTACTTTGGGCCGCTTGCGTTGCGCTGCGTGCCACAAATCGTACTGCTGCTGCAGATCGAGCCACATCCCTGGCTCGGTCCCAAACGCATCCGCCAGCCGCAGCGCCATCGCCGCTGTAAACGACGCGCGCCCATTCAACAACCTTGAAAGTGTAGACCGCGCGACCCGCAGCCGCCTTGCCGCCTCGCCCACCTGCACCGTACCGAGGTATTCGCGGAGAATCTCGCCCGGATGCGCCGGGTTGTACATCGTCATAGCCACACACATTCTCCTTATCGGCTAGTGGTAATCCTGGTAGTCCACAAGAATCGCATTCTCGTTCTCGAATGTGAATGTCACGCGCCAATTCCCATTCACCTTGACCGACCAATGATTCGCAAGCGCTCCCTTAAGCGGATGCAGATTCCAGCCGGGGACGTTCATGCGTTTCTCGTTCTTGGCCGTGTTCAGCAGCGAGAGCTGCCTGCGCAGCCTGATCGCATGGGCAGGCTGAATACCTGCCTTGCTGCCGGTCAGGAAAAACTTCTCCAGGCCCGCATGACGAAACGACTGGATCATCTCCGTACTGTAGCTCGTAGCGCCTCACGCGTCAAGCGAGAATTCATTCGGCTTGTCTTGTTCGGCTATTCTGGCCTTCAACGCGCGAGGGCCGTTCCCATGGGAACGGCCCTCGCGCGTTGAGTGAACCAAGGTAAGGAGAATCAGTCTCCCGCAACCAGCTCTCCAGCTTCCTGCTTGACCGGCTTGGCGGGCGCGATTGCGTCCAGGCGAACCAGGCCCTCGACCGGCTTCTCGCCCAGGACATGCTCGCGATAGAGCTTGGCCATGCGCGTGTTCTCCGCGGCGTCCACAATCTGCTTGGTATCGCGGGCGCGCATCTTCTCTTCGCGGGCGTTCTTGGCGATGCCCAGATTGTCGAGCGTGTGGTTGGCTTCGGAGTTCACGTGCTCCATATTCAGCGTCAGGTCGTGGCCCACGTGGGTCATGCCCACCTTCTTGCCGCCGGCGAAGATCTCATGCCGTCCGTGCTCCTCGTACCACTTGGTAAGGGTCGCCGTCATGTGCATCTTCTCGATGATGTTGCGCCAGCCCACGCCGGTGTTATAGGCGCAGAAGCTGATCTCGCCCTCCTGCGTGGCGTAAGGAATGATGCACTGCTCCGTGCGCCGGAAGTCGTAGTTGAACAGATCCTGGAACCACATGCCGGCGATGAACAGGAAGTTCCAGCGATCGGCCCTGCGCTTCTTAATATCCTCTAGCGTCCGGTCGCCCTTGACGCTGCCGTAGTCTTTGCCGGTGGCGTTGAAGGTCTTGTCCATCTTCTTCATCATGTCGGTGATCTTGAAGTGGGTGGGCGACTGGAAGGGATCGTAGTTGCGCAGAAGCGCCAGGCCGAAGCCGATGACCGAGAGCCACTTGCCGCGGGCCGCGTCGTTCACCTTGGCCAGGTCCTTGGCCACCTTGTTCATGTTCAGGAAGGCCGTCACCGGCGCCGATTCCTTGGTCTCCTTGTCGATCATCAGCGCCATGCCGATGCCGCAGTTGGGATGGCAGCCGCAGCTGAGCTGGCCCCACTCCGCTTGCGGCCCGTGAATCAGGTCGGCCCAGTCGCTGAAGGTGGCCATGAAGCTGATCGGGAACCAGTCGCGCTCCGGCTCGCCGATGCCGCACTGGTTCTTCACGTCGTGCGCCATGTGGCTGAGCGTGTAGCGCTGCGCCGTGCGGCGATCGTCGGTGATGTCCTCGTCGCGGCCGGTAAAGCTGACCGGCTGGAAGCTCAGGAAGCTGATCGTCTTGGGGTTGTCGAGGGCGAACTGAATGATGCGCCCCACCTGCTCGTTGTTGATGCCGTTGATGATCGTCGTTACCGGCACAATCTCCACGCCGGCTTCGTGCAGGTTGTTGATGGCCTGCAGCTTCACGTCGAAGAGGTTGCCCACTTTGCGGTGCGAGTTGGCGGCGTTGCCGATGCCGTCGAACTGCAGGTAGACGTAGCGCAGGCCGGCTTCGGCGGCGGCGCGGCACAGCTCTTTGCTCTTGGCGAACTCAATTCCATTGGAAGCCGCCTGCACGCTGTTGTAGCCCACCTTGCGGCAGTAGGCCACCGCGTCCAAAAAGTAAGGCGAAAGCGTCGGCTCGCCGCCGCTGAACTGCACGCTCATCTGCCGCTTCGGCTTCAGGGTGATGGCGTTGTCCAGCATGGTTTTGATCTCGTCCCAGGTCAGTTCGTGGACGAAGCCCACCTGATTGGCGTCCATGAAGCACGGATCGCACATCATGTTGCAGCGGTTGGTCAGGTCGATGGTCAGCACCGCGCCGCGCCCGTGGGTCACGGTCGAGGTGCCGTGGTTGTGCAGCCGCTTGTCGTTGTGCGCGCGCACGTCGCGGCCGGGGAAGCTCTCTTCCAGATGCTTGAAGAAGGCCGGGTCCATCGACATCACGTCTTCAAAGTGCCCATGCTTGGGGCAGTCCTTCACCATCAGGATCTTGCCGTCGCGCTCCACGATCTGCGCCTTGATCTCGCCCACCTTCTCGTTGAGCAGAACTTCGTAGGGCAGTTTGCCGTCCAGAATCTGCTTGCGAATCTCGGGCACGCACTTGGGGCACAGCGAGTCGGTGGTACGCGGCCAGCCCAGCGGCGGCTTTTCCTTCTGATAGCTCTTCTGCAGCGGCTTGTCGCTCCACTTGGGCGTAAACGATGGATTCGGGCTGATGCGGTTCAGCCGCTCAAAGACCACCCACGCGCCCTGAGCCGCGTAGACGGCGGCTTTCTCGGCGTACTTGATCGCTTTGGACATGATGCTGGGGTCTCCTCAAATGAAGTAGCCGGCGGCTCTGGCTGCCCGCCCGGCCCAGGCCCCGGATTCCACAGCGGAAATCCGTAGGCTGAAAATGCAGTTTTAGGGTAACCGCGCCCCCCGGTCAAGCCAAAGACCATGCAGCGAACGGCGGAATCTCCCCTTGAGTGGTCAAAAGAGAACACTAAACGGCGTCGCCCCACGCCCCATCCGGGGCGCCTCAGAACTCCAGCCGTGCCTGAAAGGCGATCATGCGGGGACTGCTATCGCCGCCTAAGCCGACACCCAGCAAGCCGGTCGGCGGAGAAGTCGTGTAAGTAAGCGCCCCGAATCCACTTTGCGTGGAAGGATTTCCGGGAATGCCGGCCTGCACCAAGCTGGGAAGCGCGAAGTTCGGATGGTTGAATACATTAAAGAACTGGCCCTCAAACCGCAGCTTCAAATGCTCTGTCAAGGGAAACCATTTTGTCAGATAGAAGTCGCTCCAGAGGAAATCGGGACCGCGCAGGGCATTGCGGCCGAGGTTTCCAAATTGGCAATTCTGTGCGCTGTCGCCGCCGGAGCATTGCCCTGTACTCGGATCGACCGCAGAAACAAATGCGTCCGGGTTGAGCCACTGAAGCGTTCCCACCTGTGTTACACCCGGAATTGGATGATGATCGTACAGCGGGACGCCTGGTACGGCGCTGGCG
>JBEKPA010000246.1:0-5564 GCA_049521195.1 Occallatibacter sp.
CCCGGAACGGATGGTTCTTTCTTGGGCCCAGTTCGGGCTATTAGCGAGGTCATTTGATGGGTCGCTATCGATTGGGGTATCACCGCAGATGGCTACCTGGCCATTTGCGGTGGCGATTAGCATGCGTGTTTCTGCCTGCGTTAGACCCGGAAAACCCATCTGCGCGAGTCCTATGAGTGAGTCGCTCATAGCACCATTGTATTCCGACACGCGGTGCCAATCGCCTAGCTATGCTTTCCCTTCCACTCCGCGTACGGTCCCTGGAAGTCTTCGATGCCGTCTTCATGGAAGACCCATAGGCGTGTGGCTACTTCGTCGATCAAGTCGTGGTCGTGGGTAACTAGTAACACAGTCCCTTCGTAGCGCTGGAGGGCGATGTTGAGGGCGTTGATGGCCTCGAGGTCGAGGTGGTTTGTCGGCTCGTCGAGGATGAGGAAGTTGGGCTTGGTGAGGATGAGCTTGCAGAAGGCCAGGCGCGCCTGCTCGCCGCCGCTGAGAGCCTTGGTCTGCTTGTCGCCCTCTTCGCCGCTGAAGAGCATCTGGCCAAGGATGCCGCGGATATCTTCGACGTGGGCGGCGGGCTGCCAGCGATGGAGCCACTCGGCCACGGTGAGGCCATGCTCGATGGTCGCGCCCACGTCCTGGGGGAAGTAGCCGACCTGGGCTTCGTGGCCCCAGGAGACGGCGCCCGAGTCGAGCGTGAACTCCGGGTCGGCGAGGCCTGGGTAGTTATGCAGCAGGCTCTTGAGCAGCGTGGTCTTCCCTGCCCCGTTGCGGCCCATCAGGCAGATCTTTTCGCCGCGCATCACCTTGGCGGTGAAGGCGTCGATCACCTTGCGTTCGCTATAGATCTTGGTGATGTGCTTGAACTCCAGCACATGCTTGCCGCTGGGGCGGAGCTGGTCGAAGCGGATGTAGGGGCGGGCGATGTTGGAGCGGGCAAGCTCGTTGGTTTGAAGGCGCTCGACCTCTTTGCGGCGGCTGGTGACCTGCGAGGAGCGGGTTCCGGCGGAAAAGCGGGCGATGAAGTCGTTGAGCTGGGCGATCTTCTTCTCGCGCTGGGCGTTCTGGGCTTCGAGGGTGGAGCGGATTTGCGTCTTGGCCATCACCATCTCGTCGTAGCCGCCGGTGTAAGTGATGATGGTCTGGTAGTCGATGTCGGCGGTGTGGGTGGTGACGCTGTTGAGGAAGTGCCGGTCGTGGCTGATGACGATGAGCGTGCCGTCGTAGCTGGCGAGGAAGTCCTGGAGCCAGTGGATGGAGTCGAGATCGAGGTAGTTGGTAGGCTCGTCGAGGAGCAGGGCCTGGGGCTTGCCGAAGAGGGCCTGGGCGAGCAGCACGCGGACCTTTTGCCCGCCCTGTAGCTCGCCCATGCGGCGCTGGTGGAGCGGCTCGGGAATGTCGAGGCCGTCGAGGAGGACTGCGGCGTCGCTCTCGGCGGTGTAGCCGTCCTCGTCGCCGATGGTGCCTTCGAGCTCGCCGAGCCTCATGCCGTCGGCGTCGGTCAGGTCGGCCTTCTCGTAGATGCGGTCGCGCTCTACGAGAGCCGCCCACAGGCCCTTGTTGCCCATGATGACGGTGTCTATGACGCGATAGGCGTCGAAGGCGAACTGATCCTGGCGCAGCACGCCGACCTTGCGCGGGCGAACAACGCTGCCCTTCTGCGCGTCCAGCTCGCCGCTGAGGATCTTCATGAAGGTGGTCTTGCCGGAGCCGTTGGGTCCGGTGAGGCCGTAGCGGCGGCCGGGAATGAAGGTGACGGTCACGTCCTCGAAGAGCACCTTCGAGCCGTAGCGCATGGTCACATTGCCGACGCCGATCATGGTGGTTCCGGTTCCTATATCGGGGCCGCGGCGGGGTAACCGCGCCGCCGGGCCAAGTAAAGCTGAGGTTGGGTCGAGGTTATCGGCGCGCAAGGCCAGCGCCGGAGAACTGCCGCTCTTCCAGTTTCTCATACGAAGCGGAAAACCCGCCGGCATGCCTAGATGTGAAAGACGGCCTCGACCAATTCGCGGGTGCTAACAATGCGCGTGGTTTTCCAGACCTTGGGAAAATGCCGCCGGTTCCCCGTGACCAAAAAGTCCGCGCCCGCCGATTCGGCACATTCCAGAAAGCGATTGTCCCGCTCGTCAGGCGAAACGGCTAGAGTCATCCTGGGCACGATAAGGGTGCTGTTCTGCCGGATGAGCGCCAGAGATTCCGCGATTGTCTCCGGAGAGAATCGGAACTTTGGCCTGAGCAACACTCTTTCATATTCTGCGAGGATAGGCGCCGAAACAAGAAGGCGGAACTGCCTGCGGAGAGCGAGGTCAAAGACTCGCCTTTCCAGCCCAAACTGGCTGTAATGCGCTGATACTACTATGTTTGTATCAAGCAATACGGACGGAATCGGCATCTAGCGCTCGCTGCTCTGCCCTGTAGGCGGCAATCTCGGCGTCGATGTCGTCCATGGTCAGCTTGTCGGTGCCGTTGGCCTTCGAAATGGCGCGAATCTCAGCCATGACGGGATGTTCCGGAGCAATCGTGTCAAGGTAGTCTTCAAGTCCCATGACGATCACCTTGGGTTCTCCTCGCAGACCAATGACGAAGCGCTCGGGATTCTTGCCCGAGGCGCGGCGAATGATCTGCCCGAGGTTGGAGCGAGCCTGCGCCGCGCTGATGGAAACCGGGATTTTCGTTTGCGTCTTTCCCATGGAAAACCACCCCATCCGGCTGAGTCTGCGATTGCCGGAGGTAGTTCTAAGGATAGGACGAAGCTGGTTGCAGGTCAATGCGAGTACCGCGCTTGGGGAAATCGAGCGAGTTGTGAGGGTCGCTGTTTCTCAGGTCTTAGAAGTGAGATGTGGGTCACCCGGCGAAGGCTTTTGGATACGCTATGCGTAGCCGGTACGAATCAACAAGATCTATCACGCAGAAATAGATGTTCTTTTCTTCGCTTTGGGCCTTTTCTCGAGCCAACTTGTCCAATTGATATGGGACGCTGATTGCAATCTCGCCTTCATATTGGACTATCGCGATCTCGATAGATTGGCTCATCAAACGCTGAATCTGGTCTCCATTTTTTCCCATTTTCGCTGGCGTTAATGGGCCAGTCTTTGCCGGGCCTTTCAATGCGATACCTGCCGCGACGCGCCTGCCCTTAACCATTAGGTGCGTGGTATATAGGTCGAGGTTCTCCCCTCCCCAGTCCTTAAGGCCCGACCTCTCGCCGAGAATTGTTTCAAGCCCCTTCTTGAATACGCTTTCGGGCAAGCGCTGCGGAGACAATTGTCCTGGGACCGTTTCCATATCTACCTTCTTGACCTTCGAGAAGCTGTCGATTTCGTCAATCGTGATTCGAATTGCCCGGCCTCTCAAGAACCCAACTGTAGATTTTGCCTCGATTTTGATCTGTGGCCTGCGTTTCGTGGGCAGTTCTGCCAGCTCTTTGGGGCTGCGAGCGAGCGAGAGAAGCCTGCGTTTCTCTCGATATACGTCGTTACGTTTAGAATAGCGCAGCGGCTTTCCGGCAGCTTGAATGAGCAATACCTTGTCGAGCAGCGCCTTGGCTCCCTCGCTAGCGGCCTTTCTGGTCAAGCCTGTTTTCTCGGCGATTTCAAGCGTGGTCCAGTCTTTCTTCTTGCTCGAGTAGATTGCCTGAAACACTTTTGCATTTCTTCCGCCGTTTCTAATCGTTTTTGCCCACCTCTCAAGGTTCTCTTCCAAATTTGAGCCGAGATCGTTTACTAGCTGCGCCATTAGATTCCTTTCCGAGTCTCGTATTCTCCCGATCTCAGATTCGCTTAGATGACAGCTCGTGGGGAGGTTAGAGGGCGCTCGCCTGTTAGTCGTTGGCGGCTGCGACTTCATGCAGCCAGCCCGGTGCTTTGAGGAGCTCGCGCGGGCGGGAGCCGTCGGCGGGGCCGACTAGGCCGTCGCGCTCCATGAGGTCGATGAGGTGGGCGGCGCGGCCGTAGCCGATTCTCAGGCGGCGCTGGAGGAGCGAGGTGGAGGCCTTGCCGAACTCGAAGACCAGTTGCACGGCGTCGTTGAAGAGGGGATCGTTCTCGTCTGCGCCGGCGGCCGAGCCTTCCACACCTTCGCGCTCGTCCTTGGGCGATTCGAGGAAGCCTTCGACGTATTCGGCCTGGCCCTGGGCCTTCCAGAAGCCGACCACGGCGGCGGTCTCCTTTTCGCTGACGTAGGGGGCGTGGAGGCGCATGAGGCGGCTGGTTCCGGGTGGCAGGAAGAGCATGTCGCCGCGGCCAAGCAGGGCTTCGGCGCCGTTGGTGTCGAGGATGGTGCGCGAGTCGACCTTGGTGGAGAGGCGGAAGCTGATCCGGGTGGGGATGTTGGCCTTGATGAGGCCGGTGATGACATCGACGCTGGGGCGCTGGGTGGCGAGGATGAGATGGATGCCGACGGCGCGGGCCATCTGCGCCAGCCGCGTGATGGACTCTTCGACGTTGGCGCGGTCCAGGATCATGAGGTCGGCGAGCTCGTCGATGATGATGACGATGAAGGGCAGCGGCTCCTCGTCCGGTGTGTCGTCGAAGAGCGAGGGCATGGTGCCTTCAAAGAGCTTGTTGTACTGCTCGATGTTGCGCACGCTGCGGCTGGCCAGCAGCTTGAGGCGGCGCTCCATCTCGCGGACGGCGTTGCGCAGCGCGTTGGCGGCCAGCTTGGGCTCGGTGATGATGGGCGTGAAGAGGTGCGGGATGCCCTCGTACATGCCCAGCTCGACGCGCTTGGGATCGACCAGGATGAGGCGGACCTGGGCGGGGGTGGTGCGGAAGAGCAGGCTCATGATCATGGCGTTGATGGCCACGGACTTGCCCGAGCCGGTGCTGCCGGCGATGAGCACGTGAGGCATGCCGGCCAGATCGGCGGTGACGATGCGGCCGTTGATGTCTTTGCCCATGGCCAGGGTGAGGCGGGATTTGGCTTTGTGGAAGGTCTCCGACTCGAGCACGTCGCGCAGGTGGATGGTCTCGCGCTCGTAGTTGGGAACCTGGATGCCGACCGTGCTTTTGCCGGCCATGCGCTCGATGAGGATGCTTTCGGCGCGCATGGCGAGGCAGAGGTCGTCGGCGAGGCCGGTGACGCGGGAGTATTTTACGCCGGCTTCTGGCTTGAATTCGTAGGTGGTGACCATGGGGCCGGTGTTGATTTGGACTACTTGGCCGCGGACATCGAATTCGGCGCATTTCTCGACCAGGACTCGGGCTTCTTCGCGCAGCACGTCTTCGCGGACGGCGTGCGGGGCGTCCCCGGTGTTGAGCAGGGTGCTGGGGGGGAGCTTGAAACCGCTTACGGATTTGGGGGCGACGGTGGCGGTTCGGACTTCGGCATCGGCGCGGCCGTGGATGGCGATGGGCTCGGGGGGGCGGCTTGTGGGTTTTGAAGTCTCCCCGGTCTCAGAAGCGAGACCGGGGGCACCCAGCTTTAGTGGGGCAGGGTCGGAGCGCGTGGCTTGAGGCTGGATCGGGGTTAGGGTGGGAGCGAGAGTTGGGACTGGAACCGCCTCCAGGCCTACAGACCGGGGCCTTTGGATGGGGACCCCGGCTTGAGGAATCGGCTGCTCG
>JBEKPA010000247.1:0-5494 GCA_049521195.1 Occallatibacter sp.
GAGTTCCTGGGCCTTGGCCAGGTTCGGGTGCCGGCCTGGATCCACGTTCTGTGCAATGGTTACACCGGAAACGGCAAGCCCGGCCAGCAGCGCGCCGCTCAAAAACAGGTTGCGAATCTTCATGAGGTTACCTCCCGCGCTCCACAATACCAGATTCGGGACGAATGCCTGTGGATTTTCTCGGCCACTGCCGGCCTGGCCGGCTCAACCTCAGAATTCCGTCAAGAAAAGGGCAGTTGACTTTGACCTTAGTTGTACTGAATGTTTTATAATTATTCACGATTGTTCAAAAACGTTCACAATTGAAATACCTCATTCCGAATATCGGTGGCACTCCTTTCAGGTACCGCGTTCCGGATATGCCGGTGCGCCCGTCCTGGCCAAGGGTCGCATCGAACGGATCGGCTGGCCGGGCAGCGATTGCTCCGACTACCCATCGGCGATTCGCAAGTGCATGGCGGCGATCTTCGGCGAAGGAAAGGCTCCGGCAAGTTTGGCAGAGGCGGGCACGATGCGATGGCCGTTGTGGAACGCACCCGAGCCGCGGAACATATACTGGCTTGGCAGGCAAGTCAGGGGCAGGCAGGCAGGGATTTCATATGGCAAGTGGAAGCTCGGCAGTATCGAACCCGGTTGGCGCCATCGACAGAGCGATGGTGGAGCGCATCGTCCGCCAGGTTGCGCTGGGATGCCTGGGGCGCGCCAAGGAGGTTCCGGCTCCCCCTTCGGGGGCATACGGCAGCGGCAGCGGCGCCTCAAAGACTCCCAGCGCGACAAATCCCAAGCTGTTTTATACACCTGAAGCCGAGGCCATCAAGACGGAGATTTGCGCCGTGGGGCGCAAACTCTGGATGCGCCAGTTCGTCGACGGCAACGGCGGCAATATCTCCTATCGGATCGGGCCCAACGAGGTCATCTGCACGCCAACCCTCGTCAGCAAGTTCGACCTGACCCCCGAAGACATGAGCATGGTCGATCTGGAAGGCAATCAGATTGCGGGAACCAAGCCCTGCACCAGTGAAATCCTGCTGCACCTGGAAATCTTCAAGGCCGTTTCCGAGGCCAAAGCCTGCGTCCACTGCCATCCGCCTCATGCCACCGCTTATGCCATCACCGGCAAGGTTCCCCCCAACCTGGTCATTCCCGAGTTTGAAGTCTTCGTCGGCAAGGTGGCGATCTCGCCCTATGAAACGCCGGGCACGACCGAGTTTGCCCAGACGGTGTTGCCCTTCGTCAAGCAGCACAACACGGTGCTTCTGGCCAATCACGGAATCATCTGCTGGGCCGACACGGTTACCCACGCCGAGTGGTACGCCGAAGTTCTCGAGACGTACTGCTGGACCCTGATGCTGGCCGCGCAACTGGGCGTTCCTATCTCTTATATCTCGGAGCAAAAGGCCGCCGACCTGCTGGCCATCAAGAAGAAGCTGGGGCTGCCCGACGTTCGCTTCGATACTCCAAGGATGAAGGAACGCCACCCCTCCGATCTCGAGGCGCCGGGCTCCATCGCCCTCACTCCGCGCCCCTGCGACGGCAGCAACGGCAAAGGCTCGGGATCGGACCTCGATGCGCTGGTGAAGTCGGTCACGGATGCGGTGATGGGAGCGCTTGGCGGCAAGTGAACGACGGGAGCCTCATGCAACGGCGCGCAGAAGTCTCAGGTGATTGTCCAGGGGTGCTTTTCTCAAGATGAACCAGGTCGAGCGTCTCCGATACATTCAGGATTCCCTGTCGCGGCACGACTTCGTCGGCCTGGAGGATTTGCGCAGCGGACTCAACGTCTCCAGGGCGACGGTCCGCCGCGATCTGATTCAGTTGGAGCGCAGCCGCAACGTCCGGCGCGTTCACGGCGGCGCCATGTCTACCTCCTCGCGCGAGGAGGCGCTCGACTTCAGCCGGCTCTCCGTCAGTTGCCGGGAAGAGAAGATGCGAATCGGGCGGGCTGCCGCGGATCTGGTTCAGGATGGGCAAACCCTCATCCTGGGCGGCGGATCGACGGTGGCCGAAGTGGCCAGATGCCTGCTCTCCCGCCCCATTCAGATCATCACCAACTCCATTCCGGTGGCCCAGATCTTCTGGGAGTGCAGGCAGACCGAGGTCACTCTGACCGGCGGATACCTCTATCCGCGGCTCGGCATTCAGTTCGGCCCCATCTGCGAACGGATGCTGCACAGCGTTTCGGCCGACGTCGCCATCCTGGGAATCCGCAGCATCACGGCGGACGGCCTCAGCGACGCCAGCGCTCTTGTTGTGGAGTCGATTCGCGCCATGATGAAGTGTGCCGAACGCGTGGTCATCGTTGCCGACCACACTAAATTCGGCAGAAACGCTATGATCCACGTCGCCGATCTTGCCGAATTGGATCAGATCATCTCCGACCGCGGCCTGGCCCCGGAACACAAGCAACTGCTGGACGAACGGGGCATCGCCTACGTGCTGGCATAGAACGCGCAGCAGATAGCCCCCAAGAGTCCAGTTTCCATGCGGCTTCTGAGCAGCCTCTTTACACCCAGGCTCGTCGTGCCGCATAATCGGAGAGCCTTGGAGCACTCGCTCTTCCCCGGTCGCCTTCCCTCCCCCCAGCGCGTGATCTCTGAGTAAATCAAGGAGGAAAGTACACATGAGTAAGCTCAACCCCATACTGTTGGGATTGTCTCTCGCGGTCTGCGCCAGTTTGCCGGCCGCTGCACAGGACACTTCGCAAGCAACCGTTTCGGCGCCCAAGTACCTGCAGGTCACCGTGGAATACACCAAGCCAGGCAAGGGCGGCATGGCCCACGACAAGACGGAGGGCGCCTTCGTCCAGGCCATGATCAAGGCCAAGTTCCCAATACACTATGTGGCCTTCAACTCAATGTCCGGCCAGGCGCGAGCCATCTATTTGGCTCATTTCGACTCCTTTGACGAGATGCAAAAGGCCAACAAGATCTTCGAACAGCCGGCGACCGAGGCAGAGTTTGAGCGTCTCAACGTGGCCGATGGCGAACTGCTGGAAAGCACCAAGCAACTGATCTTCAGCTACCGACCCGATCTGAGCTACCATTCCAGGACACCCAGCCCGCAGGTCCGCTATCTGGAAGCGCGCATTCTCCACGTCCACCCCGGCCACGGGAAGGAATTCGAAGATCTAGTGAAGATGTGGATCGCCGCCGCCGACAAAGCAGGAAGCAGCGATCATTGGGGCGCATACCGCATGGAGTACGGCGACCAGCTGGGCTCCTACGTCTTCCTCACCGCCGACAATTCCATGGCCGACATCGACCAAAGCTACGCGGAGGAGCCCAAATTCACCGCGGTCCTGACCGACGAGGATAAGAAGAAGATGCGCGAACTCCGCGCCGCGGCCATCGACACCGATCGCTACGAACTGTACTCGGTCAACCCGGTCCAAAGCTATGTGAGTGAAGACTGGATCAAGGCCGACCCCGAATTCTGGAAGCCGAAGCCGGCCCCTGTCGTCAAACCCGCCGCCAAACCCGCCGAAGCGGAAAAGAAAGCCATGCCGTAACCGATCTTCCTTCCGCTCCATTCCGGCAATTGCGTGAGCGGCTCCGGCTAGCCGGAGCCGCTTGTCGCATTACGGCAACTGCGAGGAAGACTAGGGATCGATTCCTTTAGAATTGCCTTGCGGGTATCGGGGAGAACGCGAGCTTGCGACTCCGCGAACGGCAGTCCCGCGGCTTTGGCCTCGAGACCCAAGAGGAGAAGAATCTGAAGAACGGAATCCCGCAGCTCACTGTGAAGGAACTCAAGCGCCGCATCGATGCCGGCGAGGACGCCTATATCCTCGACGTCCGCGAGCCCTATGAGTACCGGATCGCCAACATCGGCGGCCAGCTCATCCCCCAGAACGAGGTGCCCAACCGCCTGGCCGAGATCGACCGCGACCGCGAGGTCATCGTTCAGTGCCGCTCCGGCTCGCGCAGCCAGCGCATTGCGGAGTTTCTCAAGCAGGTTGGCTACCCCAGGGTCGTCAACCTTGCCGGCGGCATTCTGGCCTGGAGCGACGAGATCGACCCCAAGGTGCAGAAGTACTGAGGGAGAATATGTTCCACGAAATACCAGAGGCAATGCTGGATCGGATGCGCGAACTGGAGCGGATCGACTCCATCGACCGGATCGACGGCACGCCGCGCATGAAGCGGCTCCGCCAGATACAGCCTGAAGTGGGTCGATTCATCGCCCTTCTGGCGGCAGCGGCGCCGCCCGGCCGCTGCATTGAGATTGGAACCAGCGCGGGATATTCCACGCTCTGGCTTGCCCTGGCCTGCCGGGCCATGGGAAGAAGAGTTACAACCTATGAGATATTGCCGGAGAAGGCCGAACTGGCGCGGCAGACTTTCGATGCGGCCGGAGTCTGGGACGCTGTCGAGTTCGTGCATGGGGACGCCCGGGATCACCTGCCGAGCCTGAAAGACGTCGCCTTCTGCTTTCTCGACGCCGAGAAAGAGGTTTATGCCGCGTGCTATGAGGCGGCGGTCCCTCGCATGGTCGCGGGTGGTCTTCTGATCGCGGACAACGCCATCAATCATCGGGCAATCTTGCAACCCATGCTCGATCGAGCGCTCGAAGACGAGAGAGTTGACGCTCTCATCGTCCCGATCGGCAACGGAGAGTTGATTTGCAGGAGAAGGTGAAAACCCTCTTAGATGGAAAGGAACCATAGGATGGAAGCCCTGAGGCTGTCTGGCAGCCACGTTTGTCTCGAGCCGCTTGACCGCTCCCACGCAGACGGCTTGGCGGCGGCCGCGGCGGCCGACCCCTCGCTCTACCGGTGGACCATCGTTCCCCAGGGCATGGCCGAAGCCGCAAGCTACATCGAAGCCGCCTTGGCCGCGCGGGACGCGGGCAGCGCCGTACCCTTCGCGATCCTTCGCCTGGAGGACGGCGCGGTCATTGGGTCCACGCGCTTCTTCAATCTGGAGTGGTGGCCGTGGCCCGCGGGCCATGCCCGCCACGGCCGCCGGGATCCCGACGCCTGCGAGATCGGCTACAGTTGGCTGACCCGCCCGGCCATCCGCACCGCTGCGAACACCGAGGCCAAGCGGCTCCTCCTTACCCATGCATTCGAAAGCTGGAAGGTGCTGCGCGTCTGCCTGCACACCGACGTACGCAACCTGCGATCGCGCGCCGCGATCGAACGCATCGGCGGGCAATTTGAAGGGATTCTCCGCGCCCATCGGATGGGAGCCGACTATGCGCCGCGGGACTCGGCCCGCTTTTCGATCATTGCCGGGGAGTGGCCCGAGTTGGAGCGGCGGCTGGCTCAGACCGCCTGACTTGCCTGCGCATTGCCGAGTTCTTCAGATGGTCCGGCTGCCCAGCGCCGTCCGTCTTGAACGGTTCCGGGAAGTCCCCCTTGAAATCCAGGCAACCATAAAGCCTTCCTCCCTGCGGCAGAGCACTCGCTTTTCAGCGGAAGAGTGGGAATTCCCATTTCTGCAACCCATGTCTCTTCAAGGACGACCCCTGAAAGCCGATCCACGATAGGCCA
>JBEKPA010000248.1:0-5489 GCA_049521195.1 Occallatibacter sp.
GGTTGTGCTTGCCCAATACCTTGGTGATCGCCGCCGTCAGCGTGGTCTTGCCGTGATCGATGTGCCCGATCGTGCCCACGTTCACGTGCGGCTTCGAACGGTCAAACTTTTCCTTCGCCATGCCCTTCAGTCCCTTCCGTTAGACTTTCTTCTGCTTCCTCTTGCCGCTCCCGGCAGAGCCGGAAACGCAAAACTCATAGGGGACGCCTCAGTAATAGGCGTACACCTTCAAATACCTCTGCCGCAGCTCCAGCGGCACCGCTTCCACCAGCCGCAGATACCGCTCCCGCGTCAATCCCTGGTCGGATACCGGCAGCGCTTCGTAAACCGCTCCGGCTTCCTTGCCGAGCAATCCGCGCTTCATCACGCCCTCGAAGTCGCGAATGCGCAGCTTGGCCTTGGCCGTGCGGTTCAGAAAGACTTCCAAGTCCCGCGCTTCGAAGGCCTCATCGATCAGCGCATGAAGCTGCGCATATCCCCGCTCATCCCGGACGGCTATCGCAGCCTGCTCAAACATCTTCCGCCAACCTCGCCTTCGCCTCAGGCCGTCTCAGGCCATCCACGCTTGCTTTCATCCCAGCGGCAAGAATCCGTCGCCGCGAACCCCGAATCTCTCACCCCGGCGACGAAGACCTGTCGCTGGGGGCCCCGGAACCTGGAGCGGGAGACGGGACTCGAACCCGCGACCAACAGCTTGGAAGGCTGTGACTCTACCACTGAGTTACTCCCGCCCGAACAGTTGTCAGTGGCCAGTTGTCAGTAGTCAGCCTCTTCATGCCCCAGACAAGCTATCTCGCTCTCCGCGCCAAACTGATCACTGACAACTGACCACTGACAACTAGAACTTCTGGAGCTGATGACCAGGATTGAACTGGTGACCTCTCCCTTACCAAGGGAGTGCTCTACCAACTGAGCTACATCAGCCCTCTTGTTAACTCCCAGGCGTCGAATTCCCGCCCTTATCATCTGCGCCGCGATCCTTGCCTCGGCGAATCCGATCCGCCTGCCGGGCCAATACCGTGCGCAAGGCGAACACGCCAATTATCAGCAGCGGAACCAGCCGTATATCCACCGGCCTGCCATGGACGAGAAACTTGCCCTCGCCAACTGTGAACCAGACCAACCCTGCCAGAACTCCGTAAAGCGCCAGAGCTACCCAAAACTTCCGGTCCAACTCCGAACCGGTATTGTGAAACCGGGCAAACATACGTCTCTGTTCGGCCGTAGCAGCATTTTCATACCATCGCCGATCATCATTCATATGCCCGCCGAAAACCATGGTGCACAGGGGAGGATTCGAACCTCCGTAGCTCCAAGGAGCGGCAGATTTACAGTCTGCTGCCATTAACCGCTCGGCCACCTGTGCCTAATCACCCCACGGACGAAGACCTGTCCTTAGGGGCCCGATCTAACCACCCCAGCGACCAAGACCTGTCGCTGCGGACCCGCTCAACCCTGCCCGCGCCCCTCCGGAAACCCGCATCGGCTCGTCCCATTCAACGCATCACGCCCCCTCCGGAAACCCTCCGGCACTTCGGAGCATGCACCTCTGTGGGATCACCGCGGAGGACAGGCCCGGCGCGCAAAAAACCGCTCACCGGTCAATTTCATACAATCTCGAGTCGTACAACCTCAGCCCCGTCTCCCGGATCCCTTGAGTGGAGCTGGCGAAGGGATTTGAACCCCCGACCCTCTGATTACAAATCAGATGCTCTACCAGCTGAGCTACGCCAGCCCTTCCCGCCCGGAGACCACCCCAAAGAACAGCGCGGAGACAAAAAGCCATCCCGAAAGTGCAAGCGGACACACTCCCGCTTCGCACACAACGGCACAGAAATCAAGGTTAGCACACCCCCGCCACCGGAGCAAACCCGGCCGGCGGGCTAAGCGGCCCGATCTCCCTGGCCGTCAAGACCCTCCTCGCCGCGGTTCCCTGACCACCCCGCACCCGGCGCAAGTCTCGCGCCCTATAGAATCAGGTTGGTGCGGGCAAGATCGGCGATCTCGCCTCCCCGCCCGTTCAGGATCGCCTTGATCATGTAGAGATTGAAGTCAACCACCTCGTCCAGTTTGAGGGACAGGGGCATAGCCAGTTCATGGCGGTTCACCGCAACATCCACCAATGCGGGCCCCTGGTGCGCGAACGCCTGCTCAAGCGCCGGCCGAACCCTATCCGGGTCTTCGACGCGCAAGCCGAGAATCCCCGTACCCTCCGCGACTTTCGCAAAATCGAGATTGAGCGGCTCCGCAGCGGGGCTGAGGATGCCGGCCGCCTTCATCTCCGGCTCCACAAAGCCAAGCGATCCGTTGTTGAAAATGACCATCTTCACCGGCAGGTTCAGATGCCTGAGCGACAGCAGGTCGCCCATGAGCATGGCGATGCCCCCATCGCCGCAGAGTGTGACCACCTGGCGGCCGGGATGAGTGATCTGCGCGCCAATGGCCTGCGGCAGGGCGTTGGCTATCGATCCATGGTTGAACGACCCCAGCAGACGCCTGCGGCCGTTCATGGTCAGGTAGCGCGCCGCCCAAATAACCGGCGTCCCCACATCCACGGTGAAGACGGCATCCGCCGCCGCCGCTTCGTTGAGCGCCTTGGCCACATATTGCGGATGGATCGGCCGCTGCCCGTCTCCTTTGGCCATCACATCCAGTTCCTTGCGCGCCTGGCGATGATGATCGAGCAACGCGTCCAGATAGCCCCGCCCCGGCTTCGGCTCGATCCTCGGAAGCAGCGCGCGCAAAGTTTCCGCGACCCCTCCCACGATCCCCAGGTCGATGAAAACGCGGCGTCCCAACTGCTCCACCCGGATATCGACCTGCAGGACGCGCGCCTTGGGGGGATAGAACTGCCGGTAGGGAAAATCCGCCCCCAGGATCAGCAGCGTGTCGCAGTCCATCATGGCGCAATAGCCGGAAGAAAGCCCCAGCAGACCGGTCATGCCCACGTCATATGGATTGTCGTACTCGATGAACTCTTTCCCCCGCAGGGTATGGACGATCGGCGCCTGGAGCTTGCCGGCCAGCGCGATCAGCTCGTCATGAGCGCCCGCGCAGCCGGCCCCGGCCAGGATCGTCGTCTTATTCCCGCGGTTCAGTTCCGCGGCCAGGTCATCGAGTTCCGCCCAGTGGGGAATCACCTCAGGCCGCCGGTAGCTGTAAATGGCCCGTTTGCCTGGGTCCACGGCATCGGAGAGCGCAACATCGCCGGGAATTACGACCACGGCGACCCCGCCTCTGGAAATGGCCGTCTGAATCGCCATCTCAAGAACGCGCGGCATCTGCGAAGGATGCGAAACCAGTTCGCAGTAATGGCTGCACTCCTTGAACAAACGCTCCGGATGCGGTTCCTGAAAGGCTCCGCTGCCATTCTCCGGGGACTGAACATGGGCCGCAATGGCCAGCACCGGCACGCGGCTGCGATGACAATCGTAGAGGCCGTTGATGAGATGGAGATTGCCCGGCCCGCAACGCCCGGCGCATACCGCCAATTTGCCCGTCAGCGCGGCTGAGGCTCCGGCGGCGAAGGCGGCCGTCTCTTCATCCCGCACCCCAATCCACGCCATCCCATTGGAGACCCTTACCGAATCCGCGATCCCATTGAGAGAATCGCCGGCCACCCCAAAGATTCGTTCCACCCCGGCGGCGGCCAGAACCTCCACAAACTGATCTGCAATCTTCTTTGCCAATGTCTTAGGCCTCCTCTCCCAACTCATCAGGACGGCAATCCGGCTGGCCCCATCGCCTGCCTGAGGTAGCCAATTGTAGCAGATGCTTGAAAGCTCGCAACTCGCAGTGCATGACCATGGCGCGGGCTGCTCTGACAACGCAATCCTCGCAGGACAAAATGGCAGGCGCCGCCCCCGGATTTGGCCGCGCAGGAACAAACGCAAGCTCAATCCGCTAGAATCCACAGCATGAAATGTCCTTATTGCAGCTTTGGGCAGGACCGTGTCGTCGACTCGCGGGAGAGCAAGGAGGCCGACTCCATCCGCCGCCGGCGGGAGTGCGAGCGCTGCAATCGCCGCTTTACCACCTACGAGCGCATCGACGAGATTCCCTACATGGTGGTAAAAAAGGACGGCCGCCGCGAACGCTTCGACCGCCAGAAGGTACTCAGTGGCCTGCTTCGCGCCTGCGAGAAGCGCCCCGTCCCGGCCAGCAAGCTCGAGGCCATCGTGGACGCCGCGGAGGCCTTTCTCGTGGATGCACCGGAGCGCGAACGCTCCACCAGCGAGGTCGGCGAACTCATCATGACGCAACTGAAGAGCCTGGATACGGTGGCTTACATACGCTTTGCCTCCGTCTACCGGGACTTCAAGGACGTGCGCGAGTTCAAGGAAGAGCTGGAAGGGCTGCTGGGCGGCCGCGGCAAGGCAAAGAAGCAGGGTTAGCGCGTTTCTTTCATTTGGGATTCGTGCTATCCCACCCTAGCCGCAAAAACAAAAACGCGGCGAGGGTGGGGCACCCATGGCGGTGTGAAGGCAAAGAAGCTGGGTTAGCCGGCAGCTATCGATTGGCGCGCCTATTACTGCGACCGTGTGGATATGTGCTCTCCCAGGTTCCAAAATCGGGACCTGGGGCACCCAGATCGACATGACCTGTATTCCACAATCACGCGGTCATGGCACCAGCGAGCCAGAGAGGCAGACGCGCGTCAGGCCGGCTGCGCCAGCAGGATGATGAGCTCCATCTGCGGGTTGAGGAGGTCGGCTGGAGCGTAGACGGCGAAGTTGCGGGCGCGCTGCACCGACTCCCAGACCGGTCCCGCCTGCTCTATGGAGAAGTACTTGTGGCGCAGCTTGACCGGGATTGAGCGGGGCGGCGTGGCCACATACGTCAGACGCAGTCCGGCCAGGGCATTGCGGATGAGGGTTTCGAGCTGGGTCGCGGAGCAGGCTTTGAGCAGTTGCGGAGTACGCTCGATCAGCTCCGCGTCGCGGATATCGGCCGAGATGGCCAGGTAGAAGCGGGAATTCTCAAAGTAGGCATCCTTGTCGATCGAGGTTGCGTAGATGGTATCCCGGACCATCTTGAGCGGGAGCGCCACGAAGTTGCTGGGAACCACGGTCTCCAGCATGAGGCGGATGAGACGGTCCAGTTCCCCGAAGCAGGAGCCGAGCTGCTCGTGGTCGTATGCGGGCAGATCCCGGGGAGCAATCTTGCTGGAGAAGGAGGTCAAGGCTCCGGCCAGGTCGGAGAGCTCGTTGAAGAGCATCTCGGGCTGAATATTGCTCGATTCCAGGAAGTGGCGAAGCACGGGAAGATGGCTGTTGATGGTGTAGAGCAGCCAGAAATTGGCCACGTCGGAGGCCGTGAAGTCGGCCAGAGACTGATTCTTTTGGCGGCGGCCGCCGGCCAACTGACTGCCGCGCGCCACCAGCAACTCGACCATATTACTGAGGATGCGCTTGAGGGCGGGGTGGGCGTGAACGTCGATGAGGGGTGGAATGTAGGCGGGGTCGATCTGGTAGGCGCCCGTCTCCGAG
>JBEKPA010000249.1:0-5488 GCA_049521195.1 Occallatibacter sp.
TAGTGATTGCCGCCAAGAACCAGAAGAGCTTTCAATCGCTCGAGCCCGAGGCGTATCTGGCTAAAGGCCAGTTGCATCTCGGCGGCCTTTTCTTGAGAACTCCGGACAAGAACTACGTCCTGCTCCGATTGGATGCGGAGGAAGAGCACCCATTCGCCGCCATTTACCACGAATACACGCACCTGCAGTTCAGCGACTCACTGGAATGGATGCCGCTTTGGCTCAACGAGGGATTTGCCGAGTTCTTCCAGAATACGGAGATTTCCAACAAGGAAGTGCTGCTGGGCGAGCCCAGCGTGGACAACATTCTCTACCTCCGCCAGAACCGCCTCTTGCCGTTGGCTACGCTGTTCAAAGTGGACGGCAACTCGCCCTACTACCACGAGGAACAGAAAGGCTCGGTCTTCTACGCCGAGTCGTGGGCGCTGACGCACTATCTTGAAGTAACGGATCGCGAAAAGAATACCCAACGCGTCCACAATTACTTGAAGCTGGTAAGCATGGGCGAGGATCCGGTGGCGGCAGCGGAAAAGGCATTCGGAGACCTCAAGCAGTTGCAGACGGCGCTTGAAGACTACATTCAGGAAGGCCGTTACATGCATTTCATCCTTTCCAGCGCAGCCGCGCCGCTCGATGAATCGTCATACAAGAGCAGAACTCTTACTCAAGCCGAGGCTGACGCAGTCCGTGCCGATTTTCTCGTCTACATTCAGCGAACTCAAGATGCCCGCTCCCTCTTGGATGCGGTGCTCAAAGCCGATCCGGACAATGTTCAGGCGCACGAGACCATGGGGTACCTTGCGTTTCGAGACAAAGACTGGGAGGCGGCTCGCAAATGGTACGAGCGGGCAGTCAAGCTGGACTCGCAGAGCTATGTTGCGAATTACTACTTTGCCACCATGTCGATGAGGAGCGGCAGCTTCACGAACAACCCGGAGATTGAAGCCAGTTTGCGCACTGCAATCCGGCTGAACGCGGCCTTCGCGCCCGCCTACGATCAGTTAGCAGCCCTATTCGCTATGCGCCATGACAATCTTAAAGAAGCTCTTAGGCTGAACATTCAGGCCGTTAAGCTGGACCCCGGCAACCTCGGCTACCGAATGAATGCGGCAAGTGTGCTGATGACCATGGGCCGGTACGACGACGCCGCGTCCGTCCTGCGCATTGCGCTGAAGGTCGCAAGGAATCCCGCCCAGGTGGAAATGGTGCAGAACAGGGTGAAGCAGATCGAATCGATTCAGTCCGGACGAGCGCAAGCCAGCGCAATGGTCACCGCGCCGCCGACAGCTCAGGTGGACATTGAAACGGCGGAGAAGGGGGTGGTTGTCGATTCGCCGCCAAAGCATCCAACAGAGCCGCCGAACGGGCCGAAGCACCTCGCAGTCGGAGTGATTCGCGGTGTGCAGTGCAGTTATCCATCGGTGATTGAATTTCACGTAGACACTGCCGAGAAGCCAATCGCGCTCTACTCCAACAACTTCTTCAAGATCGACCTCACGGTCCTAGGATTCACGCCAAAGGGGGACATGAATCCGTGCAAGGACTTTGAAGGCATGAAGGCTCATGTGCAATACGCGGAGAGTTCTGACAAGACAGTCGACGGACAGGTGATTGCGGTAGAACTTAGAAAATGAAACACGCGTGCCTCACCGTTGAAACCCACCGGGGCACCATCCTGCTTCGCTCTGCAGGTAGAGGTCACGCCACCACCTGCAACCTCACCCCGTCATACTCCTGCAAGCAAGCGATGATATTGAACAGGTTCGCCGCCGCGGGGTTTGCGGAGAATAACCTTCCCCTGGCGCACAATGGTCGATAGAGGAAGAAAGATGAACCTGCGTCGCTGGGGTGGCCGGATTGCGAGCCACGAAAAACATCGCAGAAGAACTGTTAACTACAAAATTAATACCCCCCACCCCCCCTCCAATATTTTCAATACCTTGCAGATAATTAATTCGATAACAGCCGGGTGCCCATCCTTCACGGTCGCCGCGGCGACCGAAAGGATGGGAGTGATGGGAGCTCACGCCACCACCTGCAACCGCACCCCTTCATGCTCCTGCAAGCAGGCGATGATGTTGAACAGGTTTGCGGCAGTCGGGTTGCCCTTGGGGCCGAACATCTGATGCAGCGTCTTCACGTGGATGCCGGTCTTTTCCGCCAGCGCCGGAAATCCCAGGGTGGCATTGATGAAGTCGCGCAGAATCTCGCGGCCCAGTGTTGCCTCGCCCGCCAGCAGAGATTCGATCGCATCGCTCAAAAGCCCGCGGCGAAACTCCCGGTCGTTCCGCACCCGCGCCTGTACCGTCTCCCGAAAATCCCGCGTCAATGCCATGGTCTGCTCCTCTTCCGCTGCTTGTACTCCTGCCAGCATTCACCGGCCAATGCGATATCGTCCTGCTGGTGCTGCTTCGTACCGCCGCAAAGCAAAATGACTATTCGTTCGCAGTCTTTCCCGAAGTTCACCCGGTATCAAACTCGGCATCGGGGGCCGAAGTCGATGCGGCATTCAAAGACCCCGCCGCCGACGCCCTTCACATTCGAGAAGTTTCCCAATCTCAACTGGTAGAGGGCAGTGGTAACCCGGCGCGCCGCCTCGGAGTTGAGCCGGTCAAACCAGACGCCGAAGAGATTGCGCCCATCCGGCCCGAGATATTCCCGGATTTCGATCATCTACCCAATGGTAGCATATATTGTCCCATCATAAAAAAAGTGATTCTTCTAGATTCTGTCCGGCAATTTGCCGTACAATGGAAGGCGTAGCCAAAGGAGGAGACGCCATGCCCCAACTTCAAACCGCCCGAGCCGCACGGCTGGAAGCTCGCATCTCTCCGGATTTGAAGCGCCGCCTGGAATACGCGGCCTCGCTGCGGGGAGCCTCGCTTACGGATTTCGTGGTGCAAAGCGCCCAGGAAGCGGCCGCGCGCACCATTCGCGAGAACGAAGTTCTCACGCTCAGCGAGGGCGCGCGTGTGGCTTTTGCCGAGCTGCTGTTGAACCCTCCCCGGCCCAATCGCAAGGCTCTAGCCGCGGCCAAGCGATACAAGGCGCGGCTCGCCGAAGAGATCGCCAGAGGCTGAATGCCTGCGCCAACGCTCGAAATGAAGCCTGGCCCACGCTGGACCATCGAGCCGCTCGACCGCCGACGCCATGACCGGTCGGCCTTCTCTTGCGGCGTTCCAGCGCTCGATACCTATCTGCAGCGGCAGGCGGCGCAGGATATGGAAAAACACGCCGCCGTGGTCTACGTGGCGGTCGTCGATCCTCCGGCCATTGCCGGCTACTACACGCTCTCCCAATTCAGCATCGATCTTGTGGGGCTCCCCGAAGACTTGGCGAAACGGCTCCCTCGCTATCCCGTCGTGCCCGCTACGCTCCTGGGCCGCTTGGCTGTGGCCAGTGCGCTACGCGGCCAGGGATTGAGCGAAACCCTGCTCTTCGATGCTCTGCGGCGGTCTCTCGATCAGAGTGCGCACATCGCTTCGGCCGGGGTGATTGTGGATGCCAAAGACCAGAAAGCCGCAGCTTTTTATGGGAGATACGGCTTTGCCCCGATCCTCGGCGCCGACCACCGGCTCTTTCTCCACATGAAGACCATCGAGCAGATGTTCTAGGGGCTTTGCCGCCGGAACTGCCTTCGACGGCCGGGTCAGATCTCTCTGTTTGGACCCGCGCCATCACGGCTGAGCGTTGGGAGGAATCAGAAGGGTCAGCGCCTGGGGCACCACTTCGATGCGGACGGGCAGAGAACCCAGAACTTCACCATCCGCCTCCACGAAGAGGCGGGCCGTGGAGCCCTTGCGGGCGCGGCACTCCACCGATGCGACCTCCAGCAGTTCAATCTCGGCGGAGAAGGTGTGCCGCCGGAAGAGGACCGCGAGGAGAAAACGCAGGAAGCGGAATCGGCTTTGGGTCTTGAACGCCAGCAGTTGCAGGCTGCCGGTACGCAAGGTAGCGCCGGGGGCCAATTCGCGCAGCACCCCTCCAAACGAGCGTATCCGCACTGCCAGCAACTGGGAGGCCTCCACCATGCGCGGCGCGCCGCTTCCGTTGGTGGTGAAGGTGGCCTCGAAGAGCGGAAAGGGATGGGTTGCCCAAACGCGAAAGGCCTCTACCATATACAGGGCGTAGCCAAAGCGCCGCTTCAGCCGCGCATCCATCCGGTACATGAGTTGAGCATCCGCGCCAACGCCGGCGGCGACGAGGAAGTAGCGCGAGACGGGATCTGCGGCGCCGTCCTGAAAGTGAATGCGGCCGACCGGGATCCGCACCGGCACCGCGTGCAGCAGCGCCCGCGCCACCTTCGCCGGAGATCCAATCAGGCCCAGGTCGGCGGCCAGGGCGTTGGCCGTGCCCAGGGGAATCACGCCCAGCGCCACCTGCGTCCCCACCAGGCTCTGCAGGATCGCATGGACGGTGCCGTCGCCGCCGCAGGCAAGAATGGCGTCGCAACCCTGGCGGATAGCCTCCTCCGCGTGGGCCGTCGCGCCTCCCGGCGTGGCGCTCTCAAAGACCTCGGCCGAGACTCCCGCCGCGCGCAGCACCGCCAGCGCATCCTGAACGGCTGCCTCCCGCCGCGCCGAGAATTGTCCGGAAACCGGGTTATAGATCAGCGCAACACGCTGCATTTCGGGTTTCACCTGGGCCATGCTGCCCAGAGCCGAAGATGCCTACCGGGCGTTGCTTCCATCATCGCAGGTTCAGGAGCAGGTCGAGAGCGGCAAAGGCCCGCTTGCCTCCCGTCCACGATCGTTGACCCCTGACCCCTGATTGACTACCGGCTGAAGCTCACATAGCGGCGGCCGGCGTAGAGCCGGAAGCCGCCGCCGGCCGGGTCGGCTACCACCTGCAGCGGCATGGGCCGCTTGAGCCCGGCATCTTCGCCTGAGTTCACCGTGAGTACGTCCTGCGCGCCCACGTCGGTGACTACAAACTTTTCGCCGACGAACCCCATTCCATAAACGCCCGCAGCCAGCTTCTCGCCACCCACCTTGATGGGGACCTCGGCAATCAAGTAGCCCTGGTACTTCGACTTCACATCGCTCGCATAGCCGCTGGTATCCACCAGAGTGGCCAGGACAAAGAACCCGTCGGCAAACTTCACGCCCCCGGAGTTCCGCAACTGCGTGGGGGCCGACTGCCCGCGGTAGTAAACGCTGGCCGGCAGCAGCTTCTCCAGGTCCACCGGCTTCAGCACCGTGTCGCTTCCCTGCGCCATCATCGGCCCCGGCGCCGCCATCATGGTCACGGCCAGGACGCCGGCCGCCGCCAACTTCAAAATTGCTCTGGAACCCATCGTGAAACCTCCATTTTTATGCTGCGTACCGGAGTATATCGCACCGTCCGCCGTGCTGGCTCGCGGTCCTCAGAGCC
Source organism: Occallatibacter sp. (assembly GCA_049521195.1). Taxonomy (GTDB): domain Bacteria; phylum Acidobacteriota; class Terriglobia; order Terriglobales; family Acidobacteriaceae; genus Telmatobacter. Next base: position 5,374 of record JBEKPA010000249.1, read on the forward strand.
GTGTTCCGATCCACGCACGCGGTCGCTGGCCTGGATTCGAGCCGTTCGGGGTCAGGCGAAGCCATAACGTCCCCGCGCGTTGAGGCCAGATCCGCGGTGGCAGTTCCATCCCGCT
>JBEKPA010000250.1:0-5478 GCA_049521195.1 Occallatibacter sp.
CGCTCGATGAGGATGCTTTCGGCGCGCATGGCGAGGCAGAGGTCGTCGGCGAGGCAGGTGACGCGCGAATACTTGACGCCGGCTTCGGGCTTGAACTCGTAGGTGGTGACCATGGGGCCGGGATTGATTTGGACGACCTGGCCGCGGACATCGAACTCGGCGCACTTTTCGACCAGGATTTTGGCTTCTTCGCGCAGGGCGTCTTCTCGGACGGCCTGGGGGCCGTCGCCGGCGTTGAGCAGGGTGCTGGGAGGCAGCTTGAAGCCGCTGACGTGTTTGGGGGCGACGGTGGAGGCGCGAAGGTTGGCGTCGGCGCGGTCGTGGATGGCGATGGGGCCATCTGTGCGGGAGGCGGGAGCGGGGGTTGATTCAAAGGGGAAGGAAGCCGTGGGGTAGGGCACGGGACGCGGTGCGGCCGGCTGTGGCTGCATGGGTCTGGGCAGAGCTGGGGTGAGAACAGACGCGGTGGTGGAGGCAGGCGCGCCGGGGGCGTGTGCGGGGTCCGCGACAGAGCGCTCCCAGATGCTGGATGCGGCGGGCTGGGCGGTGACGGGGATTTGCTCTTCCTGCGATTCCAGGCGGGCGCGCTGGTAGGCGGGAATCACGTCCAGAGGGTCGTCCGGGGCGGGTTCGCGCTTGCGGCGGAAGAGGGAGGCAAACCAGCTGCGGCGCGGTTCTTCCTCCGCATCGGACTCGGCCTCTTGGGCGCGACGGGCTTCGCGCTGGGCCTGGCGCTCCGCCTTCCGCTCGCCGCGCTCTTCGCGCCAGTTGCGCCAGCGGTCCTGCCAGGAGCGGAAGAGGAGCCAGCGGTCCGCGATGTGTTCTTTGATGGCCCAGAAGCTGACCGCGGAGGCAAAGCAGAGCCCGGCGGCGGCCAGCACGCCGGCCACCAGCCAGGCGCCCTGAATGTTGAGGTAGGTCACCAGCAGGCCGGAGACCAGCTGGCCCACCACGCCCTCGGCGGGCAGCAGATGGAGCCAGCGCCAGTGCCAGGGGAGCAGCGAGAAGACGGCGGGCAGAAAGACCAGGGCGAGCAGCGTGCCGGTCCAGCGCAACAGGGCGGAGCCGTTGGGACGGGAGTGCATCCATGTCCAGCCGATGCCGGCCAGCCACAGAGGCAGGAAGAAGGCCGTGACGCCGAGGGTTTGCAGCAGGAGATCGCCGGTCCACGCGCCGAAGAGGCCGGCCCAGTTGCGGACGGGCAGGCCGGCGGCGGTGTTCAGCGAGGGGTCGGAGGCGCGATAGGTGGCCAGCGCGAGGAGCAGGAGGAGCGAGACCAGCAACAGCACAAGCCCCAGGAATACGTTCCAGGGGCGGCTGCGCGTGGGCGACAAAACGATGCGAATTGACTTCATAATGGGCTCACACCTTCGCTCCCCAACCGCCGCGGGCGACCCCGGAAGAGAGTCCGAAAAAGCCGCGAACGAGCTGCGGGAGCGGACGAAGAGTCCCAGAGCAGCTTTTATTATCCCCGGAAGGAAGGTGGATTCCGGGCAAAAACGGGCGGGGGGAACCATGGTGTGGACCCCCGGCGGAGGTGCCTCGCCGGGGGCCGATCCCGATGCCCATTGCTCGCCTGGATCGCCTCAACAGCCCCGCACAAAAAATGTGGGCCAACGAGCCTCTTGCAAAATCGCCTTCAGGCTGCAGATTGTGTCAGGGCACGACTTCAGTCGTGCCGCAGATGGCCAATTTAGATTCCGGCTTTAGCCGCTGCGGAATCGCAAATTACTGAAAACAAGACCGCAGGGGCTAAAGCCCAACGTGATTTTGCTGCTCTTTCGGCACGACTGAATTCGTGCCCTGTTACAAAGCTGGGTCCTTCCGTAGGCTGCAAAGCCCATTGGTTTGCGGCTTTTTCCAGCGGGGCTGAAGTCGTGCCCTGATGCAGCGCGTTTCCTTGAGGTACGCTCCTGGAAGCAAAACGGGGCCGGCTTGGCGCATCGATGCCAAACCAGCCCCGTTTTCAGTGCGTGAATCTATGTGGAGGTTATGCCCTGAACTTGCGCTTCAACAGGCCAGCCAAGCCCGCCAGCCCGCTGCCCAGCAGCAAGAAGCTGGACGGCTCGGGAACAACAGGACCTGCATTGCCCAGGATCTGGAACGTCTCCGAATTTGAGCCGGGTTCCTCAACGCCATTAAGATTCCCTAAGGTGTTCTCCCATGCGACTGAGGGGCCGTTATTCATATCCCAAAAGACAGGATTGCCGCTGGGCACCGACGCGTCCTGGAGCGTGAACCAGTAGGCGGTGTCGGCGGCGAGTGGCAGATCGGGGATGGAGATTGACTCCGAGTAGATGTCATATCCGTACTCGTTGGTCTCCTTGAAGACTCCGGTCGTGTCTGCCGTCGCGGATGCTCCGCCAAACTCGGCAGTTCCAATCGACCAGTCAACAGTAGACAACGTATCGCCGGGGTAAAGCCAGGCGTCGAACGTCGCGCCGGTCACGGTGGAGTTCGCCGATAGTGTGAACGAATCCGACACCGAATAGCCAAAGTTGATGGTCCAGCCTAAAAACTCGTCGTTGGCTGCGCCATTGCTGTACAAGGTGCCGGCGGATGCGGGAGCCGCCGCAAGCGCGGCAGCCAGGCCAAGGACCAAAACGGAAAGAATTGCGGATTTCTTCATCTTCGTGCCTTTCATCATCGCAACGGCGATGCCGAGGCGTTCCCCTCGGAGGAGATGGTGAGACCCTGCGTTCATCTCCGCAAACCCACTGCTCTGCCGGAGAGGAGAACTCCGGCGGACTTCCCGTCTGCGGGGAAAACCTTATCGTTGTAGTTGCAATCAGTTAGCCAAAGCCTGTGATACTTGAACATCTCAATGTGATAAGGGAATCAGCCGCGTGGCGATTGCTCGCCGCGCGTCATGCGGAATTCCGCCCGCAACTTTCCGCTCTGCGCAAGATGAGGCATTGCGCAATCGTTTGCACAGCAAAGAGGAAAATGTTTTCCCATCTGCCCGCCAGGAGCAGCGCAGCCACGCAATGGCAGCGGCGCGTCAACGGTGGCGATCCCGACGCTCGCCCTTACCCGTGAATCCCTTCGAGAAAGCTCCCAAACGCACAACGGCCACCGCTTCTGTTTATGGGGTGGCCGCAGTGCGTCGTCGTGGAACGGACAAGGTACCTATGAAGCGGGAGCGAGCGTCTCGCTCCGATCCCACTCATCCCCGGCGCGAGGGGCTTCACCGCCCTGACGATCGAGGATGCGGCGAAAAGCATCTGGATCGGCTCGATTGCGACGAGACAGGAAAAACTCTTCGGTTTGCATGACGGCGATCTTCTCCGCAGCCGCAACAACCAGAAATTGATTGATACTGGTACCGTCGCGATCGGCAATGCTCTCCAAAGCCGTCTTGAGAGACACCGGCAAACGCAGCGGAAACGTGGAAACCTTGGTAGTCATGACTCGATCCTCCTGAGGACTTCGCCGGGGCGAAGGACCTCGCCGGCGGCGGTCCCGACAATCGGCCGCTTCCCTTGATCGCTTCAACAGCCCCGCCTGAACAAAACAGGCCGAGAGCCGTGGATTCCCACCCTTGCGACCGAGAGAAGTCGCAAGGATGGGGCACGGAGCATTTGGGACTATCGAAGCAAGCCCGGCTACCGCTCGCTCTTCCGCCAGTTGATCAGGTCGCCGAGGGTAGTGGTGGAGCTGGAGACGGGCGCCTTGTGGACCTCCTTCTTGTAGCTCTCCACCTGGGCGCGGCTGGCCTCGCGGCCCACTGCGCGCAGGCTCAGGCCCACCTTCTTCTCTTCCACGTTGATCTTGATGATCTTGAAATCGTGTTCCAGGCCGGTCTCCAGCTTCGACGGCTTGCCGGCCTCGTCGCCTGCCTCGGAGATGTGACACAGACCCTCCACTCCCTCCGCGATCTCGACGAACGCGCCGAACTGCGCCGTGCGCAGAACCTTGCCGTGCACCACGTCGCCCACCCGGTGAGCGGCGAAGAAGCTCTCCCACACGTCGGGCTGCAACTGCTTGATGCCCAGGCTCAGGCGGCGGTTCTGCGGCTCCACGCCGAGAACGACGGCCTTCACCTTTTCGCCCTTCTTCACCACTTCCGAAGGATGCTTGACGCGCTTGGTCCAGCTCAGGTTGGAGACGTGAACCAGACCGTCGATGCCGTCTTCAATCTCGATGAAGGCGCCGAACTCGGTGAGGTTGCGCACCCGGCCCTCGACCACTGTCCCGGCCGGATAGCGCTCAGTCAGGTTCTCCCAGGGGTTGTCGAGCAACTGCTTCATGCCCAGCGAAATCCTGCGATCCGCGGGATTCACGCTCAGCACCACCGTCTGCACCTCGTCGCCCGGCTTGACCAGCTTGGAGGGATGCTTGAGGCGCTTCGACCAGGTCATCTCCGAGAGATGGACCAGCCCTTCGATGCCCTGCTCCAGCTCCACAAATGCTCCGTAGTCCGTTACTGAAAGCACGCGCCCATGTACGCGCGCGCCCACCGGGTAACGCTCCGATGCGTCCAGCCAGGGGTCGGGAGTCAGTTGCTTGAAGCCCAGCGAAACCCGCTGCTTGTCCTTGTCGAACTTGAGCACCTTCACCTGGATCTCATCGCCCACATTGACCAGGTCGCGTGGATGCGTGAGCCGGCCCCAGCTCATATCGGTAATGTGCAGCAGGCCGTCGATGCCGCCCAGATCGACAAACGCGCCGTAGTCGGTCAGGTTCTTCACCGTGCCGGTCAGGATAGCGCCTTCGCCCAACTGTCCCAGCGTCCCCGTCCGCTTGGCCGTCTGCTCCTCTTCCAGAATCTCCTTGCGGCTCACCACCACGTTGCCGCGCTTCTTGTTCAGCTTGATGACCCGGACTTCAATCTGCTGGCCGAGATAGCCGTCCAGATTCCGCACCGGACGAATCTCAAGCTGCGAACCGGGCAGGAAGGCCTTCAGCCCGATATCCACGGTCAGCCCGCCCTTCACGCGGCTCACCACCGTGCCCATCAGCGGCGTCTTGCCCGCTGCGGCCTTCTCGATCGTTTCCCAGATGCGCAGGCGCTGGGCCCGCTCGAAGCTGGCCAGGTAGCCGCCTTCGGGCTCTTCACGCTCGATCACTACGTCGATCACGTCGCCGGGATGGAACTTCACCTCCCCGGTGTGATCCAGAACCTGCTCCAGAGGCACCAGCCCCTCGGACTTCAGGCCCACATCGATCACCAGGTGCTTGTCCGTCGCCTTGATCACCGTGCCGGAGACAATCTTGTCGCCGAAGGCTTCAACGGCCGCGGCCTCGGCCGCCTGCTCGCGTTCAAAGGCCGCCAATGCGGCGGAGAAATCCTCAGCGGACTCCGGTCCATGCGCTTCGTGAACCGGCGCCGCGGCGCGGGGCTCGGGCACAGACTCCGAGGGCGAGGCAACTTCATCCACAGGCGGAGCGCTGGCTGTTACTTGCGGGGTTTCCGCCGCTGCAACCTCCGCCACCGGCGGGGTCTGGTCTACAGGTTCGGTTGGGGCATCGGCGTCC
>JBEKPA010000251.1:0-5448 GCA_049521195.1 Occallatibacter sp.
CGATGGGGGCCGCGCTGCTCACTTCGACCGTTTGGCTGCTTGGGGCGGATGGCGCCATCGCGGCTGGGGCTGGTGCGGGTGGCGCGGAGGGAATGGCCACGCCCGCGGATTCGATTGGCGCCGGCCATTTAAGACGGTCTTCAGCAGCGGTCGTTGGGGCCCTGGCCAAGCCTCCGCCAACGCCGCTGCTTCCAACCACGCCAGGCGCGGCGTTGAACCTTGCGTTTTGCTCAGAGCTTCCCGCCGGAAGGTTGACTTGCGCCTGGGCAGCCTCGTCCATGGAGGCTACTTTGCGGTCTTGCATCCGGGGCGCGGCAACAAACTGAGCCGACATCGCCTCGGTCTCTGGAATCTGCTTTGCCGCCAAGCCTGCCGTGCCCGCCGAAGCCGCGCGCCCTCTGCCGGCCGGCTGCGCCTGCGAACCGCGCGGAAGCGGCTTTGCGGAGGGAGCAGGCAATTGTTCTTGAGGAGCTGGCGGCGCGGGCAAATGGGAGCTGGCAATCTGGGTCGATGCGGGGGCAATTGGGGCCACTTCGGCGCGATGGATATAGACGACGAAGACCATGAGCGCGGCAACCGCTGTGGCGGCGGGCCAGGCAAGGGTCCAGCCGGACCACCATGGCTTGCGCGCGGGCGCGGCCAACGGCCTCGCCGGCTCGTCGACGGGTGGCAGCGAAAGGGCGGCGATGGCGCGGCACTCCGGGCAGACGGCGAGATGATTGAACATCCGCTCCCGCTCATGCGCGGGCAGCGCGTGCTCCACGAAGGCGCCGATCTGGTCCGCGTCGGGATGCTGTCCGGATTGGAGATATTCGCTCATAGTGGTTCGGAGGCCGCGGTTGCAGCCGTCTGATTGGAGAACGTGGAGGTTTGCGAAGTTTGCAGCAACATTCGCAGGTTTATTTCAATGTCGCGCGGGTCGGCGCCCAGGGCTTCTTCCGCTGCTCGCTTGCTCAGACCGCCGGATCGCAGGTTGCCAAGCAGTTGTTTGCGCGCGTCGGCCAGCAGCCGCTTCAGCCGTCTGCTGATGGTGGCCTCGTGAACGCCGAGGATGCGGGCGATCTGAAGCAGGGTCTGGCGGTCGAGGTAGTAGGCGGAGAGAAGGTAGCGGTCCTCGGCGGCCAGACTCCGGAAGGTCCGGACAAGGGCCTCGGTCAGATGGTCCGCCTCCGCTGAGACAGCGGCAGGCGCGGGAGCGGGAACGTCGAAACCGTCCAGCGGGGTTTCACGATGCGTGCGCCGATGGCGATCGATGCTCCGCTGTGCGAGTGTGGCCCGCAGCCAGCCCAGAAGCGACCCGCGGCCGGTGTAGGAGGCTAGCGGTGAGCGGCGCTCGCCGCCCGTCTCGCGCAGGCCGTAGAGCTCGGCGTAAAGCGAGTCGGCGAGGTCCTGCCCGAGGGTCGCGGACCCGGTGATGGAGACGGCGGTATGGAAAAGGGAAGTGCGGTAACGGCTCAGAAATCTCTCCCAGGCGGCTTCGCGGCCAAGCGCGCAGGAGTGCGCGAGCGCAAGTTCGGAGAGATGCAGGGAGCGAAAGAACGCGGCCTTCTGAGCGGCAACTGGAAGCACGCCGGCCGGAAGCCCATGGTTGACTCTTTCGCCGATGGAGGCGAGGACAAAGCCGAATTCCTCGCGGCTGAGGCCGCAAGTCTCCGCCTCCGCCTTGCGCCAAAGCTCCTCGATCAGACTCTGCGGCAGCCAGGGAATTGAACGCGGTGGAAGTTGAGCCGCTGTGGACGGCTGCTCGGCGGGCATGGGCAGGACGAGATCAGCGGGCTTGGAAGCGGCCGTATCCACGATCCTGAGGATAAAGCATTGGCGCTGCCAAGCGACCGGGCGCAACGGAAAGCCCGCTGCGAAAAACGCCGCTACGCATCTTCGCCCCGATCGCGTTGGCCAATCCATTTCTCCCAGCGCCGTACCGATGTGTTCAGAGTCTCCGTCGATCAGCCGGCGCTCCCGGCCAACTGCTTCACATCGGCAAACACCTGCTCCGCCGTCCACCCGTTGCCTGGATAAAAGCGCGCCACCTTGCCGTCCGCTCCAATCAGCGTGGTTGAGAGCGTATGCGTAATCGTTCCGTCCGCCGCGCCGGTCATCCCCAGATCGAACCACTTCGCCATCTCCGCCAGCACCGGCTTTTCCGGCACGGCAAAATCCCAATGCGCAAAGGCACCCTTCGCGTCGCTGCCGATATAGGTTGCTCCGTAAGCCCGCAGCCGCTCCGGCGTATCGTTCGCCGGGTCGAAGCTCACGCTGAGCAGGTGCGTCTTCGCATAGAGCGCCGGGTTGGCCGCCAACTGCTTCTCCACCGCGGCAAAGTTGCGCGTCACGCGCGGGCAAAACTCCGGCGATGGGCAGCGCGTGTAAATGAATGTAACCAGCAGCGCCTGGCCCTTGAACTGGCTGAGATGAATCTGCCGCCCGTCCTGGTTGCGCAGCTTGAAGTCCGGCGTTGCATCGCCCGGCGCGGGCACGTGATAGCTGACCGGCGGCTTGTAATCCGGCTTGGCCTGCGCCACCACCACAATATGATCCAGCAGGTAATCCGCATTGGGGTCCGGCGAGACCAGCACGTCGGCGGTAATCACGTCTCCCGGATGCAGCTCGCCCAGGACGGTCGGATCCTTCAGCTTGTAAGGCATGGTCATCGCCTCCATGAAGCCCGGAATGGCCTCATGGTTCAGCGTCACCTCGCCCTTGGCGGCGTCGGTTGAAACCACCTTGCCGCGCAGCTTGTAAACCTTGTAAGCCGGGCTGGCGGCCTGCCCCGCGCCAGCCGTCGAGCCGGAATGGCACCCGGCCAGCAACACCGCCGCAATCAACGAGGAAGCAAGCAATCGGCAAATCATGGGTCCAGTGTACAACCGCATGGGCGGCTGCGCGCCCGGACGGAATCTAAGCACATGCTTACCGGAGGGAGCAGGGGCCTTCAGGCCCTGAAAGCAGCTGAAGAGACGCGGGCCTTGCCGGAGGGAGCAGGCGTCCGCCCCCAAAGGGCGGAGCTTAGATGGAGGGAGCAGGAGCCTTCAGGCCCCTGAATACAGCTTTGGAATTAGGAGTGGCTTTAGCCACGGGCCTTTCGTTTATTCTGCTCACATGCGGCTCGCGCCCCAAGAAACTCGCACATATTTAGTTACTGCGGTCACGGCGCAACGCCGCCGCCTGTTCCAAGTCACGGCCACGGTGGGATTGTCTGCTTTCCGCCCAAACGACAAAGCAGGCTCCTTGCATAATCCAGGGTCGGAGTGTGCGAAGGTAAGTGAAACGGGCACAAAATCCTGCTCTGCGGTGTCTAAGAGAAGTAGAGACATCGTCATGTCGTTGCCATATTGAGAGGAAGCCGCCGTGCGCTGGATCGCCTGGAGAACCGCTTGCGCATTCGCTGTCTGCATGACAGTTGGTTGCCGGATGCAGACCGACAAGCAGCCAGAAAAACAGACTGCTGAACTATCGGTTGACATCGAAACAGCACGAGCGCATGAAATTGCGCCAGTTCGTCACTTGCTTCACGCCGACGATCTGAAAGACGGCTTCCAGCAGTTACAACTGGACTTGCAAGTTTCTCGCATTGGAGAGGTAATTGAGGTCAAAGCCAGCAGCCCCGATGGGGCGATGAAATACTGGCCGCGGTTGGAAAATGAAGTGCACCATTGGAGATTTAAGCCATTTGAAGCCGATGGAAGGGCTGTCGAGGCGGAGCTGAACGACTACATCAACATCGTTCCAGCTGAGAAACTACCCAAAGTTCATGTCAAGCCACCGGCACTTCTTCCGGATTCAAAGATTCAGATCACGCTCGAACGAACGGCTTGTATGGGCTCCTGCCCTGCGTACAAGGTCGAGATATCGCCCAATGGTGTCGTCTTCGATGGTTATTACTTTGTCGCGGCGCCAGGCCGGCATGCGCTCGGCATCGATCCCGCACAGGTACGAGCGCTCGCCCAGAGATTCGTGGATGGCGACTTCTATTCGATGGAACCAAAATACGAATACGGCGTCACCGACAATCCAACATTTGCTCTTTCGATCGACATAGACGGCCATCGAAAACAGGTAATAGATTATGTCGGCGATGAAATGGGAATGCCTGAGGTCATCACCGACCTCGAAGAAGCGGTAGACAGATTGGCTGGGACGGACCGCTGGATTCAAGGCGACGGCTTGATGGCGACGCTTCATGCCGAGCAATTCGATTTTCATTCTTTTCAGGCCCAGGTCATTGCGAAGCAGGCTGCGATGCGGGGGCAGACCGGTCTGTTGCGTGATTTGCTTGCAGCAGGCGTTCCAATTGCGCCACAGAAGGCGCCGTCTTTGGGCTCTTCATCGCCTACCTCCTATCTATATGAACAGATGGTCAAGATCGGTTGGCTTGATTCGGCATTTGTTCACCCGGACGCTCTTCAACTCCTCATGGATCGGGGTGTCAGCAGAGGCGATCAGCATGACAAAGACGTCGCGCTGGCGGGAGCGGCGCAGAGGGGCGACATTGGGACTGTAAAGAAACTCACCGCATACGGGGCAAACCCGAATGCCAACCTGAGTGGTGGAAAGATCTTGTTTGGAACCGGTCTAGAGGGCTTCGAGCAGGAGGGGGCAGGCAGCATTCTGTATTACGCAGCAACCTCGGGCAAGCCCGAGATGGTGCGTGAGATCCTTCGCTACCGCCCGAATCTCGATGCCAGAGACGGTTTTGGACGCACAGCATTGTTTGTTGTGGGAGAGGATCGGTATCGTGACGAGAATGTAAATATGCTGGAATGCATGGAACTGCTGATTGCTGCCGGAGTCAATGTCAATGCACAAGATGAGGAGGGCAAGACCGCTCTTCACAGGACCTCGGATGCTGCCCAGGCAGAGATTCTGCTTAAGCACGGTGCTAATCCAAACATTCGTGACAAAGACGGAGAGACACCCCTGTTCGAAGCCTGGAATGACGGCATGATGAAAGTTCTTCTGGCTCACGGCGCAGATCCGGGGATTCGTAATCGACGTGGTAAGACGGCGTTGCAGACACTGAAAGCTGACTATCCCAACCAAGCTCAGACGCTGCAAAGATGGATAGCCCAGGAAGAGCAAAACTCAGCCGGGGCCGGTAGGCACCAGGGGGGAAGGCAGTAATTACATTGACAAAGAAGTGCATGGAATTGCGCCCCGCAAGCGCACAATAATCTCATGCGATCTCTCCACCCACTCAAATGGCCCTCGCGCCGGAAGGGATTCCCATGCCCATTCTCATCTCCCACGGTGTCAGGAATCTCCCCAGCTCAAAGTGTCAGGGATGTGCCCGGTCTGTACCCCCACATTGACCCCTACCCCCCTCCCCCTCCTGGAGCCTCTTTTTCCTGCCAGATTCGCTCTTAAGTACCTACGGATGAACAGTTTAAGAATTAATGGCATTATCTTACTGGTAAACAAAACCGGCGGCTTTTGGCTCCTTTTCAGGCC
>JBEKPA010000252.1:0-5338 GCA_049521195.1 Occallatibacter sp.
GGTAGGTCCATACGGTTGCGCCCATGCCGGCGAAGAAGAGCGCCAGCAATGCGAAGCGCAGCTTGAGCGCCCCATGAATCGCTTTGGCGTAAGTGGCCGACATCCAGCTGATCTGCTTGTCAGTGGAGTGAATGAAACGGGAAAAGAGGCGCGAGAGCGGCGCGATGTGCAGGAAGTCGAGCTGCTTAGGGCGATCCTCTTCGCCGCGCAGGAACATGGCCGAAAGAGCCGGCGAGAGCGTGAGCGCGTTGAAGGCCGAGATCGCGATGGCGAAGGCAATGGTCAGCGAGAATTGCCGGTATAGAATTCCGATGGTTCCAGGGAAGAACGAGACTGGCACGAAGACCGCAATCAGCACCAGCGAAGTGGCGATGACCGCGCTGGTCACCTCGCCCATGGCCCGCGAGGTGGCCTCTCGGGCTTTCGAGTGCTCCATGGCGATGTGGCGCTGCACGTTCTCGATGACCACAATGGCGTCGTCCACCACCAGTCCTGTGGCCAGGGTGATGCCGAAGAGCGTGAGCGAGTTGATGGAGAAGCCGAATAGCTTGATGAATGCGAAGGTTCCAATCAGCGAGACCGGGATGGTGACGGCGGGAATGATGGTGGCGCGCCAGTCGAGCAGGAAGAGGAAGATGACCGTGATGACGATGAAGATGGCCTCGGCCAGCGTGACCAGCACTTCGCGGATCGAGTCGCCGACCACCGTCGTAGCGTCAAAGGCGATAGCGTACTTGAGCCCCGGCGGAAAGCTCTTCGAGAGCTCCGCGAGTGCCGCTGTGGCCTTGCGGTCCACATCCAGGGCGTTGGCATTCGAGAGCTGCTCCACGCCGATGCCATCCGCATCGTGACCCATGTACTTCAGCGTCGAGCTATAGTCCTCCGCGCCCACCACCGAGTGGCCCACATCCTTGAGCAGCACCACGCCGTTGGCGCTGTTCTTGACGATGATGTTGTCGAATTCGGCGGAACTTGTGAGCCGGCCCACCACGCGCACCGGAATCTGGAAGGCCTGCTTGTCATCCGAAGGCGGCTGGCCAAGCTGCCCCGCGGGAATCTCGACATTCTGCTCAACGAGGGCGTTCACCACGTCTGTGGCCGTCAGTCCGCGGGCGGCCAGGCGAGCCGGGTCGAGCCACACGCGCATGGCGTACTTGCGCTCGCCGAAGATGATCACATCGCCCACGCCAGGAACGCGCTTAATCGCGTCCTTCACGTAGACATCGAGATAGTTGGAGATGAACTCGGGCGAGTAGCGTCCGTCCTCCGTATAGAAGCCCGCGCCGAAGACGAAGTTGAAGTTGGACTTGGTGATGCTGACGCCGGTCGCGTTCACCGCCGCGGGCAAGCGTCCCGTCACGCTGGCCACGCGATTCTGCACGTCCACAGCCGCTATGTCCAGGTCGTATCCCGTGTTGAATGTCGCGGTGATGGAGCTGGTTCCGCTGTTGGTGCTGGACGAACTGATGTAGCGCATCCCCTCAACGCCGTTGATGGCCTCTTCCAGGGGGATGGTAACGGCCTTCTCGACCGTGTCGGCGTTGGCGCCCACATAATTGCAGCTTACATTCACTTCTGGCGGCGCCAGCGTGGGATACATGGCCACCGGAAGGTTGGGAATGCACACCGCCCCGGCCAGAATGATCAGCAGCGCGCACACCGTCGCAAAGACAGGCCGATGAATAAAGAAATCGACAAACACGGGTTGCCTTCCTTATAGCTTGCAATGAGCGCGGCGAAAACCGCGCTGTGCCCGCCTCCGGCTCGCTGCCAGAGGCGCATTCCGGCTTGTTTTAGGCTCCCGGCAGGGGCATCACCGGCATGCCGTTCACCAGGAATTGGGTGCTGGAGACGATCACCCGGTCGCCCACATTCAGCCCCGAGGAGATGGAATAGCTGTTACCCACCGTATCGCCCAGCGTGACCGGCGTTTGAATCGCAAACGTTCCCCCATTCTGTTGCCGCGCCACAAAGACGAAGCTCTGCCCGCCTTGGCGCGCCACCGCCAACACCGGGATCACCGCCATCGGCTTGGTGCTCCAGACGACGCGCGCCTTCACCATTTGGGCAGTTCGCAGAATCTCCGGCGTCGCATGGACCGGAGCCTTCACCAGAATCCCTTGCAGCGTGCTATCCACCTCGGCCGAAAGAAAATCGATCGCCGTCTTCTCCAGCAGCTTGCCGTTGGTACCCATCAGGTCCACTTCCAGCCCTTGCCGCACTTGGCCGGCGCGCTCCGTGGGAACGTAGATATACGCTTCGAGATCCTTGTTCTCATCCACCGTGGTCAGCACCGTGGCTGGAGAGTTGAGCGGCGAGGCAAAATCGCCCACATGAACCGGTATGTCGCCTACCACTCCTTCAAATGGCGCCCGGATGCTGTAGTAGGCCAGCAATTCCTCCTGCGTCTTGCGCAGTTGGACCGCCGACTCGTAATCCGCCTTGGTGTTCTCGTAAGTCTGGCGCTCCTGGTCGTAAGCATCGTGGCTGGTCACGCCTGCCTCGAACAGCTTGCGCTGCCGCTCCACTTCCACCGTGTTGTAGTCGTAAAGCGCCTTCTTCTGCCGTTCCGTGGCGCGCGCCGAATCCACCGTAGCCAGTTGCTGCCGCGGATCGATCGCCATCAACAACTGGCCAGCCTTTACCCGATCGCCGGAGCGGACGAGAATCTGCGTCAGGATTCCGCTCACCTGCGGCAGCAGCGTGGCCGAGCGGCGCGACTTGATGGTCGCTACGTACTCGCTGCTCTGCGCCACCGGAGCCAGGGTCACGGCTGCGGTCTGCACCGGCATGCCCTGCATCCCCGCCCCCGCCGGCGCTGCGGGCTTTTGCTTGCAGCCGCCGGCCGCCAGCAACATCGGCACAAGACAACCTACTCCCAAAATGCGTTTCAACGCGCTGCTTCTCACTCGATCGTTCCTCTATTCAGGCTCGTTTGGTTCCGCGCTGTCCGGTTTCGAGTTCGTTCAGCCTGAACCTTTGAGTTCATTATCTCCGGTTTGGGCCGGAAGCATAGCGAATCCGGGTCGCCATGCGGCTCCGACTGCCACAACTCCCGCTTATCGCGCCGTAGCTCGCTTAGGTGGAGAGCCCCGGCCTGAGAATAATACGCAAGCCGGCGGAAAACCGTTTCAGTGAAGCCTTTTGTAATAGGACGCCTGGAGCCGGTCCATTGACGCAAAAAAACTCGGCGCCATGCGCGCCGCCCAAGCCGCAGTTCCATTCGCAGAGTGGACCGCTCTCCCGGGCGCCCGTCGAAGCCGCCCGCTGGGCCAGACCTCCGCCGGGCGACAGTTCCAGTCTCTTTGACACGGCACTCCAAGGTTGGTAGCCTTCAAGAGGGTACAACCCGGCCAGCCCAGGCCGCTCCTGGCCCTTCCACCGTCCCCGTCGTCTAGCCCGGCCTAGGACACCGCCCTTTCACGGCGATAACACGGGTTCAAATCCCGTCGGGGACGCCAATCATTTCAATAACTTAGACTGCCAGACAGCATGGGGGGCGATTTCTGGTGACTCTGTGGTAACTAAATGAAGTTCACTTCACGTTCATATGTCTTGAATTTGGATGATTCGCTAGGAGGCGAACCTGTACACGAGGATTGAAAATGCAAACTATAGCGGAAGGCAGATTAGATGTCTTGAGCTTTCTTGAGAACGAAGCGCTCAGGCGCACCGATGAAAAACCGGGTGTCTACAGCTTGGTGCGCGACGATTCTGGCAATCTGATTCTCTTCATAGAGGGCTTCACCTTTGTTGGCTTTGGCACCGTCTCCATTGGAGGCCACATGCTCGATGTGGTGGATGGTCGCGTTGTAAAGGCGCAACGCCCTTCGTAACTTCTTGCACCTTCCCTTCATTAATTGATCGTAGCGGCCAGCATCCCGCCCATGATTCCGTCCAGCTTGCCCAGTGCTCCGGCCATGTACTCCGGGGACAGATGCGCATAGCGTTGCATCACGCGCGGAGTTTGTGGGCAGCCGCGCGCTGCCCAGCTCAGCTTCCTGAACCAGGGCCGCACCTGGTTGCGGCCCGTCACCGCGTTTCGGCGGGCTGGACTCCTGGGCCGATTCTCTCCGCGATGCACCATCCGCTTCAACAACTCAAGGGCTTGGGTCTCAAAGACGTTGAGGCCCAACCGGCTGGGTCTTGGGGGCGGAATCGGTTCCTCGACCGTTCCGAATTCGAAAGCTGAAAGCCGATGAAATTCGTGCAACTTCCTGAAAACCCTTGAACTGGCGGGTGAAACCGCGTTAAATACAAGACTACCGGCTTACAACCGGAATCCGCCCGGATGCATCTCCGCTGCCTGGAGGCAATCATGCGCAACACTGCCGTCCGCTCCAACCTGCTGGTCCCCGAGGTGCGCGAGGTCATGGACATTCGCCAGGCCTCGGAATACCTGGCCATCTCGCCCGACACGCTCTACAAATATGCCTCCGAGGGTTTTGTGCCGGCCTTCAAGCTGGGCAATCGCTGGCGCTTCAAGCGCTCCCGCCTGGACGAGTGGATGGACCGCCAGTCCGACCTCCACGCCGCCGAGGCTGAAATCGACCCGCACGAGAAGAAGCCGGTGCGGCCGGCGATGTAGTGGCAGGGATCGGGACTCAGGGGTCGGTGTGGCGCATCGGCACCCTAACGGAAGAAGCCCTTAACGACGAAATCTTCTGACTAGCCGACAGGTTGCTCCGGAGCAACGGATTCTCGTGTCGTCAATCGGTACGGATCTGTTCGGATCTATGTGGAGAGGGACACCGGAGTCCCAGCTCATCTGGTAAACTGAAGTTCAATGTTGGGCGGGCAGATCCGGTGTCCGGTTTGGTGTCCAAAGGGGCCCGATCGTCAGTCCAGAACAGCAAAAGGGTAGAACAAAGCGAGAATGGCGAAAGAAGCAAACGATCGCTCATTCTGCGTGACATATATCCGAATTGCTGAAGATGCAATCTGGGGACGTAGCTCAGTCGGTTAGAGCGCTGCCCTGTCACGGCAGAGGTCGCGAGTTCGAGTCTCGTCGTCCCCGCCATTCATTCCAAAGGACTTACGGAATGACGGCGCCTACAGTGACAACCCACAATCCAGCCCGCACCTATTGCGCCAACCCCGGGCTTAGTCCCATGGCGATCAGGAATGATCCCTGCGCCGCCCGTGTCTCATCGCTGTCTTCCTGGGTGTAGAGATCGAGAGTCGTCTGAATATTCGAGTGGCGCAAGAGGCTTTGCACGGTATTGGGTTCCACCTTGCCCAGCGCGCCTTCCTGCCGCGGAAACCGGCTTAAGCCAGCTTTGAGGCGCGGGTCAATGATTGCGAAGAGCCGGCGGATTGCTGTTCTGAAAGAAGCAAT
>JBEKPA010000253.1:0-5325 GCA_049521195.1 Occallatibacter sp.
CGTGTGAATAGGTAGCGCCGACCTCCAGGTCGGCTGTCGTGTGAATAGGTAGCGCCGACCTCCAGGTCGGCTGTCGTGTGGGCCTCCTGGCCCGCGCGCGGATTCTGGCGGCGTGGACGCCGCCCGTACAGCCGCTCCGGAGAGCGGCGCTACTTAAATGCGCAATGTACGGATAAGCTCTAAGGGACTGAGGGACTGGGAATCGAAGCGAAGGCCAGAATCCTGGAGCGGGAGACGGGGATCGAACCCGCAACCAACGGCTTGGGAAGCCGCTACTCTACCATTGAGCTACTCCCGCTTCAGACCGGATTATATCGCGCGCAATCGAAGCCATCAATTCTCAGCCGCCTTGTGAATCGCCAGCAGCTTTTCCAGCAGCGGCTTCAGCAGCTTCAGGTCCAGCGCGTTGGCGCCGTCCGACTTGGCATTGGCCGGGTCGTCGTGAACCTCCAGAAACAGCCCGTCGATCCCCGCCGCCACCGCCGCGCGCGCCAACAGAGGAATGAACTCCGGCTGCCCGCCGCTCACCCCATCCGCCGCCGAAGGCTGCTGGACGGAATGCGTGGCGTCGAAGACCACCGGCGCCAGCCGCCGCATCACCGGCAGCGAGCGGTAATCCACCACCAGCGCATTGTAGCCGAAGCTCGCTCCCCGCTCGGTCAGAAAGACCCGCTCATTGCCTGTCGAGCGCACCTTCTCCACCGGATGCGCCATATCCCAGGGCGCCACAAACTGCCCCTTCTTGATGTTCACGGCGCGGCCGGTCTTGCCCGCGGCCAGCAGCAGGTCGGTCTGGCGGCACAGGAACGCTGGAATCTGCAGCACATCCACGGCCTCGGCGGCGATCTCGCAGTGCCCCGGCTCATGCACGTCGGTCAGCACCGGCAGCCCCGTATCCCTGGCCAGCCGGCCCAGAATCCGCGTCCCCTCCACCAGCCCCGGCCCGCGGTAGCTCTTTACGCTGGTCCGGTTCGCCTTGTCGTAGCTGGCCTTGAAGATCAGCGGAACCCCCAGGTCGCCCGCAATCCGCTGAATCGCTTCGGCCATGCTCCGCACATGGGCCTCGCTCTCGATCACGCACGGTCCAGCAATCAAGAAAAGCTGCCCCGCGCCCACTTGCACCGGCCCGACTTCAAAGGAGTTGCTCACGAAGGCGATTTTACTCCGCCGGGTTCTATTACAAGTACCCCAAAGCTTTGGGTGCCCCACCTGCGCGCCCTCTGGGCACCGCGTAGTTGTTGTTGCGGCTAGGGTGGGATAGCACGGGAAAGCACGCTAATTCTCCCGGCTCCTCGACCACTGCCAAAGCCCGCGTTCCAGCGCATGGAGCGGGGTCGGACCGGGAAGATTCTCCTGTGGCTTCACGATTCCGCACTCCGCCAACCGCCTGCAAAAGGCGTTGTATTCCACATAAAACCCCACATCATGCCGCGCGTGTCCCAAGGCCTCCAGAGCGCGATAGTCCAGCACCGCATAGCGCTCCGGGTAGATCGCGGCCAGAATCGCGGTGGCGATGGAAATATCCACGCCGCGCAGGGCGGTGAGGGCATTCACGGCGTCTTCGGTCTTGGACTGCGGGGAAGCGGCTATCGCCAGGGCGCTCCTGATGTTCTCGCTGCTGTTCGCAATCAGGTAATGAACCACCCGTTCCGACTTCCAGCGGACGATTGCCTCGAGATTGGGCAGCGTGTACTCGCCGCCTCGAATCGCCGCTCCGGCTTCGAAGGCAGCCTTCTCAAGCGCCCGTTCCCTTTCGCCGGCTTCCTGCCAATACTGTTCTGCCAATTGTTGAAGATCCGATTCCGCGGATTGAAGCTCAAAGTAGGCCATAAACTCAAGTCTCCCTTTCACCAAAGCGACCTCACAATAGGCTTTGCGCAAGCCTTTGTCAACAGCGGATTGACCGCTCCCGGCCGGGCGCGGCCTGTGTGCTCGCATTCGCGGGCGGCGCTCACGGATTCCCAGCAGCACCGGGGGTTTTGGGCAGGCTATTCCAGTAATCGATTATTCCGCCGCCGCCTGGATAGCAATGCTTTACTTGGCAGTCCGCGCCTGAATCTCAAGCAGCCTGCGGCCGCGCGGCTCCGGAGCCCGTGTCGCAAATGCCCTCCTCGACGAGGTCGAAGATCTGGATCGCCGCCAGGCTCGGGTTGCGGTTCAGCAGCGCGGGAACCGCCCGGTAGCAGCGGTCTTGGAGCGAAAGCCGTTGCAGAGCGTAAACCCGTTCCAACTCCGCGCGGTCCTCTCCGGCGGCGTGGCCAGGTGCTGCTCCATCCGGCTCTGATGGCTCTTCATCTGATTCAGCTTCTGCTCCAGAGCCTGCAGGCGGCGGCGTCCCTCGACCAGCCAGCGGGAGTCGCGCTCGAAGCGCAGGTAGCGGTTCCAGGTCTCGACGGCGTTCATCATCTGGCCGCGATCCTCCATGACCACGGCCTCATTGAAGAGCACCACCGGGTCGCCGGGCGCCAACTCGTCGGCGCGGCGAAGGTATTCGAGGGCGGTAGCGCGATCGTTTTCGCTACCGGTGGCCGCGCCGCGCTGGAAGTAAGCGGACGCGTCGTCCACCAGCAGGCCGGAGGTGACGGGTCCGGCGGCCAGCAGGCGGTCAAGAATGTCGATGGCCGGATCGAATCGCTCTTCGAGCAGGTCGGAGCGGGCTTCGAGCTGAAGCCAGTGCGGGTCTTCGGGCGCGCTCTCCAGTTGGCGTTCAATGCGCGCGCGAGCGTCCAGCAGGCGGGCCGATTCGCGGCCTGAAGCGCCGCCGCGAAGATGCGCCTGCGGGGTTACCTCGGCAAAGCCGGCCCCGGGCATGCGCAGATCGAAGATGCGGGAATGGGTGTAGGCTTCGGCCAGCAGCCGCTCAGGGGTATTGGCGAGCCGCCACCAGCCCGTGAGCCCGACCGCCAGCAGCAGTGATGCCGCCAAGCCGGCTCCTGCCCACAGATAGAAAGGCCGCGCCCCCATGCGTCCCCCATCGCGGCTTCGACGGGGCGTGCGGGCAAGCTGCGCGGCCAGGCAGCGCTGCCAATCGCGGGAGACGGACGAGAGCGAGCCGAGTTCAGCGGCATCTTCCGGCGAGGCGTCCGCGAACAGCGCGCGCAGGCGTCCGGCGCATACGGGGCACTCGGCCGCATGGGTCAACAGATCGTCAAGATGCGGGGCGCTTGCCGGTCCCGCAGGGTCGACTTCCCCGCCCAGCGGCAGGGACCACGCGCCCAGTTCTTTGCAGCATTCCGGCGCGCTGGCCGACGGCACGCCTGAAGCGTCTTCGCGCGGAGTCTCTGCGCGGGAGCAACGGCCCTCAATCAACTCGTCCAACGCCTTCTTCAAGGCATCTTCCGTGAGGTTCGGAGGGTGGTCCGGATTCAAATCGTCGTCCATGTCTGCACTCTATCTAACGGAATTCTGTGCAACTGTCCTTTCACCAGGCCGTTTCGGCACTAGCCGGATTCCACCCGGTCCGCCGGATTCTCCCCTTCGACCTCTGCGCGGAGCCAGATCGTCACCCGCCGCAGCGCGCTCTCCACGCCTTTGGGCGTCAATCCGGAAGCGGCCAGACCGGCAATCTCCTCGGCCGTGAAGCCCTGGCGGTAATAGAGCCAGAAAAAGGCGCGGTCGCGTTCTCCCACCACCTCCGGCGCCGAGCGCAGCTTCCGGTCCAGTTGGGCGAGAAGCGCCGATTGCCGCATCCGCGCGGCCGCCTGCATGGTCGCCGCGGGCAATTGCGCCCCATCTTCGACCAGCGGCATGGTTACCACTTTGCCACCCCTCTTGGCCGAGTATTGGCGGCGGAAAAAATCGTTGGCCACCGAGGAGGAAACCATGCGCAGCAGGCCCAGAAAGGAATCCTCGCCGCGCGGCTCGAAATCTCTCAGGATGCGGCGCTCCCGCTCGCACAGTTTCAGGAAGACCTCCTGCACGATATCGTCCACCGTTGCCGGAGATGGGCCGCTCAGCCACAGCCGGGAGATGCGTAGCGCCACCAGCGAGGCCAGGGGCACGCAGCGGCGCACAAACTCCTCCCATTCCGCAGCATCGGCGGAGTGGGCGCAGACCTTGGCCAGATCGTTCATCGAGGCGCTGGAAACGTTCATCGCACGGGACACCAGTTTATCGCACGGACGCGGCCCCAGTTATTTGTTTGCAAATTCAAGCCGCGCTTCAGGCGGCCGGCGCTCGGCAAAACGTTTTCCGCCTGTGGTAGTATCCCGGCAAGCGTCAACAACCAATTCCTGAGGAGCCCAGCATGGATACCAACCTCCGCCCGCTCTCGCTCGGCGAGATACTGGACCGCACCGCCCAGCTTTACCGGAACAACTTTGTCCTCTTTGCGGGGATCGCCTCTGTATACGCCGGGATCGTGCTGGTGATGAACCTGGCCCAGATCGGGCTGACGGCGCTGCTGACTTCGCTGCACATGACCCGGCAATTGCCCTGGTTCCTCATTGGCTGGGCGCTCCTGATCCTGCCGCTGATCTTTATCTTTGCGGGCGCGGCCATCGCGGCCAACAACCGGGCCGTGGCCTGGGTCTACCTGGGCCAGCCGGCCACCATTCGCGGCGCTTACATGAGCATTCTGCCGCGGCTGGGGCGCTACCTGTGGCTGATGACCATCGCCACCTTCATCGTCTACCTTCCATTTGCCGTGATCTTTGTCATCTATCTCGTCTTCGTCCTTGCTTACGCCGGTTCCAAGGGACTGCTGACCCACGCCGCCGCCGGGGGCGACCCGCAGGCGGCAATCGTTATCGCCGGCTCCCTTCTTGTTTTCGTCGTGCTTTGCATCCCGGCTTTCATCTATGCCATCGTGATGGCCCTGCGCTATTCTTTGGCCGTTCCGGCCTCGGTGGTGGAAGACCTGAAGGCGCGCAAGGCCCTCCGCCGCAGCGTTGAATTGAGCAAGGGGTCGCTAGGACGCATCTTTCTTCTGGGGCTGCTCATCGCCATCATTCAGATCGGGCTGGCGCTGATTTCGGAGATGTTCTTTGTGGTCGCAGCCTTCAAGGCCGCCCAGCACCACGGCGTCCTGCCGCTTTGGATGCAGGCGGCGCAGCAGGTCATAGCCTTCTTCACCAACAGCTTCATCGGTCCCATGTATGCCACCGGCCTCACGCTCTTCTACTACGACCAGCGCATCCGCAAAGAAGGCTTCGACATCGAGTGGATGATGCAGGCCGCCGGGATGACCGTGCCCGCGCTCGCGGCTGCGCCCGGCGCTGCGCCGGTTGCCGAACCCCAGCCGCCGCCCGCCCCAGAGAACCCGTGGAGCACGCATGAATGAGCCTCTGCGCCCATCGAGCCTGAGCGAGATTCTCGACCGCGCAG
>JBEKPA010000254.1:0-5306 GCA_049521195.1 Occallatibacter sp.
GTGCGAGCGCCCTTTCGAAATGCGGAATTGCGTCGGCCAACTGTCCCTTCCTGGCGAGAGCAATGCCGAGGTTGGTGTGGTATTCAGCAGTTTCCGGGCCGAGATCCAGAGCTCTCTTGAGATGTGGAATCGCATCATCCACGTTGCCCTCCGCCATCAGCGCACGACCCAAGTTGCCTTCCGCCGCGGCCTGAGCCGGAGCCAGTTCGACTGCCTTGCTGAAGTTCGAGATTGCTTCGTCGAGATTTCCCCGCGCGGCCAGCGCAGAGCCCAGATTGTTGTAAGCCGGCGCATAACCGGGATCAATCCGGATGGCCTTGCGATACTCATCGAGCGCCTCATCGACCTTACCCTGCGCGGCATAGGCGTAGCCGAGATTGTTATGAGCCTCGGCGAAATCGGGATTGTCTTCGATCGCGGATTTGAATTCGAGCACAGCTTCGGGAAAGCGGTGTTCTCCGGAGAGCGCGCAGCCCAGGTTGTTGTGCGCTTCGGCATACTCCGGATAATCTTCGAGCGCGAGGTGAAACTGCTCGATCGATTCCGTCTTTTGCCCGGTCTTGGCCAGCGCAGAGCCCAGCCCATTATGCGCTTCAGCGTAGCGCGGGTCCAGGCGGATGGATTCGCGAAGCTGCGCAATGGCATCGTTGGTCTTGCCTGCGTGAAACAGCGTTTGACCCAAACCGTAGTGGGCGCGCGCATCGTCGGGTTGCAGGGCCATAGCCTTGTCCCATTCCGCAATCGCTTTGTCGTATTGGCCCTTCTTGGTCAGGTCGGACGCCAGATCGATTTGCTTGTAATAGTCCACTGCGGGCGTGTCGATGTGTTCGATGCCGCTGGGTTTCATGTTGACGAACTCGGGAATGTTTACGGCGCGATTTGCAGCCGTTGAGTTCTCGATGAGAATCGCCGGCGAGTCATTGCCGTTCTCATCGATGTGCGTCAAAAACATTTGTGTGTATGGTGATCGGCTCTTTGATGAGAAAACCAGCCAGCGCCCGTTGGGCGAAAAGCTATGCCATGAATTCATCAGCGCAGTGTTGCAGTTCATCAGCCGCGCTTTGCCCCCTGCCGCCGGCACGATATAGAGCTTTCCGTCTGGACGCATCAGCTGGCCATTATGCGCCTGCACAAATACGATCCACTTGCCGTCCGGCGAGACCTTTGGAAAACTGTTGCTCATTCCATTTTGCGACGCACCGGCGATCGGCTCAGGCGTGCCACCTTGGCCGCCGTTAAAAGGAATGCGATAGAGGTCGTACTGGATCGGCACCTCGGCGGGATCGTTTGAGTATGTAGCCATCTTTCCATCGGGCGGGTTCGGGTCTTTGGCCGCCGCGCGCACAAATACCAAGTACTTGCCGTCGGGACTCCACACGGCGCTTGCCTGCACCAGTTTCGGATCGTTAGCGCCTGGCAGCGGTTGCAGCTTTTTTGCTTCGCGGTCATACCAGGCCAGGATTCCGCGCGTAGGGTAGAAGACCTGCAGGAACCGGTAATCGAGGAAGTTGGCCACGTAATAGAAATTCGCGCTCTTCGTTCCCGGCGGCTTGATCGTGGTCACCACATGCCTGCTATCCGGCGAAACCTGCGACATGAATCCCAGTCGCAGTTGCGGATCCACTTCGCCGCTGAATGACGCCCACGAGATCATGTCCTGCGTGCGCACGGTCATTTGTTGGGCAACGGGCACCAGCGCGTAAAGCCCCTTGTCATTTTGCGGGCCGTCCATATCCAGGCCTAGCGTTTTCCCGTCGCGGCTGAAGGAGTGGCAGTTGGCGCAGGAGTGCAAGTCAGTCATCACAACGTGGCTTGAGGGCTGCGAAATATCGCGCATGCGCCATTCGATCAACGGAATTGCGCTGGGAGCCAGCGGCTTGATGACGCCCCTCTGCGTCGCCGAAGGCATCAGCGGAACGTCTCGATAAAAAATCGGCGCTCCAACAGGATCGCGCGAAACGGTGAGTTGCATCGCCCCACGCGAGAGCGGTTGTCCTTCAATTCCATCTGCGTAACCGGTAATGGTGATGGTGGCCCGTTGACCGACCGCATGCTTGCGGATCGCGTCCCACGCTATTTCGTCTGGCTTCCAGGTGTGCGCGGCTGCTTGTTCAGGTGTCAAAGTGGGCAGCTTATTGCTGGTCGAAACGCAACGCTGGTCGATCTCGCCGATCTTCAAGCCTTCACCCTTCGATGACATGTGCAGGGCTGTGGAACCATCTCCAAACGTGACGTCAATTTGCCAAACGACGGCGCTCTCTATCGGATCACGCCACTGAAATGTGGGGGCGGCCATATCGGGAGGAAAGAGCGAACCATTGAGAGGGTAATCGACGGTGATGTTGGCGAGCGAATTCGTTGCGCCGGCAATTGTCTTGTCTAGCCCGGTCAACCATGCCGCGCAAAGAATAAAACAGACGGCGAGGGCAATGCTTAGCGCGCGGGCTGAACGGGTCGAACCGCTTACGCCACCATTTCTGTGGCTCGCGACGGCCGTTAAAAGTCCGTTTGGTCCACGCGGCTGATCACCCCGCATTTTCACAAGACTCATTGTGCGATCCTCAGAGTGGATTCACAATTCATGTGTCCTTTCTGGCACTCTCCAAGGTCGCTTTTTCTTAAGGAAAAAGCCACTTAGCGATGCTGCTTCGGGATACAACCATTGTGAAACCGCCGTAGTCTTCGAAAAGTATCCGATCAGATGAACCCTGGAAGCACAGGTACTTCCCGGCAGGCGTAGTATACTCCTGCGCAAGAACGTCGGTCACCAGCGATTTGCCAGTCCGCTTGCGCTTGTTCCCGCACGCCTGCCCCGAAGCCGGCCTCCAAACGGCGCGGCACATGAGGTGTGCCTCGCCAAGATTCCATCCGGACGTGAACTGCGCCTGATCCTAACCGTTGAGATCACGAAACGCGGATGCACAGGCAAGAGTTCTTGGTTGGAAGAAGGGCGTTTGCTGGGAACCGAGCGCCACAAAGCTTAGCATATGGCGTCAACGGACACAATTTTGCTATCGGTCGTCTTGAGCTTCCCGAGGAAGATCGTAGATACGGCTCAGGCGGCAAGTTGGTAGCGATGGTGCAAGCCGCCGAGCCGTGGGAGCGAGAGAACCTTGCCACGCGCGGCAGGATTCTTCGTCACCGCGCGGCCTGCGGGAGTCTTCTTGTCCAGGCCCAAATGAGTCCGGTCATCGTGGTGGTAGCTGACGTACTCGTCTATCAGGCGCTTCAAGTGGCGTTCATTGAGAACGATCACATGATCGAGCAGATCGCGGCGGCAGCTTCCGACGAATCTTTCGGCAACGCCGTTCTGCCAGGGGCTTTGCAAGCCGGTGCGCTTGGGCTCAATGCCGAAGTTCAGGATCTCTGGGCGCTCTTCGCATCCAGCGCAACACCGTACGCTCAGAAATATCGAAGCCGAGGAGAGCCCCTCGCGCGTTCGCATTGTCTGCTATTGAGTTAGAAGTGGGGTGAAGAATCAATTGGACGACGGTAGCCGCCGAATGCTGAACAAGGGAAGTAGGGCAAGTTCGGTTGGAATTCTTAGGACACCCCTGATCCAGAGTGGTGAACTGAGGATGAAAACTGCCATTGGCGCACGGGGAGTGTAGACGATAGTGTTGCTGTCAAAGCACTCAAAAACAATACGGAACCACAGCATTCAGCAATGAGACCGCAAACCGTTCAATATAAAACAGTTAAAAGCATGCAATTTCAACAGATTTCAATGGCTGGCTGAATCTGGTTTGGGAGCAGGGGGTCGGAGGTTCAAATCCTCTCTCCCCGACCATTATTTTCAATAACTTACAGCCGCTTTCTCCCGATTAGAAAATCCAATGTGGTCGATCTTGTAGCGGTCAAAGCCTCCAAGTTCAATTGGCAGGTGTTCCGCGAGGGGTTCAATCGTGCTTGGAGGCCGAAACGTGTGCGCGACGGGGTTCTCGCCGGGTCGGACGTGCTGGTTATAATGGCATGGTTCGCACTCTTCTTTGGCACAACAATAAAATGCACAACAACAAGTCCGTCAGGAAGGCCTGCTCATGAACTTGTTCCAGATTCGGGGCTCTTTCGCCCTCTCTGTCGTGCTGGCAGCCTCGCTGCGCGTCGTGGCCCAGCAGCAGCCTTTGCCTTATATGGACCCGGCCGTTCCGGTTGATCGGCGCGTCGACGATTTGATTGGACGCATGACGCTCAACGAGAAGGTGGAGCAGATGCGCGACCATGCGCCGGCCATCCCGCGCCTGGGCATCGCAAAGTACGATTGGTGGAACGAAGGCCTGCATGGCGTCGCCTTTGCCGGCTACGCGACGGAGTTTCCGCAGGTGATCGGCATGGCGGCCACCTGGGACGTGCCCCTCGTGCACCGCATGGGCGAGATTATCTCAACCGAAGCCCGCGCCAAATATAACGAGGCGATTCGCCAGAACCAGCACGAGAGCTTCTACGGCCTCACGTTCTGGGCGCCGAACATCAATATCTTTCGCGATCCGCGCTGGGGGCGTGGACAGGAGACCTACGGGGAAGACCCATTTCTGACGGGCCGGATGGGAGTCGCCTTCGTTACGGGAATGCAGGGCGACGACCCAAGCCATCCGCGCGTGGTGTCCACGGCGAAGCACTTTGCCGTTCATAGCGGCCCGGAATCGACGCGGCATAGCGCCAACGTCGATGTTTCCGCACATGATCTTGAGGATACGTATCTGCCCGCGTTTCGGGCGGTCGTTACCGAGGCGCACGCACAATCGGCGATGTGCGCGTACAACGCCATCGACGGCGTGCCCGCGTGTGCCAATACCATGCTCCTGCGCGATCACCTGCGGGACGCCTGGCACTTCGATGGCTACGTGGTGAGCGACTGCGGCGCGGTGGCCGATGTCGATATGGGTCACCATTATGCGCCGGACATGGCGCACGCCGCCGCTGCCGCGCTCAAGGCCGGTACCGATCTGGAGTGCGTCTATGGCCCGGGGCAAGCCTTTCGCGCGCTCCTCGAAGCGGTGCACCGGCAACTGGTGACCGAGGCCGACCTCGATAAGGCCCTGCGGCGCTTGTTCCGCGCGCGCTTTGAGCTTGGCATGTTCGATCCACCGGCTAGCTATGCCTTTGGCCGGATTCCCCTGGCCGAGAACAACTCGCCGGAACACCGCGCGCTCGCATTGCAGGCCGCTCGCGAATCCATGGTGCTGCTCAAGAACAAGGACGGGGCTCTGCCACTGAAGACTGACGTCAGGCGCATCGCGGTTGTTGGCCCCACCGCTGAACTGGTGCAGTCGCTCCAGGGTAACTACAACGCGCCGCCGCCGGAG
>JBEKPA010000255.1:0-5304 GCA_049521195.1 Occallatibacter sp.
CTGCGCCTCGAAGTCGCGGGAGAATTGCAGAAAGGTCATGGGAATGCCGATACTGGCGGCCTCGTAGATCCCGTAGCCGGTCCATCCGCCGATGAAGATGAGCGGTACCATGCCGATCTGCGCATAGTAGGAGCGGGTCATCTCCCGTGCGACGTGGTGGGCGCACACGTGCGCCGTCTCATGAGCCATCACCCCGGCCAGTTCCGCCTCTTCGTCGGCGTTCAAAATCAACCCCGAGTTGACGTAAAAGAAGCCCCCGGGTAGCGCCATGGCGTTGATCACGTCCGAATCGATGATTTTGATGGTGAACGGAACCTTGCAATCGGAGTTCTTGACGATGTTCTGGCCGACGCGGTTTACGTACTCCAGAACCACCGGGTCGGTGATGAACTTGGTGCTCTTCTCGATCTCCATGGCGAACCCCTTGCCCACTTTGATCTCGTAGTCGGTCGAGTACCAGTTGCCAATCCCGCGCCCGCCGATATCGCGATTGCCCACCGCGTTCACGTCGTCTATCGAGCCCGCTTTTACGCTGACCTTCTGGCTGCCCGGCTCGATCACCTTGTCGGGGTTGACGCTGGTGGTTGCGGGCACATCCCCTCCAACAGGCGTCGTTCCGGGCGCGGGCTGCTTCCCAGGAGCCGCAGGCGGCGTATCGCCGCCGACGGGGGTGGTTCCGGGGGCAGGCTGCGCCGCGGGTGCGCCGGCTTGTGCCGCGCCGGCGGCGGAGTTTCTGGATGGAGTCGCGCCGGCCGCGGGCGGCTTCCCAGGAGCCGCAGGCGGCGTATCGCCGCCAACAGGGGTGGTTCCGGGGGCAGGCTGGGCTGTTGGGGCGCTGGCCGGGGCCGGTTGGGAACCCGCCTGGGGAGTGGACTGTGCCCACAGCGTCGTGGCCAGCGCCAGCGCCAATGCCGCCAGCGCAACTGCTCTCGAGCTCTTGAAACCTGCTCTCATGACCTCGCCTCCGGCGCGAAGACGGGGCGCCGGGCTGCGCCGCTTCGCTCCATTGTTTAGACGTTAGTATCCGCCAATTTGGCAACGCAAGGAAGAAAAATTCCGCGCATGGCCGATTCCCGCCCCTTTCGCCGGGATGCATTGGGAATTCCCGGCTTCAGCCAGGCTGCCGCGGCTAGCGGCGCGGAGGCAATCGGCGTGCAGCTGGGCGGCTGCGGTACGCTGGGTGAATTGCCGCGCGCAACTGGGATCGCGGTCGAGACAATGGCGGCCAGTTCTGTTGCTCCAGATCTCGCTCTTGAGACCCCCGGAAAGCGCAAATCTCATTGCGGCGAATAGAGCTTTTCGCCCGCCTCGATTGCCACCGGCAGCCGGTTTTGCTCCGGCGGCAAGGGGCAGTTGGCATAGGTAGTGTATGCACAGGGCGGATTCTCCAGCAGGTTGAAGTCCAGCATCAGCGTGCCCGGCTGGTCGAGCCCGTGATCCGGCAGCCCGGTGTGCAGGTAGCGCGCCGTTCCATAGCTGGCGATATCGCTGGTCACGTCTCTGAGGATGAAGAACAGCGTTTCCTCCGCGCCCTTCTCTGTCACCGGCTCCAGGTTCAGGGGCTTGCCGTCCAGCAGGAACTCCACAAAGCCCGGCGACGGCAGGTCGATGGTGGTGCCCAGAACGGTGGGAATCTTCACCATGCGCGGCGGCGTATAAGGAGTCCACGCGGCCTGGACGCGATAATGTGGGTCGGGAACAAACCAGTTAAGCCCTTTGAAAGCAGCGCGCGCGGGTGAGCCGGCGTCCTTGATCTGCACAACATAGCGGCCACCACGGCTGAGCACTACAAAGGTTACGTCGTGCCAGGAGATCGTCGAGGGCGATGGGCCATCCACCGTCAACTCACCCTCCCGCGCCGGCTTGCCGTCGATCGTCAGATCGGGCGGAAAGCCTCCCGGCGGAGATAGCAACTGGACCATCTGGCCGTTCCCGGGCTGTCCGTTCGCTTGCTTGCCCTTTGGTTGCTTCTCGCTTGGTTTATTGGCGCTTACCCTCAGCAGGCCGATGTGATCCGGAGCCTTGGCATGCACGCGAATCCGGTTGTCCTGGGCCGCGCCGATGGAGTTGACGCCGGGCTGGAGCCACTCCATTCCCACCAGCGTCAGCCAGCCGTCCGGGGCGCCAATCTCCCGTTCCCGCGCCGCGCGCCATGCGGCCAGGTCTTCCGCCCAATGCGCATAGACCGTCCAAGGCACGGGGGCCGCTTCGTTCCCTGGGGCCGGTTGCTGCGTCGCCGCCGGAGCAGCAGGAACCGCCGAGGTTGCCGGAGCTGGCTCCTGCGCCAGCGTCTGTTGGGCCTGGAACAAGGCCCAGCCCGTCAGCAGAATCGCAAGACTCAACGCGCACAGTCTTGCCAATCTTCTTCTCACTGCCGATCGCCGCATCATTTTTTGAAACTCCTCTTGCCAATCTTGGATGGTTTATTTCAACCTGACCGGAACCGGTCGCCGGCGGTCAAATCACCGACCCGCGTAAGAGCCAGCCGCTGAGACTATGAACTGATCGACGCTCATGCGAGCCTCCCAGGGCGGAATCTATCGCGCCACGGGATTGCTTGTCCAGTTTGTCCAAGCTGCTCCTATTTTGAGCCGATCAGAATGGAGCGGTAGACTGGCAACGAAGATTTCAGCGGAGGTTTCCGAAAGGCGAATTCCATGGCCAAGTTTCAAACTGGGTGTCTCGCTCTTGTTTTCTGTTTTCCGGCGCTGGGATGGGCGCAGCAGAGTTCCTCACCCACAGCATCCGTGGCGCAGCCTGCAGCGACGCCCACGGCTCAGGCCCCGGCGCTCACCCAGCGTCTTGCGCCCGCGCCCGCTGCGGCGGAGGGCCGCATCAAGCTCGATGTGGTGGTGACGGATAGGTCGGGAAAGCCGGTATCCGGCCTTGATCTCAATGATTTCACGTTGCTGGACAACAACCAGCCCGGCAAGATTCTGTCTTTCCGAGCCTTCGATGGAACCGTTCAGAAGGCGGACCCGCCCGTCGAGGTCATTCTGCTCATCGATACAGTCAACGTGGAGTTCCAAACGATCTCCATTACGCGGCAGCAGATAGAGAGCTTCCTCCTCCAGAACGGCGGGCATCTGGCAGCGCCCACCTCGATCTTCTTGATGACCAACGATGGCGTGAGTGCCCAGTCCGAGCCTTCAACCGATGGGAACGCGCTGGCCGGAGAACTCAAGCAGGTCGAAGCCAGGCTGCGGACCATAGGCAGGTCGGCAGGCGCTTGGGGCGCGGTGGAGCGCTTCGAGTTTTCTCTCAAGATGCTTACGGCGATTGCGAACACTGAAGCGACGAAGCCCGGAAGGAAGTTGCTGATCTGGGCCGGACCTGGCTGGCCGATGCTGAACGAGTTGAGATTCGATACCACCGCCAAAGGCCAGCGGCAACTCTTCGACTCGATCGTTGGGCTTTCGACCAGACTGCGGCAAGCTCGTATCGCTCTCTACAGCGTTGCGATGGGACTGCCGAATTTCGGCACCTTCCTCTATCAGGGTTATCTGAAAGGGGTGAAGACGGCCGACAAAGCGAATGCCCCAAACCTGGGTTTGAAGGTACTGGCAACACAAAGCGGCGGGCGCGTCCTGAGCCCAAGCAACGACCTCACGGGCGAAATCGACAGTTGTGTCCAGGACGCCGGCGCCTTCTATATGCTTTCGTTCGACCCGCCGCGCGCGGATCGCGCCAATGAGTATCACGACCTGAAGGTTCAGGTGGGCAAGCCGGGACTGGTGGCGCGGACCAGCACCGGGTATTACAACCAGCCATAGAGTGGCGGCCTGGGAACCTATTGAACGCCAGGTCTTATCCGCCGCGGAGGGCGAGACCTGGCTTTCTCTTTTCCAATCTCGTATTGACAGCGGCAGTCGCCGCTGCCTAGTATTAAAGCGGGCAACTCCGCTCAGTTTCTGGCGCAAGTGTTAGATAAAGGAGCGGTTAGTCTGCGGCAAGCGGTCTGGGGCTGGGGCGGGTTCCATTGCGCCGCGGCAGCCGGGACAGAGAGCAGGGAACATGCCCGATGCGCGCGTCAGCCCGCGAGAGCGGCTGGTGCTTACGGCCATCATCGAGCAATACATCGCTACCGGCGAACCGGTGGCCTCGCAGGCGGTTGCGCACAGTTTCGCCGACCGCGAGGGGCTGAGTTCGGCCACGGTGCGCAACGTGATGGCCGCGCTGGGCGAGGCAGGCCTGCTGGAGCAGCCGCACACTTCGGCCGGCCGGGTTCCCACCGCGGCGGCCTTCCGCTACTACGTCGAGCAGATAACCCGGCAGGATGCGCAGTCGGGCCGGATGGCCGCGGGCGCGCAGGCCTCCAACCCCATGCCGCAAGGCGCGGCTAACCTTGGCGCTTCGGGTCTGGCCTCCGCGCGATTGAGCGAGGCCCGGCGCGAGCAGATCGAGGACAGCTTCACGGGCGTGGCCAGCAGCCATGAATACCTGGAACGCACTTCGCACGTTCTGGCGCTCATCTCCAGCGGTCTCGGCGTGGCGCTGGCCAGCTCCACCGCCGGCCAGGTGCTGGAACACATTCACTTTTCGCGCCTCTCCGCGGGCCGGGTTCTGGCGGTTCTGGTCACCCAGGCCGGCGCGGTTCAGGACCGCGTGCTGACCCTGGACCGCGAACTGACGCACCTCGAACTGGAGACCGCAGCGCGCTACCTGAACGACAATTTTCGCGGCTGGCCCATCGAACGCATCCGCGCGGAAGTGGCCCGGCGCGTGGAGCTGGAGCGCCAAGCCTACGCCCAGATGCTGGACTCGGTGGAAGAACTCTGCCGCAAGGGCGCACTGACCGGCGGCGAGAGCGGACCCGCCCTCTATGTGGACGGAATGGCCAACCTGATCACCAACGAGTTGGATCGGGAGCGGCTGCGCCAGATGCTGCTGGCTCTGGAGGCCAAGCAGCGGCTGGTGGAGCTGCTCACCGCATACGTGGACGGCCGGCAGCAGGAAGTGCGCGTGGTGGTAGGCCTCGACCAGGCTTCGCCGGCCATGCAGGACCTGGTGCTGATCGGCGCTCCGGCGCGATTGGGCGGCGCCAATCTGGGTACCGTCGCCGTCATCGCCCCCACCCGCATTCAATATCAGGAGATGATCCAGGCGGTGCGCTACATTGCCCGGCTTTCCGAGCGCCTTCTTGAAGTTCCCGCCGATTGGAAAGCTGTCCAATAAGTTGATTTCCGGTGAAGGGTTGCGGAAGGCGCGCTTCGGTGAAGGGTACGGGCTTCAGCCCGTACATCAACAAGACGGAAGGCGCGCTTCGGTGAAGGGTACGGGCTTCAGCCCGTACATCAACAAGAC
>JBEKPA010000256.1:0-5289 GCA_049521195.1 Occallatibacter sp.
TCCCCTTGCCCCGCATCGACTCCGTCGTCCCCGCCGCCGCTCTGCCCCTCGGCGAAGTCGAGCTGACCGGCGACAATCTCGGCCCGCTCAGCTTCGAGCAATCCGGCGTTTTGCCCGCCGTGCTGGTCGAGGGCCACCCGGCCCACGTGCTCATGAGCCGCCCCGGCCGCCTGGCATTCCGCGTCCCCGAGCAGGCCTCCACCGGCTTCATTGAAGTCCGCAACCCCTCCGGCGCCAGCAACCAGGTCCCTCTGCGCGTGGCCCGCCTGCTCTCCGCCGATCTGCATCCCGTCACCAGCCCCGCCGTCAGCCGCTCCGGAATGATCTACGCCACCATCTCCGGCGCACGCGGCAAGCAGACTCCGGTCTCTGTCGTCCGCATCAGCCCCGATGGCCGCGGCACTCCCTTCGTCACCGGAATCCTCAACGCCACCGGCCTCGCCTTCAATCCCGATGGCGACCTTTTCGTCACCTCCCGCGCCGAGGGCACCGTTTACCGCGTCGACGCAGCTGGGGAATTCAGCGTGTACGCCGAGGGCATGGGAGTTGCCACCGGTGCCGCATTTGACGCCGAAGGCAACTTGTTTGTCGGCGACCGCAGCGGCACCATCTTCAAGATCGATCCCCAGCGCCAGATCTTTGTGCATGCCACTCTTGAGCCCAGCGTGGCGGCTTATCACCTGGCCGTCAACGCCGCCGGCACGCTCTTCGTCACCGCGCCCTCGCTCTCTTCCAACGACGCCATTTGGGCCATCGAGCCCAACGGCGACATCCGCGCCTGGTATCGCGGCCTGGGCCGTCCGCAGGGTCTCGCGCTTTCAAAGGAGGGCGACGTCTACCTCACCGCCTGCCTCCAAGGCCGCCGCGGCCTGGTCCGCATCACACCGGACGGCGAAGCAACCCTGGTGGTCGCCGGAGCCAACCTGGTCGGCGTCGCGTTTTCGCCCCTCGGCACCACCGTCCTCGCCACCCAGGAGGCCGTTTACGATGTGGACCTGGGCGTCGAAGGACTGACGCTGTTTTAGGCTTCCATCTTTCAGAATTTGCAGGTACTCTTTAGGCAAGCTTGCCGGGTCTGTCGATGGCTGCCGCCGACCGCTCTCATCGGCATCCGCAAGAAAGCTCTTCCCCTGTTCCCCAAAGCTTACGATCCCGCCACGGAAGGCCGCTCCATCGCACCCATTTCCCCGACTCCAGGAGGGAGGAAGAATCATGCCACTTAGCGGACCAGCATGGGTTCAGCAGTACCCCACCAGCACCAGCGTTGACGATCTCGTCGAGCCTTTTCGCACCAATGTTCAAAGGTTCCTTTCCGCGCTCAGCGCCGCGGGGGCCACGGTCAGCATCGCCGACACGCTGCGGCCCCAGCAGCGCCTGGACCTGATGTACTACTCCTACCAGGTGGCTCACTCCGCCCTCGATCCGGCGCAGGTGCCCGCTATTCCCAATGTGGACATTCAGTGGTTGCATAGCGACGATCAAGGCAATCCCGACCCGGGCGCATCAACCGCAGCCGCGGCGCAAATGACGGCGGCCTACGGGATTGTCTTCCAACCGGCGCTCCAGAGCCTTCACGCCCTCGGCCAGGCTATCGATATGGATATCTCCTGGGAGGGCGATATTACTATCGCCAACGAGGACGGCTCAACCGCCGTCATCTCCACCGCGCCTGCAAGCGGACAGAACCCCGCGTTGCAGCAGGTGGGCGCAACCTATGGAGTCTTCAAGCTGCTGTCAGATCCTCCCCATTGGTCATCCACGGGACATTGAACCCAGCTCTCGAGCCGGGGGCAGGTTGGCGGAAGCGGCGAACCTTGTGTCCGCGGCAACCGCTCTTCGTCTCCTTGATCCCGGGGTGAAACGAATACCGGTATCCCACCCGTTCCGCATAGGACGCGGAAAGGATGGGGCACGGACCGCAGTGCATTCGCGCCGGATCGATAGGCTGCCAATCCCAGAAGAGCCGGCCCACTCTCATCCGTGAAATAATCGCAAGTAGTTCTGCGCCTGGAAGACCCATGAAATCTGAAATCATCGCCGTCGGCTCCGAGATGCTCACCCCCTGGCGTCAGGACACCAACTCCCTCTATCTCACTCAAAAGCTCAATGAGATCGGCGTCACCGTGGCCTTCAAGACCATCGTCGGCGACCGCCGCAAGGACCTGATCGGCGCCATCCGCACCGCGCTTGGCCGCACGGACGTTCTCATCCTGGTAGGCGGCCTGGGCCCCACCGAGGACGACCTCACCCGCGAGGCGGTTGCCGAGGCGCTCTCGCTCACGCTGCGCCGCGACGCCAGTCAAGTGGCCGCGCTGCATGCCCGCGCCGCCGCCTGGCGCATTCCCATGCCCGCAAATAATCTGAAGCAGGCCGACGTTCTTGAAGGCGCCACCCTGATGGCCAACCCCAACGGCAGCGCCCCCGGCCAGTGGCTCGACGCCACCTTCGGCGGCTACCGCAAGCTCATCCTGCTCGTCCCCGGCCCTCCCGCGGAGTGCCGCCCGCTCTTCGACGCCGAGTGCGTGCCCCGGCTGCGCGCCGCCGTGCCCGAGCGTTCCATCGCCAGGCGCACCCTCCGCGCCGCCATGATTCCCGAGTCCCAGGCCGACAAGCTGCTGGCCCCCATCTACACCGCCTACGCCGACGTCGAAACCACCATCCTGGCGCACTGCGGCGACATTCAGCTCATTCTGCTCTGCTCCAACTCCAACGCCGCCGCCGCCAAGCAGCGCGTCGACGAGCTGGCCGGCCGCCTGGAGGAGGCGCTTGAAGACTGGCTCTACTCCTCCGAGGGCGAGTCCCTGGAACAGATCGTGCTCTACTATCTCGGCCTTCGCCAGGCCACCCTCGCGGTGGCCGAAAGCTGCACCGGCGGCATGCTCGCCGAACGCATTACCAGCGTGCCGGGCAGTTCCCGCTCCTTCCTCGGCGGCGTAGTCGTCTACTCCGACGAACTGAAGACCGCCTTCGCCAACGTTCCGCCGGAACTTATCGCCCAGCACGGAGCCGTCTCCGCGGAGGTCGTTCAAGCCCTCGCTGCCGGCATCCGCCTGCGCACCGGCGCCACCTTGGGAGTGGGCGTAACCGGCATCGCCGGCCCCACCGGCGGCACCGAATCCAAGCCCGTGGGCCGGGTCCACATCGCCGTCTCCGACGCCCAGAAGACCGAGTCCGTCGAGCGCACCTTCCGCGGCGACCGCACCCGCATCCGCCAATGGACCACCCAGCAAGCGCTGGACCTGGTGCGTAGGCGGCTGATGTAGAACAAAACGAGCTAATCATCCCCCCATGCGCTTCATTCGCCCAATCGGGTGCCCCATCTCGCAGTCTTCGGCAGCCGCCCAGCTACGCCAAGTGCCTGAATCGGCGACGTGACGCGGCGAAGAGTGGCGAGGTGCGGCTGCCCTTGCCCTGGAGTGATTCCCGTGGTCTAATCGGAGCCGTAGTGTCCACCAGCTTCCATGCGGAGGGCATATGCTCGAAAGATTTGAGAGCGTGAAGAAGATCGGCTTGTTTGAGGACTATGCTCATTCACCGGGTCGTGAGTTTGGTGAGATCACCCTGATCTACGGGGAGAATGGCGTCGGCAAGTCCACGCTTGCCGCCATCCTCGATTCGCTGCGCGAGCGTAATGCAGGTGAGATCATCAGGCGGAGGAGCCTGCCTGGCGATGTGGCCCCGACCGCGGCTGTCAAGATGAATGGACAGGTCTACACCTTTGATGGCCGTGATTGGAACGATCAGCCGCCCGAGGACACGCTTGAAGTCTTCTTCCCTGGTTTCGTGGCGCGCAACGTCCATGCAGCCAACCGCGTCGACCCCGATAATCGGCGGAACCTCTGCGAGTTTGCCCTCGGCCGAAAAGCAGTTGAGAAAGTAGAGAGACTGGCGCAAGCCGACGGCGACGGCCGGACAGCGCTGGCTGAAATCAAGGCAATCGAGAAAGACATTCAACTCCTTATCAAGAAGCCCGACACACTTGACACGTTCTTGGGCCTCTCAAACGATGAGAGGGTTGACGAGAAAATAGAAAGAGTGCGCGCAGAACTGAAGCAGGCGCAGAGCAGGGACGCCATCCTCGCAAGAACAGAGCCCAATACAGCCGCATTGCCAACTGTCGATCGAAATACGATCGCCGCGGCCATGGAGAAGAGCGCCGGCAGCATAGGAGCAGGGGTCGCCGAAGTTGTCCGAGAGCACATTGAACAGCATCTGGACAAAGACGGCGAGAATTGGCTCGCATATGGCGCAAAGCACACCGATGCGGACGGCAAATGCCCATTTTGCGCTCAGGACACCACACGATCGAACCTGGTTGCAGCCATCCGCTCCTACTTCAGCGCAGAATATCGCGCCTTTACAGACTCACTCGAATTGGAGGTACAGGCGATCCGGGAGCAACTCGGAGCAGCCGCCTTCCCACGCCTCCGGGCAGCCTTATCCGCCCAGGTCGCCGTGGCTGCCCAGTGGGCGGAAGACGCCCCGATTGACCAGCCCGCCATTGCCAGCAGACTCACCGAGGCCGGAGCAGTCTGGAAGTCAGCCGCGGAGAAGCTAGAGCTAGCCATCGCAAACAAGCGAACCCGTCCTCTCGACAGGGTGGATTCAAACACTTATGAGGGAGCACTGACCGAGAATGAGATCGCGCTTTCCCTGCTCCGCGGGGTAAACGCAATTCTTGCCGAAAGCAGTAAGAAGGCCGAACAGCGAAAGGCCTCCCTCTTGAAAGCGGACACGGCGGAGATAGAAGAGCGCTTGCACCGCCTTGAGAATCAAAAGGCGCGGTTTGATCCCTTGGCTCGGGACCTTCTCACAAGGAGAAATGCCCTGCTTGGGAAACGGACGACGCTTGACAGTGAGAAGACGCGCTTGAAGGCGGAAATTGAAAGATCCGCTGCTAGGGTGGTGGGCAAGTATCGAGACGGAATCAATTACTACCTTGAACACTTCGGCTGCGACATCAGAATCGAGTCCGTCGAGCCAGCGTTCCCCAGCGGGCGGGCCAGCATGCAGTATACGCTCAACCTCCGTGGGCACAGGATCGATCTCGGCCTCTCTGCCGCCGATCCCTGCTTCGAGACCGTCCTCAGCGAGGGGGACAAGAACCTGCTCGCGCTCTCGTTCTTCTTCGCGCGGCTGAAGGATCAGAGCGACCTGACTGAACGGGTCGTGGTTCTTGATGACCCGGTGAACAGCCTCGGTAGCTCTCGCCGGACCCTGATCGAAGGAGTCGTTCGTGATTTGCGTGCCCGTGGCGCGCAGGTTGTTGTTCTGACCCACGACGATCGG
>JBEKPA010000257.1:0-5261 GCA_049521195.1 Occallatibacter sp.
CCCAGGAACTCGTGGATGTTCGCGGCGGAGAGTTCTTCCTTGTGCTTTTCGCCGCCTTTGACCACCTTGCGGGCCACCTTGCGGCATACGTTGCCGATCTCGCGCTCCAGGTTGCGCACCCCCGCCTCGCGCGTGTAGTAGCGGATGATCTCCAGAATGGCGTCGTCGCCGAACACGAGATTCTTCTCGCTCAGGCCGGTCTGTTCGCGCTGTTTCCTGACCAGGTACTGGCGGGCTATCTCCAGCTTTTCCTGCTCCGTGTACCCTTGCAGCCGCAGAACCTCCATGCGATCCTGGAGCGCGGCAGGGACCGTATGCAGCACGTTCGCCGTGGCCACAAACAGCACCTGAGAGAGGTCGTAATCCACGTCCAGATAATGGTCCTGGAAGGTGATGTTCTGCTCCGGGTCCAGGACTTCAAGGAGCGCCGAGGCCGGGTCGCCGCGGAAGTCCGAGGCCATTTTGTCCACTTCGTCCAGCAGGAAGACGGGGTTGCGGGTGCCGGCACGCTTCATGTGCTGGATGATCTGCCCGGGCAGCGCGCCGATGTAAGTGCGGCGATGGCCGCGAATCTCGGCCTCGTCGCGCACCCCGCCCAGCGAGAGGCGGACGAACTTGCGGCCGGTGGCCCGGGCGATGGACATGCCCAGCGAGGTCTTGCCCACGCCCGGAGGCCCGACGAAGCACAGGATGGAGCCTTTGGGGTTCTTGACCAACTGGCGGACGGCAAGAAACTCCAGAATGCGCTCCTTGATCTTCTCCAGGCCGTAGTGGTCGGTGTTGAGCACCTTTTCCGCGTAGTCGATGGAACGGGTCTCCTTGGAGCGCTTCTTCCAGGGCACGGCCAGCAGCCAGTCGATGTAGTTGCGGCTCACGGTGGACTCGGCCGACATGGGCGGCATGGCTTCCAGCTTTTTCAGCTCCTGGATGGCTTTATCGAGCACTTCCTTGGGCATTCCGGCGGCTTCAATCTTCTTGCGCAGCTCGTCGAACTCGCTCTTTTCGCCGCGGCCCAGCTCCTTTTGAATGGCCTTGATCTTCTCGTTGAGGTAGAACTCTTTCTGCGCGCGCTCCATCTGCCGCTTGACGCGGGACTGAATGTTGCGGTCGAGGTCCAGTTTTTCGATCTCGATGTCAAGTACGTCGGCGATGCGCGCCAGCCGCGTGGCGGGGTCGAAGATGGCCAGCAGCTCCTGCTTTTCCTCGATGCCCAGTTGCAGGTTGGCGGCGATGGTGTCGCTCAGCTTGGCCGGCTCGTCCATGCGCACGGTGGCGATGATGGTCTCGTAGTTGAGCGACTGCTGCAGCTTGACGTACTGCTCGAAGAGGCCGGTCACGCGCGTCATGAGCTGGCTCACGGCCGGAGTCATCTCGAAGTCGGTCCTGCCGGTGCGCACCGTGGCTACAAAGAAGCCGTCGCGGTCGCTTACCTCGGTGGACTTGGCGCGCTCCACGCCTTCCACCAGCACCTTGATATTGCCGTCGGGCATCTTGACGCTCTGCACGATATTGCAGATCGAGCCGACCTGGTAGATCTCTTTGGCCTTGGGCTCATCCACCGCGGCGTCGTGCTGGGTGGCGAGGAAGATCTTGCGGTCGCCGCCGAGCGCCTCTTCAAGGGCTCTCACGCTGGACTCGCGGCCCACCACGAAGGGCGTCATCATGTAGGGGAAGATCACCATGTCCCGGATGGGCATCATGGGCAGCTTGCGCGCCTCGGTCTTTTCGCGGGATGCGGTCATAGGTTCCCCAGTAGAGTTGGACGCACGGAACCAGCTCCCGTTTCGGCGCCGGTTCTACTGCTCATGTTGCGATTGTACAGCGGAATGGTTTGCGGCGAGGCGTTCAGGGCGTTCGATCCCAGGTTCCATCCCCAACGATCCTCTGCTGAGTTGACCTGGCGAAGTCGGCCGCTGCTCAGTGGCCGGGATGCCGCCTGCGCGGCGGCTTAAACCGCGCCCGGCAGGTTCGCCGGAATCTCGATCGAGACCAGCGTGCCCCGCCCAGGGTTGCTGACCACGTCGAATCGCGCCTGGTTGCCGTAGAGCACCTCCAACCGCTCCTGCACGTTCTTCATGCCGATGCCCGCGCCCGCGCGGCCGAGCGCCGAGGCCGGCTTGTTGCCCATGCCCACGCCGTCGTCGGCCACCTCGATCAGCACCCGGTCGCCGGCGAGGCGGCTGCGCAAGGTCACCGTGCCGCCATGCAGGCGCGGCTCCAGCCCGTGCTTGATGCTGTTTTCAATCAGCGGCTGCAACAGGATGCTGGGCACCAGAACGGCCAGGGTGCGCGGATCGATCTCCTTCTCCACCTTCAGTTTGTCGGCGCCGAAGCGCACCACCTCAATGTCCAGGTAGTCGTCGGTAAAGCTCAGCTCCTCGCTCAGCGGGACGTAGGTATCGTGGTCCTTGAGCAGCGCGCGCAGGATGTTGGCCAGCTTGACCGTCATCTCCCGCGCCATCTCGGGATTCATGCGCACCAGCGAGGCGATGGAGTTGAGCGTGTTGAAGAGGAAGTGGGGGTTGATTTGCCGCTGCAAGGCGTCGAGCCGGGCCTCGAGCAGCAGCCGCTTCTGTTCTTCGAGCTTGAGTTCGATGCGCAGGGTATTCCACACCTTGAGCGCGATGCCCACCAGGATGGGCGCGCTCAGCCAAACCGCCGCCCGCAGCCACCACTGGCTGGGGAGCAGAGCAAACAGCCGGTGCGGAAAGGCGTGAGCTGTCCAGTCCCTGCACGCCTCCGCTGCCACAATCAGAAACAGCATGAGGAACTGGCGATCGATGCGCGGCTGGCGCAGGTTGCGGCGCACCCAGCGGTAGAGGCTCAGGTCGATGAACGGCGTGAACGACCAGATCTCCTCCATGCCGACAAAGCGGCCCAGCAAGCCGGCCGCCAGGCCCAATGCGGCATCGAACGGCAGGGCCAGATACTCATGGTGAAAGACCGCGGGCGCCGACAGCGCCATTGCGCCCAGCACGGCCCAGGTTGGCCCCAGCAGCAAGCCCAGCAGAATGACGGTTTCAAAAGAGATGTCGGCGGCCAGAAAGTTGGGCACTGCGGTCCGCACCCAAACCCCCAGCGTCAGCGGAACCACAATGAACGCCAG
Organism: Occallatibacter sp.; assembly: GCA_049521195.1. GTDB lineage: Bacteria > Acidobacteriota > Terriglobia > Terriglobales > Acidobacteriaceae > Telmatobacter. The sequence continues at coordinate 3,107 of JBEKPA010000257.1, forward strand.
CAACGCCAGGGTCTGGCGCGAACTTCGCTTCTCGGCAAAGAACAGCCGGCGGAAGGTGGTCACGCGCGCCAGCACGCTGGCCACTGCGGCCATCACGCCCAGCTTGACCAGCAGCGTAATCAGAATGAGATTGTCCGTCACCCCACCAATGTATCGCGCCACGGACCAGGTCATCCAATGTGCGGCCACTGGCTCTCCCACTTTGGCGGGTTTTCCCAAGCCACGGGCTGGCCGGAACGGCTGCCGAAAGTCCCATCCCGGATCGCTGTTCCTCGGTTCCCGACTCTGCTATCCTCAAGTGGAACGCCACCGGCTGTGTTCACGCGAGCCCCAATCTCCTCCGCCCATTTCCTCCCGCGCCCGCGGGCAGCCGCGCCTTCGCTGCTGGCGCTGGTCTGTTTTCTGGCGCTGGCCTGCGGCTGCGCTCGGTTTCACCCGCAACCGCATGAGACGGTGTACGTCTCCGCCCGCCAGATGTACCTCCACGACCGGGTGGCCGCCGTCTCCAATCGCGTGGCCGAGGTGGTGAACGGGCAGCCGCTCGAAGTCCTCGAACGCGGCCGGCGATTTCTCAAGGTCAAGACCCAGAAGAACGAGATCGGCTGGATTGAAGAGCGCGCCGTCATCGACGCCAAGACCAGCGATGCGTTCGTGCAGCTTGCCGCCCAGCACAAACAGGATCCCGTGGTCGCCACCGGTACCGTCCGCGACGACATTTATCTGCACCTCCTCCCCGGCCGCGATACGGAGCACTTTTATCTGCTGGGGGCGAACGCCAAGGTGCAGCTTCTGGCCCGCGCCTCGGTTCCCAAGACGGCTGCGCCCAGCATCGGATCGCCCGCCAAGCGAACAGCCCCGAAAGCGCCCTTGTCCGGCGGCAGTCCATCCCCGCCGTCCGCTTCGGTGAAGGCGCTCACGCCCGCTCCCGGCGCGAAGCCGTCCCTTTCGGCCTCGTCCGGCGCGGCGCCTGGTCGCGCCCCGTCTGTTGCTCCGGCTGTCGTCGAGCCCGCGGTGATCATGGAGGATTGGTGGCTGGTCCGCGACGCCCAGGGCCGCGCCGGCTGGCTGCTCTCCGGCCGCGTCGATGTGGATGTGCCGGACGCGATCGGCATCTACGCCGAAGGCCAGCGGATCGTGGGCGCCTACGTTTTGACCAAAGTCGCCGATCCCGATTCCGACGTCCCCGGCAACGAGGTTCCGGAGTACGTGACCGTCCTCAGCCCACCCAAGTCCGGCCTGGCGTTCGACTTCGACCAAGTACGCGTATTCACCTGGAGCCTCAAGCGCCATCGCTATGAAACGGCCTTCCGGCTGCATCCCATCCAGGGCTATTTGCCCGTCCGCGCGGGGTTCCAGCCCGGCCCCGGCGGCAGCAGCTTGCCCACTTTCAGCTTCCAGATCGCCAATGGCGAGAGTCTCTCCGCCGATCCGTCCACCGGCGTCACCCGCCCGGCCTCGCTGCGCACCATCAATTACGTGATGCTCGATACCATCGTCAAGCGCACCGGCCCTGACCTGGGCCCCATTCCCGTGGGCCATCTGGAGGGCGAGAAGCCCAAGGCGGCCAAGCCGGAGAAGCATAATCGCAAATAGCGTCTTCGAAGTTGGACGCGGCAATGCTTATCGCGCCGTCTGTTCCGCGCAATGCGGGGCATGCGGTTTGCATGGAGTACTGCTTCCAGAAGCAATCGAGGTATTGAGCAGGGCAGCCCTTGGTGGGATTCGAGAATCTACGGTTCTTCAGTCTGCTAAGCCACTATCGAGAGCCCGCCCTGCCGGGTGCACGCTTGCCAGCCGTGAAGATCGGCGGCTCGACCTCCTTCGGGAGGGCATCGCCAGCGCGCGCCGGGACAACCGGGGCGCCAGGCGTGACAACGCGCTTCGTTATGTCGGGCCCACCTGGGGCAAGCCCTCGCTGGAGTGAATGGGGCCGAACCCGGCTAACTTTGCGGCTGTTGCCGCGGCCGTTCAGCGCTCCTCCGGCCTTGGATGCTTCAGAAGTCGGTCCGGCGTCCGGCCAGCAGGTTGAAGACGAGGACGATCACCGCCAGTATCAGAAGAATGTGAATCAGGCCGCCGGCCACATGGAAGCTGAATCCCAGGAGCCAGAGAACCAGAAGAATCACGAAGATTGTCCAGAGCATAGTTACTCCTT
>JBEKPA010000258.1:0-5252 GCA_049521195.1 Occallatibacter sp.
TCTTTTTCAGGGTTGGTGTCGTCGAAGCGCAGGTTGGTCTTGCCGCCGAACTCGTCGGCCAGGCCGAAGTCGATGCAGATGGCCTTGGCGTGGCCGATGTGGAGGTAGCCGTTGGGCTCGGGAGGAAAGCGCGTCTGGACCTGGGCGTCGCCGTACTTTTTGGTGCGCACATCCTCGGCGATGATGTCGCGGAGGAAGCTGGAGGGGCGAGCGTCTTGAATTGGAGCGGCTTGATCTTGATCGTCGTGGCTTTCCGGATTCGAGTTGGTCATGGCTGGTATTCATTATCCCACTGGAGGGCTGCGCTCAAAAAAGCGGTGCGGTGGACTCACATCTCAATCTGCTACCACGATTGGGTCGTCCCAGATCTGAATATCCAGACTTGGGGCGCCCGGCACGCTCCCTGCGAAAGAACATTCGAGTAAGCTGGAACTGTCAGGGCACAAACCCATCGGCTACGAGAAATTCAGTTAAGCTAGAAGCGTCAGGGCACGACTTCAGTCGTGCCGCACGCGATAATAAAAAGTGGAGGGCTTTAGCCTCTGCGATGTCGATACCTTCGCGACCTTCGGATCCATCGAGCGCCTCATTCTATCCGCGCACGTTCTTTGTGACCACGCGAACAGCAGGCGGAAGATCACTCTTCCAGACGGATCGCATGGCGGCACTCTTTATCGAAGTTCTTCGCTCCTATATGCGCACCGGAAAACTTACCGTTCATGACTTCGTGATCATGCCCAATCATGTTCACATTCTGATGACCGTTCCGGGCGAGATGACTCTTGAGAAGGCGATGCAATTGATCAAAGGCAGTTTCTCCTTTCGCGCCAACAAGGAACTCGGTTTTCGCGGCGAGATTTGGCAGCGCGGGTACTCGGATGTCCGCATCCTGGATGACCAGAGCTTTCAACAGCATCGCGAGTACATTGAAGACAATCCGGTGAAAGCGGGTCTGGCAAACAGGCCAGACCTGTATCCGTTTGGAACGGCATACTTGAAGAAGAAAAAGCACGCAGGGGCTAAAGCCCAAGGCCATTTGCGATCATCTATCGGCACGACTGAAGTCGTGCCCTGACGCTTTGCGGCCAAGGTGAATTTGGAAGAGGCTCCTATGTCTGAAAAGCGTGACATGGAGCACCCAATCATTTGTGGATGGTCAGACCTGGGGCTGCCCGGCGTTTGGACTTTCCGGATTCGAGTTGGTCATAGTTGCAATTCCTATTGTACGGGGGTGGCTGTGGGCGAGTCTGTGCTCAGGCGAGCGATTGCAGGCTGGCTTCGGCCTGGCGGATGCGGGCGAGGCAGACGTCGCGGCCGAGGACGGCCATGGTTGCAAAGAGCGGCGGCGCGTTCTTACGTCCGCAGACGGCGACGCGGATGGGCTGGAAGGCCTGCCCGGCCTTCAAACCCAGGTGCGCGGCCGCGGCTCGAAGCGCCTGGTCCAGCGAATCGTGATCGAAGTTGACGGCGGGCAGAACTTCGAGCGCGTACTGGAGGACGCGGCGGGCGAGGGCGGCATCGCCTTTTTGCGGGATCAGCTCGGCTGGGTCGTAGGGGGCGAGCTGGGGGAGGAAGAAGAAGTCGGCGGCGGAGGGGGCGTCGCGCAGGAGCTTGATGCGTTCGCGAATGAGCGGAGTGACGGCGAGGAGCTTTTCGGGCGTGGGATGGAAGCCGGCAGCCGCGAAGAAGGGCTGGAGCTGGGGGCTGAGCTGGTCGACGGGCAGGGCGCGGATATGCTCGGCGTTGAGCCAGACAGCCTTGGGGTCAAAAGGATCTTCTTCCGTAAAGTTGACGACGGCGTTGGCTCGGTTGACGCCCTCGAGAGTGAAAGCGGCGATGAGCTCGTCGAGGGTGAGGAACTCGCGGTCGTCCTTGGGCGACCAGCCCAGCAGACAGAGAAAGTTGACGAAGGCCTGGGGGAGGAAGCCGGCATCGCGGTAGGTGGTGACGCTGACGACGGGGCCGTGGCGGCGCTTGGAGAGTTTGGCGCCATCGGGGGCGACGAGCAGCGGGAGATGCGCGAACTGGGGCGACTGGACGCCGAGGGCCTCGAAGATCAGCAGGTGCTTGAAGGTGTTGGTGAGGTGATCCTGGCCGCGGATGATGTGGCTGATGCCAAGATCGGCGTCGTCGGCGCAGGAGGCGAGGTGGTAGGTGGGCATCCCGTCAGAGCGGAGAAGCGCGAAGTCTTCCACCTCGTCGGCGAGCTTGGACTGCTCACCATAGACGGCGTCAGTGAAGCTGAGTGTGCAGTCTTGGCCGCGGGGGACGCGATAGCGGAGGGCGAACGGCTCGCCACTGGCGGCGCGGCGGTCGGATTCTGCACGGGAGAGTTCCCTCATGCCGGGGTTAAAGAGCCAAGCGCCCTGCGATGAGGACTGCTCGCCTGAGTCCGCGTGGGCGGGAGTGAAGTCGCGATAGGCAAGGCCCTTGGCGAAGATAGCTTCGGCGGCCTGGCGGTGCAGGGCAAGGCGTTCGGATTGCTTGTACTCCTCGTCCCAGGAGAGACCCAGCCAGCTCAGTCCCTCGAAGATGGACTGGACGCTGGCCGCGGTGTTGCGCTCGACATCGGTGTCGTCCAGACGCAGCACCATGGTTCCGTGATGGTGGCGGGCATAGAGCCAATTGAAGATAAAGGTGCGGGCGCTGCCCACGTGCAGGAAGCCGGTGGGCGAGGGGGCAAAACGGACGCGGGGGTTGGGCGCCGCGTGCGGAGCGGAATCGGGCATGATGAAGGTATCTTTCCATTCACGATGCTAGCATCCGCTCCCTCCGCGGCGAACCCCAGTCCCCGGACCCCTCAGGCCTGGGGCGGAACTGTAGGCGGTGGCGTGTACGGCGGCGGAGGCGGGTAGGGCGGCGGTGGCCCCCAGCCGGCCTGGGCCACGGGCACAACCTTCCACTCACCGAAGGCGAGCAGGTACAGCAGAACCAGGGTGCCGAGCGACGGGACGATGCACAGCAGCGAGAGCCAGGGCGTAAAGCCGGCCTTCTTCAGGATGAACCAGCAAGGCACCATCACAATGGCAATCACCACCGCCATAATGATCGGGATGATTGCGAGCATGACCAGGGCAATGTGCCTGATCATTTCGGGATCGGGCTGGTTCTGCAGGAGCAGCGCGACAGCATGCATAGAGAACACTCCGGAGTGAGATAGAAGCTCGGAGCAAAGGTAAAGCCAAACGGCGAAATCCGCAATGAAAAACGGCGCTGTCGCGAAAGATAGTGCGATGCATTGCAGGAAATGCGCGAGTTCACTGAGCGGGAAGTTGAGCCCGCTACTCCAGCGGCAGCCCATCGAGCGAGAGCAGGCGGCCAACCGGGTACTCGCCGACGTGGTTCTGCTGGAACCAGGGCGAGCGCTCATAGAAGAATTCCAGGCGGGCGCTGGGGCTCGAGGCAAAGCTCGGGTCGGATTGGATGCGGTGCTCGAACTCCGCCTTGAGCCCGGGATCCTTGGCCATGTTTTCGCGGGCCAGCTTCTCCAGCACGTAGGCCTCGCCGTACTCCTTTTGCTCAAAGATGGGGTCGAAAAAGCCCCAGCGCAGGGCGGAGTCTGGCGCCTCCGGCTCGAGCCAGTGAATGGCAACTTTGGAGAGCCTCTGGTTGAGCGGGACCACGACCGATCCGGCGGGGAAGGTGAGGGTTTCCGTGGTAAGCGCGCACTGGCCGTAGCGGCCTGGCTGCGCGCCCGAATCCTCGCCGGCGAAGATGGGATGGCGGCCCTCAAAAGGCTTGCCTTGCCACTGCATTCCAGAGCAGCGGTAGCGCTCGACCTTGCCGGTCCAGGAAGCGTTGGTGCGGCGCAGAGTTACGTCGTGCGCGCTCAGCACGTCGATGACCTGGACCCACTGCGGGGGAACGATGTAGGCGGCAGGGGGCGTGGTTGAGGCGGTCACCTTGACGCCGGTGGCCAGGGGCAGGGTCGCGTTCCAGGGTTCGTGCCGGTAGCTGACCCACATTCCGCCGGAGACCTCGCTCAGGGCGCGCGTGTATTGGTAGCCATGAAAGACGACCGGGGTGGTTTCGCCGTCCCAGTCGATGGCGAGCGGGAACTTCTCATTGCCCAGCGGGTGCGCGCCCAGTTTGGCGGCGTCGGCGTCGGCCTCGCGGTTGAGGGCGATCAGTTTGGTCGCGTCGCGATTCATCACCTCAAGCAGTGCGCGCAGAATCTCGTAGTTTCCCGCCACGCGGGTCTTGTAGTCCTTGAGCATGTGCAACTCGACCAGCAGGCCGGGGCGGTCTTCCAGGATCATCAGGCCGGTGGAGAAGCGGGGCGGATCGTTGTTGAAGGCCAGGCCCTGCGCGGGATCGGTGTCGTCGTTGAGCGTGACGTAGTTGGGGAAGGCGAGGTGGCCGCTCGAGTCCAGCTGGCGCTCCAGCTCGGGGGTTACGGTCGAGCGAATCCATTGCGCGGTAGCCGGGGCAACGTCGGGCGTGTCGTCGAGGGTGAAGGTCACGTCGTACTGGTAGTCCATGCCGTCGGTGACGTGATCGTCGACGAAGAAGTCGGGCAGCCAGCGGTGAAACATCTTCAGGAAGGCGCGCGTCTCGGGCGCGTCGGCCTTCATATAGTCGCGGTTCAGGTTGAGGTTGGTCGCGTTGCCGCGCCAGCCGGACAGCTCCGGGCCGTTCTGGTTGATGCGGTTGTAGGGCGAGCGCTGCTCGTGGCCGTCGATGTTGTAAACGGGAATGAAGACGAAGACCACATGATCGAGGAGAGCGGCTTTGGTTTTGGTGATCGCGACGTCGCGCAACAGGGCCAAGCAGGCGTCCTTGCCGTCCATCTCGCCGGCGTGGATCGAGTTCTGCACGAGCAGAATGGCGCGGCCGGAGGCGTGAATGGCGGCCGGATCGAATACGCCGTCCTTGGATGCGATGACAATCTTGAGGTCGCGGCCTTCGCCGGTCTTGCCGAAGTTCTCGATGCGGACCTGGGCGGGGTTGGCGGCGGCGATGCGGTCGAGGTAAGAAACAGTCTCGGCGTAGTCCGGGGTGGTGCGATAGTCGCCCATCTCGGCGGGGGTGCGCCAGTCGGAGGTCTGGGCCGCTCCTTCAAAAGCGAAAAAGGCAAGCAGAGCGGCGGCGAGAAGTGCGGAGGGGTGCGGATTCATTTTGAAAAGACCTCTGGCAGGCGCATATTCGCGGTCCCTGATGGAAGCTGGCATGGAAGCATCCATGCACCATCCAGGATGCCGCATGGGAATCTCGATCGGCAAAGGCAAATCCCCGCTCAAAAGCTGAATTCC
>JBEKPA010000259.1:0-5231 GCA_049521195.1 Occallatibacter sp.
ACTCCTCGACGGTCACATCGGCGATGGTGGGCTGCTTTCGCCAGAAGGAGACGCGGCTGGAGTTCCTGTCGCTGGTGCGGCAGTCCGGCTCAGGCGAAGTGTAGCTGCTCGCCGTGCGGGATGGGGAGCCGACTTGGGGAGGATTGGTTCGGCTGGCATAGCCGGGCTCCCATCAGCCAGCGCCGGCTTGCTCCGATGCGAAGATGCCCCGGGGCTTCCTGCCTTTCCGCCCTGAGCGTCGCGGCCGAGATACCGCGTCTTCATTGCCTGGGCCGCGGCCATCGCCCGATTAAGCTTCTTCTTGCCCATTTCATCGATCTTCTTCAGCGTCGCGCGATCGTCTTGAGGGTTGAGCACTTTTTCCGCAATCTTCGCCAGTTGCTGCCAGTCGTGCCAGTCGCCAATCTGCTCTTTGACCTCGCCTAGAGCATCCACGAGCTTCGGGTTTGCATTCTTGGTCAGTTGCAGCAGATAGCGCAGCTCCTTGACCTTGATGCGGAAGGCATGGAGATTCTCCTCGTTGAACGCGGGCCAGCGGTTGAGTTCATCGATGAGCCTCATCGCCGCCCGCCCGCTGGAGCCATTGGCGGTGGCCTCGGTTATTGCGCCTGGCTTGTTTGCGCGAAGCCGCTTTTCGATTTGCCAGGAAAATTGCTTCAAGCTGCGGAGAGCATCGTTCCGCTGCCCGGTAACTGCATCGAGGAGCTTGCGGGCGCTTTCAATGCGCATCGAACTCAAATAGTCGAGCAAGCAGGCCACGGAGCGGCTACGGCGACGCCCGGCGAGTGTGAGCGCCTTGGCGTCCAACACATCCATGTCGCGCACCTCGCCCGCAGCCTTGCGCACCGGCCTGATCGTCTTCAGCAGGCGGCGCGTCAGCTTCTTTTGGCCGGGCATCAGCGCGGCGGCAATCGCTTCAATGCGGCGTGCGTGGGTGCGCAGATTGTGAACGTCTTCCGCTGGAGGGTCACGAGTGAGGCTCTTCAACGATTTGCGCAATACACGAATCGGTTTCTGGACGTTGCCGAGTTCCAGCTCCATAGTCCATTAGAATAAGAGCCTCTTGCCAGGTTGGCAAAGGATCGGCGTCGGGCGAGAACCGGCGGAATCCCGGCTGGGCGGCCGATGGCGCGGCGGCGCAACGCGCGCCGTGGAAATGCTTTAATGTGGTTCCAGGTGAGCAGGCGCTATCGTGAATGGGCTTCTGGTGATCGACAAGCCGGGCGGCATGACCAGCCACGACGTGGTGGGGCGGGTGCGCAGGATCGCCGGCGAACGGTCGGTTGGCCATCTGGGTACGCTGGACCCCATGGCGACCGGCGTGCTGCCCCTGCTGCTGGGCAAGTTTACGCGCCTGGCGCAATACTTCTCCTCCGCGGAGAAGCGTTATGCGGGGTCGATCCGCTTCGGCTTCTCGACGGATACCTATGACGCGGAGGGCGAGCCTGCCGGACCGGACCTTTGGGCGGCGCTGAATCCATCGCCGGCGCTCGACCAGGTGCGCGCGGCGGCCGGCAGATTCCACGGCGAAATGGAACAGATGCCGCCGCCCTTCTCCGCAAAGAAGATCGCTGGCACGCCGGCCTACAAGCTGGCGCGCGAGGGCAAGCCGGTGGAACTCAAGCCGGCGAAGATCGATATTGCCAGCTTTGAGATCACTGCGCTCGAGGGCGCCGAGGCCAGCTTCACGATCAGCATCAGCGCCGGGGGCTACGTGCGCTCGGTGGCTCATGAGCTGGGCCAGGATCTGGGTTGCGGCGCGCATTTGAGCAGTCTGCGGCGAACCCAGGCGGGCGCGTTTACGCTCGGCGAGGCGCACACGCTGGAGGAACTGGAAGCGCTGGCCGGGAACGTGGAAGCGCTGCAGGAGCTATGCATTCATCCGCGCAGCCTGCTGCTGGAGATGCCGTCCGTAACTGGCGACGCGATGGCGCTGGGGCGGCTGCGCAATGGCGCGCAGGCCAATCTGCCGGAGTTCTCGCGCGCGCCGCTGGTGAAGGTCTTTGCCGGGCAGCGGGAGCTGGTGGGCATCGCCCGGCGCGTGGCGGGGACGCTGTTTCAGCCGGTGGTGGCGATGGGGTAAGGCAGTTGTCAGTGATCAGTTGTCAGTGGTCAGTTGGTCCCGCAGACCCTCCATCCAGCGGAAACCGAGCAGGCAATGGCCCGCGACTGACCACTGATCACTGATAACTGGTCACTAGTTCTTCCGCAGCAGCGGCGTCAGCACCGGCAGCAGCGTCCGCGCGATAATCTCGGAGCCTTTGGCGGTGGGATGGATGCCGTCGGCCTGGATGGCACCGGGCACATGGATGAGGTCTTTGTAGATCATGGGCACGAATGGGGTGTGATGCCTGGCGGCAAGGTCGCGGAAGACCTGCTCGAAGCTTTGGATGTAGTCGCCGCCGTAGTTGGGGGGCAGGGTGATGCCGGCGAGCAGGATCTTGATGTGGGCGTTTTCAAGCCCGGTCAGCACGGCATCGAGGTTGCGCCGGGTCTCGCTGGGGGGCAGGCCGCGCAGGCCGTCGTTGCCGCCGAACTCGACGATGACGATTTCCGGGTGCAAGAGCAGGATGGAACGCAGTTCCTCGACGGCGTCCTTGGTGGTGGCGCCGCTTTCTCCCTGGTTGTTCACCTTGTAATGGTAGCCGCGGCTGTCCAGGTCCCGCTGCAGCGCGTCGGGATAAGACTGCCCGGTCTGGAGGCCGTAGCCGGCGGTGATGCTGTCGCCGAAGCAGACCAGGACGGGCCGGTCGGCGGCGGGGAGCGATGCAGCGACAAGCAGCAAGAACGAAACAATCAGTGAGCGGCGAACGTACACAGAGACAGTGTAAGGGACTAAGGGACTGAGGGACTAAGGGACTAGGGATCAAGGGGAGGCTGGCAAGTGATCGAGGTTCGGGACGCGAAGAAGTGGATTCAGAACGGGGCGAGGCGGGTGGAGATTCTGAAGGGAATTTCTCTCGTCATTCCCGCCGGGCAGTTTGTGGCCATTGTGGGCGCCAGCGGCAGCGGGAAGAGCACGCTGCTGGGGCTTCTCGCGGGTCTCGATACACCCAGTAGCGGCGAGATCTGGCTGGATGGGGTGCCGATCCACAATCTGGCCGAGGCGGAGCTGGCCGCGGTGCGCGGCAGCAAGATCGGGTTTGTCTTCCAGTCCTACCAGCTGATTGCAACGCTCACCGCATTAGAAAACGTGCTGCTGCCCCATGAGTTGAACGTGGAAGGCAGCGGTCTCAAGCAGGCGCGGCGGCTGTTGGATGATGTCGGCCTGAAGGACCGGATGGATCACTACCCGGTGCAGCTTTCCGGCGGCGAGCAGCAGCGCGTGGCGCTGGCGCGGGCGTTTGTGGTTGAGCCGCCGATTGTGATGGCCGATGAGCCCACGGGCAACCTGGACTCCGTGAACGGACGGATGGTGCTGGACCTGTTGCTGGAGCGGAATCGCAAGGCTGGAACGACGCTGGTGCTGGTGACACACGACCCCGAAGTGGCCAGCCGGGCGGATCGAAAGATCGTACTGCGGGACGGGCTGGTGGTCGAGGACAGCTTGCCCTTCACTGCGCCCGCCGGAGTTGCGGAGCAGACGCAAAATGGCTAAGCGCGCGTTGAGCTGGAAGCGGGCCGGGGCCATCGGCTGGCGGGATTTGAAGTCCGCGCCGGGCAAGTTCGGCTTTGTGGTGCTGTCGGTTGCGGTGGGGGTTGCGGCCCTGGTGGGAGTGCGCGGCTTCAGCGAGAGCTTCCGGCGGACTCTGGGCGCCGAAGCGCGGTCGCTGATGGCCGGCGATCTGAGTGCGCGCATCTTTCACGAACCGACGGCGGAGGAAACGAGCAGGATTGCGGCCATCGTCAAGCAGAGCGGGCAGCCGGGAATCCGCTCCACCTGGACGACGGAGACCGTTTCCATGGCTTCGGTCCCGCCCGACCCCGTGCCGCTGCTGGTTTCGCTCAAGGCCGTGGACCCCGCCGAGTATCCCTACTACGGCACGGCCGAACTGGAACCGGCGATGAGCCTGGAGCAGGCCCTCAATGGGGACTCGTCAGGCGATTCGGCGGTGGTGGCGGATGAGTTTCTCATCCGTCTTAATGCGCATGTGGGCCAGACGCTGCGGCTGGGCGGCAGGGAGTTCAGGATTGCGGCGGTGCTCAAGCAGGAGCCGGACCGCATGGGTTCGGGCGTGGGATTGGGGCCGCGGGTGATGATCACGCAGGCGGCGCTCGGGCGCACGGGGCTGATTGCGCTGGGGAGCAGGGCCAGCCAGCGGCTGCTGATGAAGCTGCCCGAGAACGCTCCCTCAAAGCTCTCGGGCAAGGCTGCCGCGGCGATCGATCCCGTGGCCATGCGCAAGCAACTGGAGGAGGCGCTGCCCGACGCGCAGGTGATGGACTTCCGCGAGGGCAATCCGGCGCTGAGCCGCGGGCTGGACAATGCGACCGCGATCTTGAGCCTGATCTGCCTGGTGGCGATGGTGCTGGGAGCCATTGGCGTGGCCATGGCCATGCACGCTCACCTGGAACAGCGCATGGATATGCTGGCCATTCTGAAGGCCCTGGGCGCGGGATCGGCCGACCTGCTGCGCATCTTCCTGTTGCAGACGCTGGGGCTGGGGCTGGCCGGAGGCGCGCTGGGCGTGGCCGCCGGCGTAGGCGTTATGGCCGCGCTGCCGGCGGTCTTCGGCAAGCTGCTGCCGGTTCATGCGGTGCTCGGATTCCCCTGGCGGTCGGCGCTGGCCGGGTTGGGGACGGGGCTGCTGACCACGCTGCTGTTTTGCCTGCCGCCGCTGCTTGACGTGCGGAATGTGAGGCCGGTGCTGGTGTTGCGGCGGCTGGTAGAGCAGGAATCAGCAGTGGACGTCGAGGATTTCATTGAGCGATCTCTGCTGATCTACATTTTGCGGCGCGTGCTTCCTCCGTTTGCGTGGAGACCACTTGCTAGAGTGCTAGCCACGGTCAACGCGCGGTTTGCCCGCTGGTGGGCGCGGCGGCTGCAACTGGGGCTTTCGATTGCGGTGGTCGCGGCGCTGGGAGGAATCGCCTGGGCGCTTTCCGACTCGGTCGTGGTGGGCGGGTGGTTTGCGGTTATGTTTGCGAGCGCGCTGCTGGTTCTGCTGGCGCTGGCGTGGGTTGCGCTGTGGACGCTGCGCTTCCTGCTCGATCGCGTCCGGTTGCGGCTGCCTTCGTCGCTTCGGCACGGGCTGGCGAACCTTTACCGGCCGGGCAACCAGTCGGCGGCG
>JBEKPA010000260.1:0-5207 GCA_049521195.1 Occallatibacter sp.
AGTGGGAGATGACTCCGCCCACGGTGAACGCCTACTACGATCCGCAGATGAACAACGTGAACTTTCCGGCCGGATACCTGCAGCCGCCGTTCTTCAGCGGCAAAGAGGACGACGCGGCCAACTACGGCGATATGGGCTCGACCATTGGCCACGAGCTGACGCACGGCTTCGACGATCAGGGCCGGCAGTTCGACAAGGATGGCAACCTGAAGAACTGGTGGACCGCGGACGACGAGCGCAAGTTCAACGAGCGCGCCGAATGCATGGTCAAGCAGTACGGCGCCATCGAGGCCGTGCCTGGCGTTCACTTGAACGGCAAGCTGACGCTGGGCGAGAATCTGGCCGATCTGGGCGGGCTGTGGCTGGCGTGGCTGGCATGGCTGGACAAGGCCGAGGCCGCGCATCTGGACATGAACGCGAAGACCGGCGGGTACACGCCGGATCAGCGCTTCTGGATTGCCTATGCGCAGCAGTGGTGCACGCAGACGCGCCCTGAGCAGTTGCGCAGCCAGGCGGAGGGTGATCCGCACGCGCCGGACGAATACCGGACTAACACGGTGCTGACGGACTTACCGGAGTTTGCCAAGAGCTTCCGATGCAAGCAGACCGCGCCGATGGTGGCGCCCAAGCCTTGCCGGGTGTGGTGAGAAGGCAGCTTCTAGCTATTAGCTTTTAGCTGCTAGTGCTATGTCCATGAGATTTCGTAATCCAAGCTGAAGCCCTGGGTGCCCCAGGTCCCTCGCATTTGGGGACCTGGGAAAGCACGAAAGCATCAAGACGCGGTACTGGCTGATCCGCGGTGTTGGGAGTGTGAGGAGGAGTGGGAACCGTCCTCGGGCGGATTCCGTACTCTTCCTTGTTGCTTTTGGAGGCGGGCATGTCTACTGACTGGAGTTCGCAACTGGAACGGCTGTGGGATGCGATGGCTACGGCTGTCTTGAACGTGTACGACGCCTATGGGTGGGTGATTCCAGCGGTGCTGCTTTCTCTGCTACTTCTTGTGCTGCTCGTTGGCGTTATCGGGTTGCTTGCCTGGGCACTTGCCGCGGTAGGAGTAGATGATTTGCCGGTGGATGCCGATGTGTTTAGTGGCCTCGCCGGAATGTTCCGTGGAGTCTTCCGTTGGACCCGCGAAAGTTGGCAAGGTCAAAGTTGGCACGATGGGGCAGCCATCTGCACACTGGGACTGTGTGCGCCAGAGACGCCAAAGCTACGCAGGCTTTGAAGGGTAATAGTGAAAAGTCGCGTTGATGCAAGCGTTTGGGTTGCCTGTTGCCCTCTCCGCTGCGTCCGAGACTTCTTCTCCAGGGCGATCGCACGCTGACACAGGGCCACATTCTTCAATGCTGATCAATGTCCAACCGTATTCTTCAAAGACTGAAGCGACCCGATTCCTGAATTGTTCAGCGTCGGTTGCCGACCCTGGCGGTCCTATTTGACGCCGTGAGCGCCATAGGCGTCCATGCGCTTCTTGTACAGCAGCAGGACGCTTGGGCCGAAAGATAACAACATCACTGCGATGCCAGTGACAATGCCAAAACTGGTCGCAGCGGGCGCCGAACAATCACCGCGGCGCCTAACCAGGATATGGCAGGGGACCGCGACAAGAAGCTCCAGGACGCTGCCTTTCAGCAGCCAGGAAACCGCCCGCGTTGTTATCTCCAAAGAGTTTCGGAAATACAGGTAAAAGAGAATTCCCCAGAGCGCCCATAGCATTCCCGAGACGCATGACACCTGAGTCACACTGGCCCAATACCTATCCAGAAACTTGTCGCTATAAACCGCCGCCCCCAGAGAACTCATGCCGGCAAACGTGAGAAGAGCGAACAGCATGGATGCGGCGATGCACGAGACGGCAATGTGAGATCTCGGCCTGAGGCGTTGGAAAGAGGTATCGACGGACAAGAAGAGGAGGATGGCCTGACCGGATAGGACAACCGCAACCGGCAACCACAACCCCCACCATCCGCAAGCTTCTCGCAAAGTCATGTAGAAACTCGGCGAAAGAAAGCTGTGACCTCCGAGAAGAATCACGAAAACGGGCACCAGGAGCCCCACAACAATCAGGGCGTAAACCAGGGTGATGACGATTCCCCATTTGCGCATGTTGCATCCTTTCCGTGGATCGTACAAAAGACTGCTTGTTCATGATCGGCGCCTGCGATTCCGCCTGAGCGGCTATGCCCTATCGATAACGCGAGCGAGCGTTGCGCCGATCTCGGCGGGGGAGACGACGACGTGGATGCCGGCCTCGGTCATGGCCTTCATCTTGTCGGCGGCGGTGCCCTGGCCGCCGCTGATGATGGCGCCGGCGTGGCCCATGCGGCGGCCGGGAGGCGCGGTCTGCCCGGCGATGAAGCCGACGACCGGCTTCTTCACAAACTGCCTGACGAACTCCGCGGCGGCCTCTTCGGCTGAGCCGCCGATCTCGCCGATCAGGACGATGGCTTCGGTCTCAGGGTCGTCGTTGAAGAGGCGCAGGGCGTCGATGTGGGTGGTGCCGACGATGGGGTCGCCGCCGATGCCTATCGCGGTTGACTGGCCGATGCCGCGCTGGGTCAACTGGTGGACGGCTTCATAGGTGAGCGTGCCGGAGCGAGAGACGATGCCGATCGATCCCTCTTTGTGAATGTTGCCGGGCATGATGCCGATCTTGGCCTTGCCGGGCGAGATGATGCCGGGGCAGTTGGGGCCGATGAGGCGTGCAGTTGAGTTCTTGAGCTTGGCCCACACCTTCACCATATCCAGCGTGGGGATGCCCTCGGTGATGCAGACGATCAGCGGAATGCCCGCGTCCTCGGCTTCGAGAATGGCGTCGGCGGCAAAGGGCGGCGGAACAAAGATCATGGTGGCGTTGGCGCCGGTCGCGAGAACCGCATCCTGAACCGTATTGAAGACGGGCCAGCCTTCATGCGCGGTTCCACCTTTGCCCGGAGTTACGCCGCCCACAACCTTGGTGCCATATTCGGCGCACCCCTTCGCGTGAAAGGCTCCTTCTTTGCCGGTGATTCCCTGAACAATAAGACGAGTTTCCCGATTTACGAGGACTGCCATGTTATGCTCCCACGCTTGCGGCTGCTCTTACTACTAGCTCTGCCGCATCCTTCATCGTCTCGCCCACCTGGAAATTCAGCCTTGACTCCGCAAGAATCCTGCGGCCTTCTTCGACGTTGGTGCCTTCGAGGCGCAGTACGATGGGGACACGGATCTTCAACTTGCGCGCGGCGGCGACGACGCCCGTGGCCAGGCGATCGACGCGCAGGATTCCGCCGAAGATGTTGATGAAGATGGCCTTGACGTTGGAGTCGGAGAGCAGTATCTCGAAGGCGTGCTCGATCTGTTCCGGGGTCGCGCCGCCGCCCACGTCGAGAAAATTTGCAGGGCTGCCGCCGGCGTACTGAATGATGTCCATGGTGGCCATGGCCAGGCCTGCGCCGTTGACCATGCAGGCGATGGAGCCGTCGAGCTTGATGTAGTTGAGGGCGTATTTGCTGGCCTCGACTTCAAGCGGATCCTCTTCGGCGGTGTCGCGCAGGGCCTTGATCTCGGGATGGCGGAAGAGGGCATTGTCGTCGAAGGTGATCTTGGCGTCCAGGGCAAAGAGCTTGTCGTCCTTGGTGGTGATGAAGGGATTGATTTCGACCAGCGAGGCGTCGGTTTCGATGAAAGCTTTGTAAAGGCTCTGCAGGAAGCCGACGGCCGGGGTGATCTGCGCGGGCTTGAGGCCCAGCGCAAATGCCAGCTTGCGGGCCTGCCAGGCGCCAAAGCCCACGGCCGGATCGATGGTCTCTTTGAAGATGGCCTCGGGTGTCTTGGCGGCCACCTCTTCAATCTCCATACCGCCGGCCTGGGAGGCCATGAAGACCAGTCTGCCGCTGACGCGGTCGAGCACGATGCCCAGATAGAGTTCGCGGTCGATGGCCGCGGTCTCTTCGATGAGCAGTCGCCGCACCTTTTGGCCTTGCGGGCCGGTCTGGTGGGTAATCAGCTTCATGCCTAGAATGTTCCGGGCGTAAAGCTCGGCATCCTCGCGGGTGCGGGCCATTTTGACGCCGCCGCCCTTGCCGCGCCCACCGGCGTGAATCTGCGCCTTGACGACGACGCCCGAGGCGCCCTCGGCAAAGAGCTTCCGGGCCACCGCCGTCGCTTCTTCCAGCGTGTTGGCCATCTCGCCCCTGGGCACGGCAACGCCGTATCTTGCCAGGATTTCTTTCGCCTGATACTCGTGAATCTTCATGTGGTTGGGACCGCCCAGGTCCGCCGCGGTTGGGGATTCGGGACCGGGCCCGGCTGATCCCGAGCCCGCAAAACCGCGCCAGCGGTAAGCAAATAGTATCTTGCCCAGCGAAGAAGGGGCAAATGGAAGGCGCGGAGCATTCTCAATATCCGGCGGGGCGTTGCCTTGGCTCGCCGCTATCATGGAAAGTATGGCTTCTCTCAAAGAGCTTTTGAAACCGCTGGCCGAGGATGGCGCGGCGCTGACCCGCGAACAGGCGGCCGGCGTGCTGGAAGAGATACTGGCCGGCGGCGTGCCCGAAGTGGAGACCGCGGCGCTGCTCACCGTGCTGGCCACGAGGGGCGAACTTGCGCCGGAGCTGGCCGGCTTTGTCCAGGTGATGCGCGAGCGCGTAACGCCGCTGCCGCTCACGAATGAGGAGCGGGACGAGCTGGTGGACGTTGTGGGCACCGGCGGCGGGGGACCGCTGACCTTCAATATCTCGTCAGGCGCGGCGCTGGTGGCCGCGGCTGCCGGAGCAAAGGTGGCCAAGCACGGTAACCGGGCCGTCACCTCGCTGTGCGGCGCGGCAGACGTGCTGGAGGCTCTGGGCGTGCCTATCGCGCTGGGGCCGGAGCTGGCCGTCGCGTGCCTGCGCGAGACCGGGTTCATGTTCCTCTTTGCGCCGCTCTATCACCCGGCGATGAAGGCGCTGGGGCCGCTGCGCAAGGCGCTGGGGTTCCGGACCATCTTCAACCTCTGCGGGCCGCTCACCAACCCCGCCGGGGCGCGCGTGCAGGTGATCGGCGTGCTGGCGCCCAGCCGCGTGCTGCTCGTTGGGCGGGCGCTGGCGGCGCTAGGCGCAAAACGCGCCTTTGTGGTCCATGGGACGGACGGCATCGACGAGCTGACCACGACCGGCGAGTCGGTGGTGGCGCGGGTGGAAGAGTCCGGGACGGGTGGCGAGCCCACATTGAGGGCTGCGCGAATT
>JBEKPA010000261.1:0-5189 GCA_049521195.1 Occallatibacter sp.
GTTGCCCACAAAGATCTCCAGCGGGTTGGCGGTGTTCCACCCCAGCGCGTGCTGAAACTCACCCACCTGGGCGCAGAAGCCGGTGGAGGCCGGGTTGTCCAGGATGGGGCTGACCGCGTTGCCCGTGCTCCAGCCAACGCCGTTGTCCGGCCCGCGCCACACCCGGCAGGTTGCGATCAGCAACTGCGAATCGTCCAGCGGGTCCACCAGGAAGGGCGCCGGCAGAGTCATCGTGTACCCGTCCCCGCCCACATCCGCATCGGTAACCACCGCATTGGCTCCGAACGCGGCCGGAGTGCAAGGCGCCGTCTCATTGCACAGGTAGATGGAAACTCCCGCCTCGCCGTTCACATACCAGTTCAATTTGTTTTCGGGGTCGATCGCCACCGGCCCGCCCTCGCCGCCCAGAATCTGCGGCCAGTCCACTGTCGGCCCGGTCGCGCCCGTTGTCCCCGCGGTGCCGTTCACCCCCAGCCCGGCCATCATCGTATAAGGGGTGGCGCCGGTCTGCGAGATGCTCACCACCTCGGCCAGCGATCCCAGGCCCCCGTTCAGATTTTGGAAATGGCCGGCATCGGCCGCCGAGCAAACCTGCCCGGTTTCGCCGATTGCGTCCGTCGAGCGCCACAGCCCGCTGTCGTTGCCCACAAAGATCTCCAGCGGGTTGGCGGTGTTCCACCCCAGCGCGTGCTGAAACTCACCCACCTGGGCGCAGAAGCCGACCGTGGAATTGGTGGTGTTGCGCCATTGGCAGCCCTGCGCCAGGGGGCAATTCGTCTTCCACAGGTCGTTGGCCCCGGCCAGCAGCATCGTTTCCTGTCCAGAGGGCACGGCGGCCAGCGCCAGGTTATAGTCGCCGTTGGCAATGGTCGCGGCTCCGTCGATGGTGCTCGTCTCCAGCGCCGCCGTGTTCCATTGCTGCTGAAAGGCGATGGTCAGGTTCGTGCAAGCGCCCGCGACCATCGCGCACTGGTCCTGCCAAAGTCCCTGGTCCTGGTTGTATGCATCCACCGTCCACGCAAACGTGTCTCCGGTCCGCGGGTTCACCGTCAAGGTTCCGCGAAAGATCGGGCAGGCGATCGAGCCGGTGGCGCCGGAGTTGGTAGGGCAAGAGATCGCCGTCAGCCCGGCGCCCGGCTGCACGGCCAGCCGCGTCCAGGTGACGCCGTCCGTCGACTGGTAATACGCGTGGTAGCGCACCGCCGCCACAAACAGATGCCGCACCGGGTTCCACACCACCGATGTGGCGGCATTGCCATCGGGCATGGCAAATGAATCGCCCGGCCCCTGCACGTCCGCGCCTGCTCCGTCTGTAATGGTCGCAAGGTGCCAACTGACGCCGGCGTCGGACGAGTAGTACAGCCCCTCGTAGCTCTGCCCTGGCCGGTCCGCATCCACCAGCGTTCCTTCGTAGGCCTGCGAGACCGCGGCCACCACCAATTGCGGATTGACCGTGCTCCAGGCAAAGCCGGCGAAGCCCTCCCCGGCAAAGTTGTAGTCGATGCTGCTCAGGCCTTGCTCACGGTCTGTGGTGGCGGCGATCAGGCTCCAACTGTTTCCCCCGTCGGCCGAACGCAGAATTCCCGCCCCGTAGTAGGAGTCGAGCGCGTCGTTGGGGTCGCCGGTGCCGGCCAGAATCACGCCGCCTCCGCTCACGCCCGCCCCGCATCCCGCGACCGTCCCCGGCTGCACCGTCAGCGCGCCAATGCTGATCGAGGCGTCCTGCGCTCCGCTAAGGGCCGCTACGCTGTCCGTCATTGGTGTGAAGACGATCGAAGACGCGTTGGAAGTGCCGGCATTCTGCGCTAGCCATACCCCGCCGCCGGTGGTTCCCAGGTAGAGGCAATTGCCGGTTGAGTCCGAGGGGTCCAGCGCCAGCGCGGAGACCCTGCCCGTCACCAGGCCATAATTCGGGGTAAGCACCGCGGTGGGGCCCAGCGGCTGCCAGGTCGCCGTCGCCGCCGGCTGCGCTTGCGCCGATTCGGCGCCGAAGCCAACCAGCCTGCCTGCATGCAAATTGCCCGGCCCGGCGCCGCTCCGCAAGCGTCTGCGTCCTTGCGCCCAGCCCCGCTCAGCCAGGAATCTTTGTGCCTGAATCACTCTGGGAGGTGGATCTGTCCGCGCGGGAGCGGTCCGCGCCGCCGCGCCTTGCGCCCGCGCCGGCATTGCAACCGCGGCCAGAAGGACCGCCAACGCCAGCGCAACCAGCATACCGCAGGCCCATCCGGCGCGCCGACCGGCCTCCCAGGCTGGAGAGACACCCAACCCCGCCCCGCCGCTGGGGGCAGGCTTACCGGAAATCCGCCGAAAAGCGCGCATGGACACACGTCCGGAATCCGATTCCGGCCTCTCCTCTCTTTATCTTCGGAGGGAGATATGGTCGAAACCCAATGGATTGCACCGTGCGAAACACGCAATTTCCGGGTTCGGGATCAGGCCCGATTATAGTACGAAAACGGCACGGGCGGATGTACCAAGCTCATTCACCTTCAAACTGCCCTTACGACAGCCTCCACTCAGCCCCTTCCCACGCCCAAAAGCCGCGTGCCCCATCCATGCGCGTTTTTTCTGGCGCATGGGTGGGAGACCGCGAACCTAACCCGCCCGCCTCAGCCAGAAAAAAGGGCCGCCCGAACGGACAGCCCCTCGATCGAAAGCACGTAGCTCAGCGGCCACTGATCCCTGACCCCTGGTCTCTGATCCCTGCTTTCCTACCAGTTTCCCCAGGCCCGGCTGATGTAGTCGGCCAGCGTCAGGCTGATCAGCGTGAGAAACATGAAGATGCCCGCGCCCACCGTCAGCATGGTCAGCTTCGAGCTGTACCTCACGTGCATGAAGTACAGCACCACCAGAACGGCCTTGGTGGTGGCGATGGCCAGCGCGATAACGGGATTCCAGACGCCCAGGTCGACGAACGATGCCCACACCGTGAGCCCGGTGCCCAGCAGCAGCGCGAAGAGGATCACCACGTAGACGCCGGGGCCGACGATGCGATGCGCGAGTTGGTTTTGTCCGCTCATGCCATCCTGTCCTTTACGCGTGCCTGCTGATCAAGTAGAGCAGCGCGAAGAGATAGATCCAGACAATGTCGACGAAGTGCCAGTAGAGGCCGAAGTTCAACACGTAGGTAGAGTGGCCCGAGGTGTAAGCCCCGGCCCGGGCGCGCAAGATCATGAATCCCAATATCCCTATGCCGACAATCATGTGCAGCGCGTGCATGCCGGTCATGAGGAAGTAGAGCGAGAAGTAAAGCTCCGTGTGGCGCGCCATATCCGGCGACAGCGGCTTGTCATGATACTCCGAATAAACCTCGGGCTCCGATTGCGGATCGACAAACGATTGCAAACTGTAATGAAATCCGGGAACGTGATGCTTCTCGATCTTCTCCCTGTACTCGATGGTCTTGATGCCCAGGAAACCCAGGCCCAGCAGGAGCGTCAGAGTCAGGCAGAGCACCAGCCCGCCTCTGCGCCGGGTCTGCGCGCACCACACGCCCATGGCCATGGTGAAGCTGGAGACGATCAGCACCAGCGTGTTCAGCGTGCCCCAGTAGACGTTCAACTGGTGCGAGCCGGCCACAAACGCCGGGTAGTACCAGTTGCGATAGATGAGGTATGCGGTAAACAGGCCGCCGAAAAACATGACCTCCTGTACCAGGAAGACCCACATCGCAAAGCCGGCCGCGTCCGCCTGCTGCTCGGCGTTCTCGAAGTGATGGCGCAGATAGGGCGGATGCTCCTGATGAGCGGGCTCCGGCTCGCCATGGGCAATCGCTGAGTTATCCGGCACTGATCACCTCTTTCCGGCGCTGTTGGTTCTCAAGCCACTCGTAGTCGTAGGCTTCGTGGTCCATAACCGGCATCACGGCAAAGTTCTCGGTCAGCGGCGGAGATTGCGTCTGCCACTCGAGGCCCGTCGCCTGCCAGGGATTGTCGCCGGCGATTGCGCCGTACTTCAGCGACCAGGTCAGATACAGCACCGGCAGCAGGTAGCCCACGCCCAGGATGGTTGCGCCCGCCGTGGAGAAGACATTCAGAACCTGAAACTCCGGCGGATACGAAGCGTATCGCCGCGGCATGCCCAGAACGCCCAGAATGAACTGCGGGAAGAAGGTGAAGACGAAGCCGATGAACGTGACCACGGCCGCCAACTGCGAGATCTTCTCGGGATACATGCGCCCCGTCATCTTGGGCCACCAGAAGTGGATGCCGGCCAGAAACGCCATCAACATGCCGCCCACCATCACGAAATGGAAGTGCGCCACGATGAAGTAGGTTTCCGTCAGGTGAATGTCGGTCCCCGATGTGCCCAGGAAGACGCCGGTGAGTCCGCCGATGGTGAACAAGCCCATGAAGCCGAAGGTGTAAAGCATCGGCGTTTCGAAGGTGATCGAGCCCTTGTAGAGCGTGAAGGTCCAGTTGAATATCTTGATGGCCGAGGGCACGGCCACCAGCATGGTCAGCAACGAGAAGACCAGCACCGCATAGTTCGAGATGCCCATGATGAACATGTGGTGGGCCCAGACAAAGAATCCGAAGATCGCAATCGCCACCGAAGAAAAGGCCACCGCCGTGTAACCGAAGACGCGCTTGCGGCTGAAGGTCGAAATCGTCTCCGAGATAACTCCCATGCCGGGCAGAATCATGATATAGACCGCCGGGTGCGAGTAGAACCAGAACAGGTGCTGGAAGAGAAGCGGATCGCCGCCCTTGGTGGGATCGAAGACGCCGATGCCGGTGGTGCGTTCGAGAATGATCAGAACCATCGAGATGGCCACCACCGGCGTGGCCAGAACCATCAGGATGCTGGCCGCGTAATGCGCCCACACAAACAGCGGCAGCCGGAACCAGGTCATGCCCGGCGCGCGCATCTTGTGGATAGTCACAATGAAGTTCAACCCGGTAAGGATGGAGCTGAACCCCGCGATGAATGCGGCCAGCCCGGTTGTCACCACGTTGGTATTCACGTAGTGCGTGGAGAGCGGCGTCGTGAATGTCCATCCGGTATCGACGCCGCCGGTGGCCATGGTGTAAATGGCCAGAATGCCGCCCGTCATGTAGAGATACCAGCTGAGCAGGTTGATCTTGGGCAGCGCCAGGTCCTTGGCCCCAATCATCATCGGAATCAGGAAATTGCCCAGCGTGGCCGGCACCGACGGCACCAGGAAGAAGAAGATCATGATAACGCCG
>JBEKPA010000262.1:0-5182 GCA_049521195.1 Occallatibacter sp.
CTAGCCCGCGCCTCATCGTTGTCGATGGCG
The DNA here is from genome assembly GCA_049521195.1 of Occallatibacter sp. Taxonomy (GTDB): domain Bacteria; phylum Acidobacteriota; class Terriglobia; order Terriglobales; family Acidobacteriaceae; genus Telmatobacter. The sequence continues at coordinate 31 of JBEKPA010000262.1, forward strand.
ATCGGCTCCTCGCTGAGGTTGGCGCTGGTCATCACCAACGCCCGCACGCGCCGATCGGCAAACAGAAGATGCTGCAACGGCGCATAGGGAAGATAGATCCCCAGCCACGGAAGCCCCGGCGCAACCCCCTCCGCAATCCCGCAACCGTCTCGCTTCCGCGCCAGCACAATGGGTCGCGCCGAGGTCGTGAGCAGCGTCTCTTCTTCCGCCGTCAGCGCGCACGCCTCCCGCGCCGCCTCCAGGTCGCGCATCATCACCGCCAGCGGCTTCCCATAGCGGCGCTTGCGCTCCCTCAGCCGCATTACCGCCGCCTCATTGGTCGCATCCACGCTCAGATGAAAGCCGCCAATCCCCTTTATGGCCACAATCTCGCCGGCCATCAGACGGTCGATGGTGGCAGCCACGGCGACGCCTGCAACGATCTCGGCTCCATCCGCGCCAGCCAGCCATACCCGAGGACCGCACTCCCAGCAGGCATTGGGCTGCGCATGGAAGCGCCGGTTCAGCGGATCGTCGTATTCCGCCTGGCAGGCCGCGCACATCTTGAACCGCGCCATCGAGGTCTGCGGCCGGTCGTACGGAATCCGCCGCGTAATCGTGAACCGCGGCCCGCAGTTCGTGCAGTTCAAGAATGGATACCTGTACCGCCGATCGGCCGGGTCCAGCAGCTCTCGCAGACAGTCCGGGCAGGTGGCCGCGTCCGCCGGAATCCCTGTGCTCACCCGCCCCAAAACCTCGCTGGCAACAATCCGGAAGCCCGCCTCGCCGGTCGCCGCCAACTCCCGCGCCGCAATAGAATCAATCCGCGCCAGCGGAGGCGCCTCGGCGCTCAGCCGCCTCAGAAACGCTTCAACGCGCTCCGCCGTCCCCTCCACCTCGATCGTTACCCCGTCCGTGTCGTTGCCAATGAACCCCGCCAGCTCCTCCTCCAGCGCCAGCCGGTAGACAAACGGACGGAACCCAACACCCTGCACGACTCCGCGCACTGCGACTCCCCGCCTGAGCAGTTGCGGTGCTTCGCGCGGTCCTCGGTTTGGATGGGGTTCTTCAGCCAAAGTTAAGCCTCACACCGCAGACAAGCATAGCGCATGATCGCCCATCGACCTCGCAAGCCTCAATATCTTTGAGCCGCAAGGGGTTCCTTCCGCGGGCAGCGCAGTCCAAGGGGTGGGAGGCCTTACTCTGGAAGAGAGGGCAATGGGAGAGTCTCAGCATGATGAGTTCCGGGAGATGGGTTGTGGCGAGAGCGGTTGCGGCTGCTTCCCTCTTTGCGTGCCTGGGAACCGTCTCCGCCGCGGCCCAACAACTGGACGCCGCGTCTGTCATTCAGCGGGTGGACGCGGCGGTGAAGGCGAGAATCGATCACGTTGCGGCCTACTCGGTAACCGAGCATTACGCCGTCTACCGGGGCAAGGACGAGACCCAACCCGCGGCTGAAATGACGGTGAGAACCGAGTACAAGGCGGAGACAGGCAAGAGTTACACCATCCTCTCCCAGTCCGCCTCCGGGCTCATTCATAAATACGTGCTGGCCCCGCTCCTCGACAATGAGAAAACGATCAATCTGCCCGGCAACCGGGAGCGCTCCTGGTTCACCTCCGCCAATTACGAGATGAAGCTCAAGTCCGGCGCGGTCGAGTGGCTGGATGAGAGGGATTGCCTTGCCCTGACCATCGTCCCAAAGCGCAAGGCTCCGAACATGATTGAAGGAACCTTGTGGGTGGACGCAAAAGACGGTTCCATCGTGCGCATCGACGGAAACGCGTCGCAAAGTCCGTCGATCTTTGTTGGGCCCGCCCATGTGATGCGCTGGTACGTGAACATGAACGGCTACTCGATGGCCACCCATGCCCGGGCCACGTCGGACAGCTTCTTTCTGGGCCGAACGACGGTCACCATCGACTACCGGGACTACCAGTTCCAGCTTCGTCCAGCCAAATAGGCCCGGCCACCCTCCGCGGTACAACATTCTCCGCATCGGCGTTGAGTGTGGCCGCAGATTCCAACCAGATCTTTCCTCAAGGAGAATCCATCGTCCTGGGTGCCCCACCCATCTGTTGGCGTTGACGCAATCAGCGGGCGTCGGCGGTCGGTATAATCCCATGTGATGGAGGGTGGAGATGTTCCAAAGACTGAAGATCAAATTGTACGATGGGTGGCGCGAGGTCAAATGCGAAGGAGCGTTAGCTACCTACATCCGCGGGAGCAGTTCGGATTCTAGCCTTCAATTTTCGCAAGCTCAAAAGTCAGGCAGCGTATTGCCGGAGGATACAGAAAAACTTATAGGTATGTGTGAAGGGCTTACTAGAAAGATCCGCGGACGTAGAGAGATGCTATCCGGCTCGGGCAAGTGCGGGTTTGGTATCTTCGGAACGGTCGTGGCCAAGGGCGACTCGCCAGCGCACGTTCAAGTTTGGGTGCTACAGCACAAGAATGATTTCATCCTCATAACCCACACCTGTGAAACCGAACCCGATCCACAGGAGATAAGAGAGGCCCGAGGAATCGCGCTCATGACGACCTGCGGACCCTGCGAAAACCCAACGCCAGATTCTCTTGGGTCTCGACTCATGTAAGCGGTCCTTTACTATTCATGTGCCGCCCTCCTGTCCATTGTCGAAGGGTAAGTCTTACCGGTATCTTACCCCAGAAACATCCCCGCAATCGACGCCGAGATCAGGTTGGCCATGGTTCCGGCCAGCATCGCCCGCACGCCCAGTCGCGCCAGGTCGTTCCGGCGCTCGGGGACCAGCGCGCCAATACCGCCGATCTGAATGCCAATGGAGCTCAAGTTGGCGAAGCCGCAGAGAGCAAAGGTAGCGATGATAAAGGAGCGCGGCGCCAGCGTGGCCTTCTGCGCGCCCAGCGAGATATAGGCGATCACTTCGTTCAGCGCCATGCGCGTGCCCAGCAGGTTGCCGATCGCGCGGCAATCGTGCCATGGAACGCCGATCAGCCAGGCGACGGGCGCGAAAAGAAAGCCCAGAATCTGCCCCAGCGAACCGGGGACCCAGTGCATGTAACTCAGCCCATGCGTCCAGCCGAGCAGGCTGTCGAGCAGCGCCACCAGCGCCAGGAAGCTGATAAGCATGATGGCCACGTTGAAGGCCAGCTTGCCGCCGTCGATGGTACCGCGGGCAATCGCCCCGATCAGGTTTTCGTCCTTGTGCAATTCATCCTTGGGGATGACGACCCGGCCCTCGGTGGCGGGGACCTCGGTCTCCGGAACCAGCATCTTGGCCACCAGGATGGTGCCGGGCGAGGTCATGATGACAGCGGCGAGCAGATGCTCCGCCGCCACGCCCTGCGCGATGTACATGGCCATGATGCCCCCGGAGACGTGGGCCATGCCGCTGGTCATGATGGTCATCAGTTCGCTGCGCGTGGCCTTGGAGAGGAACGGCCGGATGGTCAGCGGCGCCTCGGTCTGGCCCATGAAGATCGACGCCGCCACGTTCATGCTTTCGGCGCCGCTGATGCGCATGGTCTTTAGCATGATCCAGGCCAGGGCGCGAATGACCATCTGCATCAGGCCGATGTGGTAAAGCACGGCGAAGAAGGCCGATATGAAGATGATGGTGGGCAGAACCTGGAAGGCGAAGATGGAACCCATGGAGCCAGAGGGCACGCCCAGCGGACCAAAGAGGACCTGGGTGCCGGCGTACGTGGAGGCGAGCATGGATTTGACCACGCCGCCGGCCCAGCTCATGGCGCGCTGTCCGTAGTCGAAGCGGAGCACCAGGAAGGCAAAGGTCAACTGCAAGCCGAGTCCCCAGGCAACCGTGCGCCAGCGGATGCGCTTGCGATCTGTCGAGCCTAGCCATGCGGCCAGCAGTACTGCCAGAATCCCCAGCAATCCGGTGAATCGATCCAAGATAGTGCTCCTCGGAGATTGGGCGTCAGCGGCTAGCGGACCCACCCTAGCGGCAAATGCAAAGACGCCGCGACGGTGGGGCCCCCAGGATTCTTCATTGCATGAGCTGAAGCGACCGGCTCTGATCTCTGATCTCTGATTCCTGATCTCTGAAAACTACCTTACAGCATCGCGCAGATACTTCTCCGCCGACTCGCGAGTAAAGATGCGGCTGACGAGGGGCACTGCGCGGGGTGGAGTCTTGGCGATAATGATTGCCTCGCGAAGTAACGCAATGGGTTCGGCCAGAAGCGCGGCGCTGGTGGCGTAGAGCGTCGCGATCGGCTGGCCCTCCTCGACGCGCGCGCCGCGGCGGGCGTGGAAGAGAATGCCGGCATGAGGATCGACGGGCGCGCCTGCTCTCTCCCTGCCCGCGCCCAGCCGCTGCACCGCCCAGCCGATTTTGGTCGTATCCATCTCCGCGATGTAGCCGCTCTCCCACGCATGCAGCGCCTCGGTTGCGCCCGGCTTGTGAAAGCCCGCATGATCGCCGAAAACCGCTGTATCGCCGCCCTGAGCTTCGATCATTGAGAAAAAGGCGCGCAAAGCCGACCCGTCGGCGAGAGCAGCTTCGGCGAGCGCGTAACCGACTTCAGGCGTGGCGGCTTTCCCTCCGAGGTGAATCATCCAGCCGGCGAGGATTAGCGACAGCTCGCGCAGGTCTTCGCTCTCCGCAGGCCTCCTGCCGCGCAGCAGTTCGACCGCCTCGGCCAGCTCGATCCAGTTGCCGACCGCGCGGCCAAGGGGCTGGCCCATATCGGTGAGCAGGGCCACGGTGCGTGTTCCAGCAGCCTCGGCAGTGGCCACCATCAGGGCGGCCAGGTACTCGGCGTCCTCTCGCTTGCGCAGGAATGCGCCGGAGCCGGTCTTCACGTCCAGCACCAGGGCATCGAGGCCGGCGGCGAGCTTCTTGCTCAGAATCGACGCGCAGATCAGGCCTGGGCTTTCGACCGTGCCGGTGCGGTCCCTCAAGGCATAGAGGACGCGGTCGGCGGGGACCAGGGTTGGGGTCTGGCTGACGATGGATGCGCCGCAGCGCTTGAGGACTGTCTCGAATTCGGTCAGTGAGAGCGCGGTGCGGAAGCCGGGGATGGATTCGAGCTTGTCCAGAGTTCCGCCTGTGTGGCCGAGGGCGCGGCCGCTGATCATGGGCACGGCCAGACCGCAGGCGGCGGCGATGGGAGCGACGAGGAAGCTGGTCTTGTCGCCGACGCCGCCGGTGGAGTGCTTGTCGACGGC
>JBEKPA010000263.1:0-5172 GCA_049521195.1 Occallatibacter sp.
CCAGCGGCGGCGGTCAACGTTTTCCTTGAGGAAGATCTTTCCAGCGATGGCGTTGGTGACCAGGGTAAGCGAGGCCGAGGCGGGCGCAACCAGGCTCAGGTTGAGGTGGTTCAAAGCCAGGAGCAGGGAGAAGAAAGCCAGAGCCAGGAAGCCGACGCCCAAGAAGAACACCGGGCAGGTGAGGACAGCGCGAATAGCGCCCCTGAGGCCGGAGCGGGCGCGAATCTCATCCAGGTCGCCGATGGACTTCATGGCCGCGGAGGTCAGCACTTCGCCGGCCGTCGAGCACAGCACGATGGCCGCGATCATGGCCGCGGCGGCCCAGAACCCGGTCGTTGAAGCTGGGGTGGGAATGATCATCGCGGCTGCTCCTCCGCGACTTGAACGGCGGGCTCCGCGTCGTTGAGAGATTCTTCTTCAAAAGGAAGTCCCGCCTTTGCAGACCCCTCGATCGCCGGCCTCTGAGTCAACGACGGCCCTTGTGCGACGAAGCTCACGCCGAGAGTGATGAGCACAATTCCCGCCCAGCGTTCCAGAGAGATGGGCTCGTGCAGCCAGAAGCGGGCCAGCAGGGCGACGATTACATTGCCGAAGGCCGTGGCGGGGAGCACAAAGGTGAGATCGGCCCAGGAGAGCGCAGTCAGATAGCTGGCGAAGAAGCCGATGAGCAGCGCGATGCCGAAAGCGATCCAGGGAGTGAAGACGGCGGCGATAAGCGTGGCGGGATGCGCCAGCGAGATGGGCGGCAGGCTGGTCATGCCGCGCGAGAGGCAGGTGTCGCCGAGCGGGGCGCAAATGGCGACCAGTCCCAGGATCATGTATTGGCGCGGCAGAAGTCTTTCGTGAGCCATCGGCGGTTTGAGTCCCGAGAATAGGGGCACTGCTTCAATCTACGCGGTCTCCCATCTTTTCCCCATAAAGAAACGGAAGAGACAGGGCGCCCGGATTCCTGGACGGTCCGGCAGAAGCTCCTACGCTCCGGCGCTGACCGGCGCCGGCGGATCGGCCTGACGGCTGCGCGCGACCTTGACCATCTTGTTACGCTGTGCGCGCAGCTTGAGGAAGGCCTTGGCCTCCACGTAGAGCCGGGGCAGATCGCGGTTCACAAACGCCTTCCAGACCACGCGGAAAGCGGCCTTGGGGCGGAAGTAGTACTCGTCGTAGAAGCGGTGAACCATCTCCATCACGTAGTCGGTCGGCAAGCCCGGATACTCGATGTGCGCCATCTGGTGGCCGCCACCGTCCTCCATGCGTTCATTGGTGATGAAGCCATTCGCCTTGGCGTAATCGTAAAATTCAGTCCCCGGATAGGCGTGGGCGATGGAAACCTGGATGGTTTCCACGTCCAGCGACTTGGCGAAGTTGATGGTGTTCCAGATCGACTCCCTGGTTTCGCCGGGAAGGCCAAGAATGAAGTCGCCGTGGATGGTAAGGCCCAGGTCGTTGCAGTCCTTGGCGAAGGCGCGGGCGCGCTCCACGGTTGCGCCCTTCTTTATGTTCTTTAGAATCTGCGGGTCGCCGGACTCGAAGCCCACAATGAGCAGCCGGCAGCCGGCGTCCTTCATGGCCTTGAGGGTTTCGCGGTCGGTGGTCACGCGCGAGGTGCAGCTCCAGGTCAGGCCCAGCGGCTTGAGCTTTTCGCACAGCTCGACGGTGCGCGTCTTCTGAATGTTGAAAGTGTCGTCGTCGAAGAAGAACTCCTTCACGTCGGGGAAGTTCTGCTTGGCCCAGGCCAGTTCGGCCGCCACGTCGTCCGTCGAGCGCTTGCGCCAGGCGTGACCGCTGAGGGTTTGCGGCCAGAGGCAGAAGGTGCACTGGGCCGGGCAGCCGCGCGTGGAGTAGAGCGCGATAAACGGATGGAGCAGGAAGGGCACGTTGTAGCGCGTCACGTCCAGGTCGCGCTTGTAAATCTTGGTGGCCCAGGGCATGGCGTCCAAGTCTTCCACCTGCGGGCGGTCGGGGTTGTGAACGATCTTGCCGTCCAGCTTGTAGCTGATGCCGAGAATCTCATTGAGCGGCTTGCCCTGGGCAAACTCGACCACAGAGTAATCGAACTCGCGGCGGCAGATGAAGTCCAGCACCGGGCACTCATTCAAGGCACGGTCCGGGTCGGTGGTCACCGGAGGGCCCACAAACGCGATGCGGATCGCCGGGTTGGCGGCCTTGATGGCCTCGGCCAGGCGCTGATCGCCCTCCCAGCCGACGGTCGAGGTGAACAGCACCAGGAACTCGTAATCCTTGCAGATCGTTATGGTTTCCTGAGCGGAGACGTGGTGCGGGGGGGCATCGAGAAGGCGCGAACCTTCGAGCAGGCCGGCCGGATAGGTCAGCCACACCGGGTACCAGTAGGACTCAATCTCGCGCGTCGCCGGCCAGCGCGAGCTCGCGCCACCGTCAAAGTTCTCGAACGAGGGCGGATTCAGCAAAAGCGTTTTCAGGGGCATAGGCATCCCCTCCATTCTAACATTCCGGCAGTTTTGAAGGCTCCTGCAGTCTCTTAGACTCTTTTTGTCTTGGGCAGGTTGGCGATGCGCGCAGAGTTTTGCGCGTGCGCGGTCGAGCGGTCAGGCGGGACTGGTCCAGCGCAGCTCGCCCAGAATCCGCTCCACGGCCTCTTCGGCAGCTTTGGCGCCTTCGGGCGAGAGGCTCATGCGGATCTATTCCGAGACCTTGGTCTGGCCATGAAAGCCGCATTTCGATTGGCGCTACAATCCCTCTAAGGGTTGAGTTGGTTGCATGAAAGTTCGCGATGTGCTGAAGCTGATTGAGGAAGACGGCTGGTATCAGGTAGCGCAGAAGGGCAGCCACCGTCAGTTCAAGCAACCCGCGAAGGTTGGCCGGGGCACGGTGGCGGGTCACCCGTCGCAGGAGATGGCCAAGGGAACTTTCGGCAACATTCTCAAACAGGCGGGATTGAAATGAAGGAATATGCGGCGGTATTCGAGAAAACATCGAATGGCTGGAGCGCCTATGCTCCGGATTTGCCTGGGCTGGGCGTGGCGGCCGCGACTTTCGCTCAGACCGAGCGGTTGCTGCGCGAGGGAATTGAGATGCACATCGAAGGAATGCGCGAGGACGGCTTGCCGGTTCCCGAGCCGGTCACGCGCGTGATGCGTCTGGCGATTCCCGCCTAAGTCATGAATAATTTGTCACTTGCGTTCTTTTCGCTGTGATTCTTGCGCCCTTTTTCCGGTACAAGGGCGGAAGACCAGGAACCCAGATCGATCTGTTTATCAAGCGGCAGCCTGCGTCACCTCGGCCAGAATCCGCTCCACAGCCTTGGCGGCAGCCTTTTCCCCTTCAGCGGAGAGACTCATTCTGATCGGCTGTTGCGGGTCGATGGTGATAGCGTAGAGTACGACTTCGCGTTCCCCGCCCTGGATGTAGAAGACATCCAGCAGATCCTTGACGCCGATGTCGTGGGCGGTGAGCGTGGGCGGATAGTCGCGCGAGAAGCGGGGCGTGGTGCGCGTTACGGTCCCTATGGGATTGCCGTCCGCCGCGGCGTCTACCAGCACGATGCGGCCGGCGCTCTGGAGCGGCTCCAGCAGGACGAACCCGCCAGTGCCGCCGTCCAGGCACTCCACCCCCTCCGGCAGAGTGTGCGATTCCAGAGCCCGTACAACGTAAACGCCGATGCCTTCATCACCCATCAGGACGTTGCCCAGCCCCAGCACCAGCGTCTTTACCCTGTCCTTTGTTTCCTGGCTATTCGTCACCCTTCCCCACCCTGTCGAACTTCCATCCGCCTATGATCGAAGATACCGTGCCCCGACCCTCGATGTAATCGTGATAGAAGGCAAGATAGACGTGGATGATGACGAACGTGATAAAGAACCACAGGAACGTGTGGTGCCAGAAGCGCACGCCGGAATCGCCGCCCATCAGCGGCACAACCCAGGTAAACATCCGCGGCAGCCACGAGTTGCTCATGCTGGAGTAAAGGGCGAAGCCGGTGATGGTCTGGAAGACGAACGCCAGGAAGGTGCCGAAATAAATCACACCGGCCAGCGCGTTGTGCCCGGTAGAGATGGGACCGTGCATCTTGGTTTCCAGAACATCGGCTTTGATGACGTCTACAATCTCCTGCCGCTGCGCCTTCCTCAGCGGGAAGAAGGCGGTCCACCGGGCATACTTATTGCCTGTGAAGCCCCAGTAGAGCCTCGCCAGGAAGTTGAAGACGTAGACGAACGCGGCCACGAAGTGGATGAACCGCACCCAGGCAAACCAGTACTGCTGATAGGCCTCAGCTGCGTAGAACGCACGGATGGGAGCCCCGATCAAATAGCCGGTGACGCAAAGGGCCACCAGGGCGATTGCGTTGATCCAATGGTACGCGCGCACCGGCAGCTCCCACACGTACACGCGCCGGTACTCGACGGGCTGATCGCCGTTCGATCGAAACGCGTCCCTTACGCCAATGCCATGGGTGCTCATAGCCCTCACTCGAAAGAAATCTGGTGAAGGTGCCGTCCCCGCGGATCGTACAGATGCACGGCGCAGGCCAGGCACGGGTCAAAGGAATGGATGGTGCGGATGATCTCCACCGGCTGTTCGAGGTTTGCCACCGGCGTGCCGATCAGCGCCTGTTCAAAGGAGGAGCGCTGCCCCTTGGCATCGCGCGGAGAGCCGTTCCAGGTGGTCGGCACGACGAGCTGATAGTTCGCGATTGCGCCGTTGTGAATCTTGATATAGTGTGCCAGCGAACCGCGAGGAGCCTCCACAAGGCCAACCCCTTCGGCATCCTTGGGCCAGGTCTTCGGCTCCCATAAATCGCCATTGAACGTGGAGACCTCGTTGATCTTCACGCGATCCATCAACAGGCCGTAGTATTCCTTCAGCCAGATCATGGCCAGCGCCGCATCCAGGCCGCGCGCCGCGGTGCGGCCCAATGTTGAGAACAGAGCGGCCACGGGCACGTTGAGCTTGCCCAGCGTGTCCTTTACCAATTCCTGCACGTCCGTCCGGCCGGAGGCAAACGCAACCAGCAATCGCGCCAGCGGTCCCACTTCCATCGGGTTGTCCTTCCACCGCGGAGTCTTCAGGAACGAATACTTCTGGAAGCCCTCAAGCGTCTCAAACGGCGGCTTGGGTCCGGTGTAGTTCAGCTTGGTTTCCCCGGCCCAGGGATGAATGCCGACACCGTCTCCGCCTTCGTAGCTGTACCAGGAG
>JBEKPA010000264.1:0-5148 GCA_049521195.1 Occallatibacter sp.
ACCGCTACGCGGCGCATCCTCGAAGCGGGACCGGCAGCCGCGATGAACGAGTTTAATCGCCGCGAGAAAAACTCGCCCGGCGAGGAGTAACAAAGCTTGAAACCGCCGGGAATTTGACGGTGGGCAGAGCTGGAATGCAAGGCTGAAGATCGGGGCTGACCCCGGCCATTCAGCGGAAAAGGAAACCGGATGTCCCGTGTGTATGAAGTAATGTTCATTGTTCGGCCCGATGCGGCCGAAGAAGATGTCGACAAGCTGATCGCCGGCTTCTCAGAAAACGTCACCAAGGGCGGCGGAACGGTGAAGACGGTGGAGAAGATGGGCCGGCGCAAGCTCGCCTACACGGTGCGCAAGTTCAACGACGGCAATTATGTTCTGCTCACCATCGAGGCCAACGGCGCGGTGGTGTTGGAACTGGAACGCCGTCTGCGCGTCACTGAGCCGGTGATCAAGTTCATCACCGTGCGCATCGACGAGGAAGAAAAGCGTCTGGCCAAGGTCAAGGCCCTGCGCGGCGTCCGCCGGTCCGCGGCTCCGGCTGTTGCGGCCCCGGTTGTTCAGGCTCACGCGGCTCCGGTTGCGACGCCGGCGGCCCTGGCTCCGGCTCAGGCCGTCGTCTAGCGAGGTTTTCACGAATTGCCGCGGCAGGTCTCTTTTGGGGCAACCGGCTTCGGCCCGATCCAATGTCCCGCAGTGCCCACTGGCGTCTGCCCGGACTTGAAGAGAGTGAAGAGGAAGCACAATGGCTGAAGAGAATCAAGGAAAGGCGCCCGAGACGGGCGCACCAGCAACTCAAGGCGCATTCGGCGCGGATTCCGGTTCGATCTCGGGTTCCGGCCCCGGCCCCGGTTCCGGTTCAAGTCACCGCCCCGGCGGCCGACCCGGTGGCGGTCCCGGCGGACCAGGCGGACGGCCCTCCGCTGGACCTGGCGGCCGCGGAAAGTTCTTCCGCCGCAAGAAGGTCTGCAAGTTCTGCACCGAGAAGATCGACGCGATCCCTTACCGCGATGTCCGGCTGCTGCAAGGCTTTGTGGCCGAGCGCGGCAAGATCGTGCCCCGGCGGCTCACCGGCGTCTGCACCAAGCACCAACGCCGCCTGACCCGCGCCATCAAGCAGGCCCGGAACATCGCCCTGCTGCCGTTTGCCACCCGGCACTGATTCATCGGCCGTGGCTGTCGCTTTAGCCTCCTTCGTTTGTTCCGGCTCGCTCTCTTCCAGGGGAACGGCCTCGATCGAAGGGGAATTGGCGGGCGGCAATCACCCGGATGCCGATCGAATACCCTGCGCGGCACAGCCCAATGCTGGCGCTGCTTTCGAATAGGCCAGCCCACATGCGGCTTGGCCGCCCGCAACACTGGAGAGTTAGCCATGGAAGTCATTCTTAAGGAAGATGTAGTCAACCTGGGCCATCGCGGAGAAGTGGTGAAGGTGGCAGACGGCTACGGCCGCAACTTTCTGCTGCCCCGCAAGCTGGCGATGCAGGCTACCGCGGCCAACAAGGCCGTCGTTGAGCAGATGAAGGTCTCCGCCGCCCGCCGCTCCGCCACCGAGAAGGCGCAGGCCGAGATCCTGGCCGGCATGCTCGAACCCGTCGTGCTCAGCTTCACCCGCAAGTCGAGCGAGGCCGGCCACCTCTTCGGCTCCGTCACCTCGGTCGATATCGCCACCGAGCTCGCCGCCAAGGGCTTCGAGGTCGATCGCCGCAAGATTCAGTTGGCTGACCCGTTCAAGAGCCTGGGCGACTTCACTGTGGCCATCAAGCTGTACCGCGAAGTCACCGCGAACATCAGCGTCAAGGTCGTGGGAGAAGCCGTCACCGAAGCCCCTGCCGCCGAGCCCCAGCCGGAAGCAGCCGCGGCCGAGTAGCGGCAACCCATCACGCGTGCCCCGCCTCCCGGGTCGCCGTGGGGCGGCGAGTGCTCCCCGGCAAACGGAGTATTTGGCGCATGAAGGCCCTCGAGGAACCCGCACGCTCAATTCCCATTGAGCCACTTGTTGGAGATTGGCACGAGTAACGAGGACTCGTCATGACGGAATGACCGGTCAGCGCACTGGACCGGCCACTTCAGCTTGGATAGAATCGAGAGCATGCCGCTCACCCGCCAACAGGCCCTCGACCACTTCCGCTCCCCCGACCTGATCGGCCTGGGCTTCGAGGCGGATGCCGTCCGCCGCCGCCTTCACCCCGAAGGCGTGGTCACCTACATCATCGATCGCAACATCAACTACACCAACTTCTGCACCGAGTACTGCACCTTCTGCGCCTTCTACCGGCCTCTCAAGGGACCTCGCTCCGAGGAAGGCTACATTCTCGATTTCGAGACCATCTGCGCCAAGATCGCCGAGACCATCGAGATGGGCGGCACCGGCGTACTCATGCAGGGCGGCATCCATCCCGACCTCAAGATCGACTGGTTCGAGCGCCTTTTCAGCGGCATCAAGCGGCGCTTCCCGCAGATTTGGCTGCACTGCCTCACCGCATCCGAGGTGCTGGCCATCGCCAAGTATTCAGACCTGAGCCTGCGCGACACCATCGTCCGCCTGCGCGACGCTGGCCTGGATTCCATCCCCGGCGGCGGCGCTGAGATCCTCGACGACGACGTGCGCCGGCGCATCGCACGCATCAAGTGCAACACCGAGGAATGGGTCAGCGTCCATCGCGCCGCGCACCAGCTCGGGATGCGCACCACGGCCACCATGATGTTCGGCGTGGGCGAGACCTGTGATCAAAGGATCAACCATTTTGAAGTGATCCGCCGTCTGCAAGACGAGACCGGCGGATTCACGGCCTTCATTCCCTGGAGCTTCCAGCCCGGAAACACGGCCCTCGGCGGCCGCGGCTGGGAAGAAGCTACTTCCGTCGAGTACCTGAAGGTTCTGGCTATCGCGCGCCTCTATCTCGATAACATTGAAAACGTTCAGGCGAGCTGGGTAACCCAGGGCCTGAAAGTTCTTGAGCTCGGCCTCCACTTCGGCGGCAACGACGTCGGCTCGGTAATGCTGGAAGAGAACGTCGTCAGAGCCGCCGGAACGTCGAATTGCACGACGGAGGAAGAACTCCGCCGAATTATCCGCGACGCCGGCTTCAGGCCCGTCCAGCGCGACACGCTGTATCGGACGATGTTCTTGAACTGAAGAACAAGCTGGTCGGGTTCAGAGAGGAGAACTCACTCCCGCAGCCTCCGCCCACCGTGCCGGAATGCGAAACATCCGTAGCATGATCGAACTATTCGTGCTACTATGGTCTTTCCTTGGAGAGTCGATCGCTTCAGCAGGAGTGCGCATGGGGATACTGAGCAGAATCGGCATTGCCCTCGATTCCGACCTTCTCAAGCGGTTCGACCGCTCGATCGGGCGGAGCGGCTACACCAACCGTTCGGAGGCCTTTCGCGACCTCATCCGCGACCGGCTGGTCTCCGAGCAGACCTCCGCCCCGGACTCGACCGTCGTGGGCACGGTCACCCTCATCTACGACCATCACGCACACGGCATCAGCGACAAGCTCACGGATCTGCAGCACGCGCACCACGAGCTGGTGGTCTCCACCAGCCATGCGCACCTGGGCCACGATTCCTGTTTGGAAGTATTGATCGTCCACGGCAAATCGGCCCAGGTCTCCCAGTTTGCCGATCGCCTTATTGGCCTCAAGGGCGTGCAGCACGGGCGGCTGGTGATGACCGTTCCCGCCCACGCGATCGAGCACAGCCACGACGGCGGGCGCAAGCATAGCCACAAGCACAGCCACAAGCACTGAAATTCAGAAGAGCCAACCGGAAAGGAAAGGATCATGGCAAGCGGTAGCACGAAAACTATAATCGTAATACTTTTTCTCGGTATTATTTCATTCATTCTGACGGCGGCTGCGCAGAGCAACGCGGGGAAGTTCGCCGGCACGGCGCCCAATTCGCAGAATCACCCAGCCGCCACGAGTGATAAGGCTTATCCGTCTCAGCTCTCGGGAACTGTCGTTGACACATCTGGCGCGGTGATTGCCGGGGCAGACGTGCGTATTCTCAGCGCGAACGGTACTGTACAAGAAGCGACACAGTCGGACAGGAACGGCTTCTTCATTCTTTCAGGACTCCCGGCGGGCAATTATCGACTCGTCGTAATGAATCCCGGCTTTGAAACCAAAGAAATCCTTGCCAACCTAGGGACCACCGGGGCGCCGTCCCAGCTGCGCATCTCTCTGGTAGTGGGCGCCGTAAGCACCACCGTAAATGTGCAGGGGCGTGAGGATAACCTCATCGGAGTTGCCGAATCCGGCTCCCAGGGAACGGTGGGCGCAAACGAAATTCAGGATCGCCCGATTCTTCGTTCGGGAGAAGTTTTGGAGACGGTTCCCGGTCTCATCATCACCCAACACGCCGGCGGCGGCAAGGCCAACCAGTATTTTCTGCGCGGCTTCAATCTCGACCATGGCACAGATATCGCCATCTTTCTCGACGATATGCCGCTGAACCTGGGGTCGCACGCGCACGGCGAGGGCTACTCGGACATGAATACCGTCATCCCGGAGTTTGTGAAGCGGGTGGATTTCGAGAAAGGTCCTTATTACGCCAATGTCGGCAACTTCAGCTCGGCTGCAAATGCCCATGTGGAGTTTGCCAAGACGCTGCCCGAGAACTTCGTCAAGGTGGAAGGCGGCACGCATACCTATGGGCGGGCCGTTTTTGGCGCATCGCAAAAGCTCGGTTCGGGCAATTTGCTGTACGGCGCAGAAGAGTATTACTATGACGGCCCATGGGTGCATCCGGATGGTTTTAACAAAATCAACGGCATCCTAACCTACAGCCAGGGCGACGACGCCGATGGTTTAAGCATCACGGCCCATGCTTACCACGGAAAATGGAACTCGAGCGATCAAATCCCCGATGCCGCCCAACCCCTCGTCGGTTTCTTCGGTACGCTGAACCCGTCCGACGGTGGGCACAGCCAGCGTTATAGCTTGCAGGGCGAGTGGCATCACCAAGACACAAATTCCGAGTCGAAGATCATGGCCGCCGCTTTTTATTACGATCTCGATTTGTTTTCCGATTTCACTTACTACCTGGTGGACTACGGCAAAGAGGACCAGTTCAATCAGCAGGATAGGCGCTGGGTAGGTTACGTGGACGCACACCACACGACTTTCAGCACATGGTTTG
>JBEKPA010000265.1:0-5126 GCA_049521195.1 Occallatibacter sp.
TCGGAGAAGAAGAAGCGCAGCTCGATTACCCCCTGCGGGGTGTGGGCATACTTGTTGGCCACCGCCCGGCTCACCGTCGAGGGGTGAACTCCGATCTCCTCGGCCACTTCCTTGATCATCATCGGCCTCAAACCCTCGACCCCGCGCTCGAGGAACTCCTGCTGGCGGCGCACAATCACCTCGCAGGTGCGCAGAATCGTGCTCTTGCGCTGGGCGATGTTGCGCAACAGCTGCATGGCGGAGCGGAACCGCTCCTTCACGTAGTCTTTGACCTCCTTGTCGGTATCTTCCGAGGCCAGCATCCGCCGGTAGCGCGAACTGAGCCGCAGACTGGGCAGGTCCTCCTCGTTCATTGCAACATTCCACTCGGCGCCCCGCTTGACAAAGACCACATCCGGTTCGATCAGCCTGGTCTGCTCGCGGTTGTACTGGCGGCCGGGCCGAGGGTCCAGCGTGCGAATGAACTCGATCCCGGCTTCGGCCTCGGTTGGAGTGATGTGAGCCGCCCGCGCCAGATCCCTCACGTCCCGCTTTTGCAGCAGTGGCAAGTGATGGTCCACAATCAGCGCCGCCACTTCCATGCCGCGCCGCCGCTCCTCAAGCCGGGCCTCGGCCTCGGCGCGAAAGCCGAGATGCGGATCGTCGGCCACATTCACCGCATCGGCCGCGTGCCTCGCATACAACACGGCGACCTCGTTGCGCTGGGCCGCGATCTGAATCAGGAGGCACTCGCGCAGATCCCGGGCTCCGACACCGGCCGGGTCAAGATGCTGCACCAGGTCGATGGCGCGCCGGACCGCGTCAACCGCCGCGGCAAGTTCCCGCTCCCGGCCCTCTTCCACAGTGGCCTGAATCAAAGCCGCGGCCAACTCTTCCTCGCCGGCGGCCAGATAGCCATCTTCGTCCAGATTGCCGATCACGAACTCCGCCGCCTCATGAAGCTGCAGCTCCAGGGTCAGAGCTCCCAATTGCCACGCCAGGTGATCGGAGAGCGTAGTTGGCTGGGAGAGGAACTGCTCAAACGAGGGCTTCTCGCTATCGTCGTACTCCACTTGCGTGCGGTAACCGGGATCCAGATAGTCCTGGAAATACGAACCGAAATCGACCTCCTCAAAGGGGTCCTTGGGCGGGGCGGGCGGTTCCTCGGCTCCCCGCGCCAGCTTTTCCTCGCGGCCCGCAACCTCATCCAGCATGGGAACCGATTCGTCAATCTCCTCCAGGACGGGATTTTCCACCATCTCGGCATCGATCATCTCCTTCAGCTCGACCTTGTTGAGCGCCAATACGCTCACCATCTGCATCAGGCCAGGAGTCAGTATCTGGCGTTGCGCCACCTTCAGGCTCAATTTGGGTTGCATCAGCGCCATAAATGGAACTCATTCCCCGTCTGAATCATTGTAAGTGTAACCGCGCAAGAAATGCGCTGAAGGTCAAATCGACTCGCTTCGCGCCGCACGCCGGTACGGGCAGTGATCGCCAGGCGAACCTCCACCGGGAATCCCGGCGCCTGCCTGGCCCGATTGGCGCATTGACAATGCCCAAGCTCCGGTGCGCCCCCTCGAAAACGCCCAGCCGGACCCCCCGCGCCGCCCCCATCAGCCGAGCGAAAATCCCTCGCCCAGGTAGAGACGCCGCACGTCCACATTGTTGCCCAGCTCATGCGGCGTCCCGGAAAAGAAGATCCGCCCCTCGGCAATGATGTAAGCCCGGTCGGTCACGCTCAGCGTCTCGCGCACGTTGTGGTCGGTGACCAGAACTCCAATGCCGCTGGCCTTCAGATCGAAGATGATCTTCTGCAACTCCAGCACGGCGATGGGATCGATGCCGCTGAAAGGCTCGTCGAGCAGGATGAAGTTGGGCTGGATGCACAGGGAGCGCGCGATCTCAACCCGCCGCCGCTCGCCGCCGGAGAGCGCATAGCCAAGCGTGGTGCGGATATGGCCCAGATTGAGCTGATGAATCAGCCGCTCGGTCCGCGTCCGCCGCTCCCGGCCGCCCATGGGTTGCGCCTCCAGCACCGCCAGGATGTTCTCCTCGACGGTCAGCTTGCGGAAGACGGATGGCTCCTGCGGCAGGTAGCTGATGCCAAAGTTGCGCGCGCGCAGATACATCGGCAGCCGGGTGATATCGGTCTCGTCCACCAGCACGCGGCCGGTCTCCGGCGCCACCAGTCCCACGATGATGTAAAAGCTGGTCGTCTTGCCGGCCCCGTTCGGCCCCAGCAAACCCACCACCTCCCCGCGCGCGACCCGCAGGTCGACCCCGCGGACAACCTCCCGTCCCTTGTACGCCTTGCCGATTCCCTCGGCGATCAATGCATTCATCAAGTGGGTCTTCCCATCAATCCGCTAAAGAACAAATCTATCATCCTTGCCGCTGTCGAAGCGCGCCCCCGCGGCACGGGGATGCGATGCACCAAGCTTCCGGGCGCGCTTGTTCGCCCGGTCAATCCGCTCATCGATTTCTATGGATGCTCTCCCAATCAGAATGGCCGGAAAGGTCGCGCCGGTCTCCAGACCGGGGTGGTAGACCGGCTGTCGTGCGGGCGTCCGCGCTCGCACTCGTATGCGGAACCATTACCAAATCACGAAGTCTAGGCATTAGCGGCCGGCTTCGAGCCAAGGATCGCCAAGCCCAGGCACAGCGCGATCAGGAACTCGAAAACGATCGGGACCGGAAAGAAATAGATATACGAATTCACGGCAAAGGCCAAATAACCCACCATGAAAGTGGCCATAATCGGCCGCAGCCGCGTCGCATCGGTTCTCGCCAGGGAACCAAGCTGCCAGAAGACGATGGCTTCGGCGGTCAGAAAGATGGTGACGGTCAGGCCCAGCCCGCGGTGAAACTCCCAATAACTCCGGGTAACTCCCATGAACAGGAAGTGATTCGACCGCATAGCTTCCGCCGCAGCCTCGCCGGGCCCCGGCGGCGGCGCGCCAAAAACGCCGCCGATGGTGTGCAGAACAGAGTGAACGAAGGTCAGCACCGAGGCGATGCGCAGATAAATCGTGGGCTTCATCCAAAGTCCTCCCTTGGCTCTCAAAAGCGCTGCCGGATTCTCCTCCAGTACACCTTGAATGCGGACCGGGTCGCGCACGGAGAAGCCGTTGTTCTCCCTAATGGCGACGGAGCCCGCAGGATCGTTCAAAGTGAAAATAGCCTCGTGACTGCGCCCGCTCACATGTACATGAGCCGGACGATGATCATTTGGGTAAACCGCCGCGTACAAAGCGCCAATCCTCAGAACGGTTGGCATGAACTCATGCCGATCATTAACCGAATCGCTTGGGTTGTGTCGTGCAGTTCGCGTCTTCGGTCACTTCGGCGCCGTGGTCTCCGTCGTGGTCTTGCGTCCGCCGCCTTCCACGCTGACGCTGTCGTCGCGGCTGTGGAAGATCAGCGCTTCCCCGGTCACCGTTCCCCGCGCCGGATCGGTCATCCTGGGCGGCGCGGCTGCGGTTCCGGTCAGCACATACTCCCCGGTTTCGCCCGTATAGACCAATTGCTCTCCAGTCCCGCGCCGGCCCTCGCTGGTCAGCGTCACATGGCCCCGCGCCGTCATGCGGTCCACCTGGGCTGAGCCGCCGTCCTTGCCGGCGTGATTGCCCGGCGGCAGCAGCGTCAGTTCAACCTCGTTCGAGACCGATGCCGCGGTTCCCGTCTCGGCAACCACCGTGCCCAGAGCGCCGCCGCGCATCACCGCTTTGCGCTCGGCATCGGAGTACTTCAGGTCGCCTCCGCGCACGCGAATCACGGATCGGGCAGCCGGCCTTCCCGCCGCGTCCTTGCCGGAATCGGCGCCCGGAGCCCGGCCCCCATCCTTGTTCGCAGCCCTGCCCGGCTCCGCACTGCCCGCGCTCACCAGCACCGCCCGCACCGGCTCGGCCGCATCCGCGCTATGGGCTACCAGCGTCTGCCTCTGGCGGTCCAGCACAATCACCGGCCCGGCAACCGAGTTGGCCAGCTGCCAGAGCCGCGCATGGCCCCGAAAGGTAGCCTCGCCGGTGGCCCGATTCAGTTGCCCCTCGGCGGCAATCACGTGTGCCGGACCTTGCCCGCCCAACGCCACGCCCCCCTGCCCCGCCGCACCATTCGCGGGCCTGCCCGCCTGGCCCGCGCCGGCATCCGTCCAGGTGGCCTTCACATTTCCACGCGCAAACGCATCCCCCGAATCCTGCGACACGTCGATCTTGTCCGCCGTGAGCTGCAAGCCGCCATCTTCCACGCGCGGTCCGACCGTCAGGCGCAGCCACGCTCCCGCGCCCTCATAAACGGCCCGGCCCGCCGTGGCCCGCATCGGCGGCTCCGCCTGCTGGCCGGGCCTGACCGCCGGCTGCTGAACCAGCACCACATGACCATCCAGCACGGCCGACTGAATCTGCGCTCCGCCGCCAAACCCGGGGCCAGCGCCGCTCCCCGGCCCGCCCTTTACCCCGGCACCCGCTCCGCTCCCCGCACCCGGAACAAAATGCGCCTCGATCCGGTCGCCGCTCGACGTCTGCCGGATTCCCGTGGCGCTCGTTTCTTCCATGCTGGCGTGGCCGGTTCCGGTCATTGCGGTCAGCGCCGAACCCGGCCCAAACTCGCCCGTCAACTCATCGGCCGCCAGCCTGGAGGGCACGACGGCTTCCTGGGCCCGCTGGCTCTCGCCGGTCACCACCACCCCTTGCGTTCCGTGAATCGCGGCCGGCTCCACCTGTCCGTGCCCGGCATCGCGGAACGCCACGTCGGCAACCGGCGAACGCCAGTTCCGCCTCACACGCAGCGAACCGGCTCCAGGCCCCGGTCCGGCCGCCGGATGGCTGGTTTCCTCGCTCTCGATCTCCACCTCGCGTTCCATGTGCAACTGGCGCAACTCGCCCCGAGGCGTGAATTCAAGCTCTGCCGAGGCCGAATTCCCATGCACCCGGCGGGCCTGACTCCCATTCTGACTTGCCGAGTCCATCCGCACCCCGCCCTCCAGATGGCCATGGCGGGGCTGGTTGTGCTCATTGAAGTCCATTGAACCCGTGGGCGCCGCAACGTGGCCGCCGGTCGCGGTCGCCAGCGTGAACCCGTTCACCGCATCCAGGCGTACCACCGATCCATCCTCGCGAAACAAAACCTTGGCGTCGCCGGCAGCT
>JBEKPA010000266.1:0-5126 GCA_049521195.1 Occallatibacter sp.
GCCGACAGCAGTCCCAAGCGCAACAAGGGCTTGCTGGGGCGCAGTCGCCTCGCTCCCGGAGAGGGCCTGTGGATCCTCCCCTGTGAGGCCATTCACACCTTTGGCATGAAATTCCCCATCGACCTCGTCTATCTTGACGGCAAGAACAGAATCAAGAAGCTCTGCAGGAACGTGCCTCCATGGCGGCTCTCGGTCTGTCTCTCGGCTCGCTCCGTCCTTGAGCTTCCTTCGGGCGCCATCCGCGAGACGGAGACCCGCCCTGGAGACACTCTCGAATTCTCCTCCGCATCCGCGTCCAGCAACAGCGCCGATGCGGTGCATCCCTGACCTGAACTGCCGCACTGGGTCATCGGGATCGTCATTGAGGAAGCGCGACCGTGGGTTCAGCCGCGTGCATGGTTGCGTGATTCCACTCCTTGATTACGGAAAAGGTCGCAAGCGCCACCGTAAGTGCCGCCATCAACCGCAGCAGGCCGGGGTGGTCAATCAGGAACGGGTACCCAAACCGGGCTGCGAGCGACCAGCATAGGGCGACTCCCAGATACGCAAGCGCGCTCCGGACTCTACGGTACCCCGCACACGCCGCAAAGCAGCCGAACGCGAGCCCCGGTATGAGATCGACGACGTAATGCTCACCCGTCGAGAGCGTGGCAAGCGCCGTGCCGGCCAGAAAAGCGAGCGATATCCCCCGCCAAAGTTTGCCTTGGGCAAAAAGAACCAGCACCAACGCTGTTCCAATGTGCAAGGAAGGGAACGCATTTGGCATTCCGGCAAGCCGAATTACTTCTGCCCGCACCGCTGGCGGATGAAGCCATCCTGCGCCAAAAGCATAGATCGGTCCACACGCCGGAACGATTGTGTATAGGATCGGTCCGCCGAGCAGGACGGCAACGTAGGCAAACACCAGCGAGCCGCGGCGTTCCCGGTTGCGCGCCACCACTAACCAGCAGATCATCATCGGAATGATCGTCTGATAGACCACGCTCAGCGGGATTCTCAATGCTCCTTGCAACGGAAGCGCGATTGAAGCTGCGGACGCTCCAAGCGAATCGTCTATCCGGGCGAGTATATGATCGTATCTCCCCGAAAAGTAGCTATCTTCTCCTCCCAATACGACAGAAAACAGCCAGGGGAAAACGAGATTGAGCACCAAGGCAAACACAACAAACGGACGCGACTTGTCTTTCTCGTCTTTGAGCATCCACACCACGGATGCAAATAAGGCCAGCATCGCGACGGTGCCGGGATTCAGCAGTAGCCCAAGCAGTCTCACTGTGTTTTCCCCATATCGTGTCTCAGGATGTTTTCAGTATATTGGATTCGAGTTGCGCAATCGCCGGTCTCACCATCGCTTCCATCCTCCCTCTCCGGGTCTCCGGTTCTTGCCCCCCCGTCCCACCGCTTCGTCCCCACCCGGCGCCGGCCTGCGACTTTCGTGGGTCTCCACCTTCGTGTCATGTATACGTTGCCAGCCTCCCCGTCTCCCCCACTGTATACAGGAGTTTACACTCAGGCCCGTTACCCTCCGCGCTTCACTTTCCGTAAGTTATTGATTTATAATACAAATAGTCGCACATCGAGAATGGCACACCACTTGCAACAAGACGGGTGCCCCGGCCTGAAGCTGGGAAAATTCACCCATGGAGAGAACACCAATGAACAACACGCTTATCAAGCTGTATGTGATGTTCCAGGATCTGATGAACCGCGAGGAAGGTCAGGATCTGGTCGAGTATGCTCTGGTTCTGTTTCTGATTTCCATCGCCGCAGTTGCAACCCTGGGTGCGATGGCCACCGCGGTCACCAACATCTTCCAGTCGATCGCCACCAAACTGGCGTAACCCCGATCGAGACAATCCTGCGATAGCAGAATTGCGGCATGACGAACCACATCCTCCACCAGCTTCGGTCCGTTGCGGGAGAGGCGCACTGTGCAGAGCGGTTGCTCTGCATATGCCCTCTCCCGCAGACGATCAGGTGCGGCCCGAGTCAACGGGAGAAACCAAATGCCGTCCGCATTTTGGAAAATTCGTTCCGGCTTTCAAAGCCTCTTCCTGCGGGAGGAGGGTCAGGATCTGGTCGAGTATGCTCTCGTCCTGTTTCTGATTTCCATCTCCGCGGTTGCAACTCTGACCAGTTTGGCCGCCAAGGTCACGGCCATATTCACATCGGTCACCGGCAAACTTTAGACCTTATCGGATGATCCTGCGATAGCAGAGTTGCGGCATTGCGAGCCACCACCTCCACCAGCTTCGGTCCGTTGCGCGAGAATCTCGCAAAGCAGTTGCTTTGGATGTGCTTTTCCCGGCAAACGATCCGAACGTAGATTACTCACCGGGAGGCACCCTCTATGCGGTCTGCATTTTGGAAGATTCGTTCCGGATTGCAAAGCCTCATCCTGCAAGAGGAGGGTCAGGATCTGGTCGAGTATCTCCTGCTCCTATTTCTGGTCGCGATCACAATGGTCTTAAGTATGGGTGGTCTTGCCACGGCTCTCGTTGCTTATTACACCTCCATCGTTGCGCATATCCCATGAGGTCGCCTGAAACCTGTTGGAAAAGGACCGAGGAAACAATTCGGTCCTTTTTGCTTTTCAGTAGAGGTATTATGGGAAGTTGGCAATAAGCGATCAAATTCCATGTCTTAGAATCAGAACCTGGGGCGCTCGTGTCGTATGGGCGTTGCCCTTCACTAGAGCCTGTAATGAATTCTATGGGAAGTCCAACATAATCAAGGAGTTGCGACAGATTCGCCGTGGAGCAATTTGGCTAGCAAGCGCTTTGCAACCAGCAACTTGCAGAAAAGTCAATAACAGGTTCTAGGAGATCGTATGGACGATGCAGGCCTTGCTGTGGACCAGGAGAGCCCTAGAACGAGCTTCCCGAGCTGGCCCACGCGGGTTCTCGGTCCGCCTCCCGGCTTGAAAGAACTGAATGTGGCCGCATGGGCCTGGCTTGCCGCGATGCTTGTCCAGCAGTTTTGCGTGCCTCTCTTGCTGCGGATCAAGGCCGGAGCGGGCTTGACTCACATATTCCCCAGCGACTTTGTCTATTTCTATGGCATCGGTCACATCGCGAACAGTTATCCGCTTACAAGGCTCTACGATTACGGCCTGCAACTGAAGACATTCAACGAAATCTTCCCTTACCCTTTGCCTGAAGGCGCTTATGGACCCAGCCCGTATCCGCCGTTTGTCGCCCTTTTCTTCAGCCTGATCGCGCGTGTTTCTGTTGTGCCGGCCTTCTTCCTATGGGCGGGTGTTTCACTGGCTCTTTATCTTGCAGGGATCGCATCGGCCGCCAAAGGCAGCTTCCCAGGGGAACGGCTCAAAGTCGCTCTGATCTTTTCACTTGCGCTGTCCTTCTGCCCGTTCCTGCTTAGGACTCTTGCGACTGGACAGATTTCAACGTTGGCGGTCTTCGCTGTCGGGCTTGCGGTGATGCTGGATCGGGATTCCAGGCAGTTTTCGAGCGGACTGGCGCTCTCGATTATGGCGTATAAACCGACTTTGCTCCTGCTTCTCATTCCCATGCTTCTGCTCACGCGGAGGTTCAAGGCGTTCGGCGGGTTCATCACGGGATCGGCGCTTCTGGCCGCGGCGGCAACCGCATTCGGCGGGATACAAATCTGGCCGGCTTACGTTCACTTCCTGAGCGTTTTTGGGCAGTTCGTCGGCTTCAAAGGACAATCGACTTACAATCTGTCGCTGTATGTCGACGTCAAGTCGTTTGTGCAGGCTGTCAGCGGCGGCTGGTCCAGTGCCGGGATGGTTTTGTTCATCTCGATGAGCATCGCTATGGCAGCTTGGCTGGCGGTTCTCCTATGGAAGTCCGCCAAGAGCGGCGGCCCCGCGCAATCCCTGGCTTGGGCGGCGACCCTGACCTGGACCTTGCTCTTGAATGTCTATGTCCCGATCTACGACTCGGTTCTGTTTGTGATTGCGGCAGTGCTGACTCTGGGAGCGCTGAGAGACCTGGAATGGAAGGCAGCGATGGGGCGGATGAGTTTTTTGGCGGTTCTTATCGGCGTGACCTCGTGGGAGTTGGAGAAAATTGCGCTAGACAAAGGGATTCAGTTTCTCCCCATCTTGCTCGCCATGTTCGGACTGGGTCAGCTCTATATTCTGCATCGGGCAGTTCGCCAAGAATCGCCCCAAATGGCCCACTTGCTTGACGTGGTGTGAGCGCCGTGACCGGCGCCGGCTGCGGGATTTCCCAGGTCTCGCCATCGTGGCCTGGGAAACCCGGCTTTCAATCCTATTTCCAGTCCTTCATAAAGCTGGAATGATTCCTTTTATGCTTGAGCGCATCCGCGACACCCGCGGCAAACTCGCGCTATAGTACCGTTATGTTCCTGTCTTCTTCCGTTGAACCTGGCCCTGGGCTGGTCCTGATTGAAGCTGGCCTTACCGGGATGGCAGCCGCGCTGGTACTCGGATGGCCCCGCCTTGGTTCCTCATTCTTCTCGCGTATTGAGCGCCCCTTGGCGGCTTTGGCGCGGCGCAAGGGCCTGTCTGTCGCCATCGTCGGCCTAGCAACCCTTCTCTTGCGGGTTGCCCTGCTTCCCTTGTGCCCCATACCCCATCCATTCAGCACGGGTGATTTCAGCTTTCTGCTGGCAGCCGACACCTTCGCGCATGGGCGCCTCGCCAATCCTACGCCCGCGATGTGGACTCACTTCGAAAGCATCCACATCGCCATGCAGCCCACCTACTCTTCGATGTACTTTCCGGGGCCGGGGCTGGCAATGGCTGCCGGCAAGGTGCTCTTTGGACACCCCTGGTACGCCATCCTGATCGCCAGCGCGCTGATGTGCGCGGCCATCTGCTGGATGCTGCAAGCATGGCTGCCGCCGTCCTGGGCGTTGCTCGGAGGGGTGCTGGCGATTCTGCGTCTGGCTCTCTTCAGTTACTGGACGAATACTTACACCGGCGGAAGCTGGCTCTCGGCTCTCGGCGGGGCGCTGGTGCTTGGCGCGCTGCCTCGATTGATGAAGACTGCCCGTTTTCGCTATGCGATGCTCATGGCGGCGGGCATCGTGCTTCTGGGCCTGACCCGTCCCTATGAAGGCCTGCTTCTGTCTCTCCCCGTAGCTGTCGTTCTGGGGCGTTGGCTTCTCTTTGGAAA
>JBEKPA010000267.1:0-5120 GCA_049521195.1 Occallatibacter sp.
TTGTGCACACTAGCTCCTGGGTCCGTGTGCTTTTCGTCCAGCCCCGCTCTTCGCCAGCCTTGCCGCTGCAAGTCGCGGTGAACATTCCTTGCAACTGCGAAGAGATAGCTCTTCACCGTGAGTTCCCGAATGCGACTGCGCGTGGACCAAACGCGCAGGAAAGTCTCTGAGGTGATATCGTCCGCCAGCGCGCAGTCGCCACACAGAAACAGCGCAAATCGCCGCACCGCTGGCGCGTATTTCTCGTAAAGACTCTGGAAGTCCATCGTCACCATTGTCACAGAAAGTACGCGTGTCACAGAGAGTACGCGCGAAGAGGCCAAATGTTACACCCGTTCCGAGGTATTTCGTTCTCCGCATTCAGGACTGAACCCAATTGTCACAGAGAGTACGCGCGAAGAGGCCAGATGTTACGCCGGTTCCGAGCTGTTTCGTTCTCCGCATTCAGGACAGAACAAACATGGAGCAGCCGGAAGATTGGGTTTTGGACGAGCTCAACAAGCACGTAATAGCCTTCGCGTGAAGTGAGCCATGCAATGTTCCCGTTCACAGCTCCGCCGGGCTGGGCTGGATGGATGAGGATGAGCCGTCCGCCGGTTCGGTGAGTTTGGTGATGTGCACGCTGGCCTGGGTTTCGGGAACCGTGCCGTCGTTGACCTGGACCTCGGTTGGCTGGCCCTGGATGAGGATGCGCTGGACGGCCTTGCCGCGGGCGGGAACCAGCAGGCGCTGGGTGACCGAGGCCGAGGCGGAGCGCACGGTGACGGGGACTTCGGCGGAGGCGTAGCCGCTGTTGGCTACGTTGACGGCGACCAGCCAGTTGCCTGCCGAAGTGGCGCTGGGAAAGACGCCCGCGATGCTCAGGTCGGGCAGGCCCTTGTCCGCATCGACCCAGTCGGCGAAGAACCAGGAAAGATCGCGGCGCGCTCCGGCATCTTCGAGGAGACGCTCGAAGGGGCTGCGGGCGGCGCAGGGCGCGGAGGCCGGGGGGCCGGCGGACGAATTTCCCTCAGGGGCTAAAGCCCCGGGTTCCTTTTGCGGCATTTGCGGCACGACTGAAGTCGTGCCCTGACACGAGCTGGGGGCGGGGTAAAGTTTTTCCGCTGCCTGCCTGTTTCCGGCGACCTTCTGTGTGGGATTGTAGGCGCGGAGGGCGGCAGCGAGCGTGGAGTCGCCGGCCAGGTCGCGCAGCATCCACAGCACATAGGCGGCCTTGGTGCGGTAATAGACGGGCGAGATGGCGGCGGCGAGCGGCTGGCCGGGGCTTTGGCCGGGACTTTCCGGCTCGGCCAGGGCGAGGGCGGCGCGCGAGGCTTCAAGCGAGCCCAAGGCCTGATCGCGGCCGCGCTGTTTCTCAATCCACAGAGTGCCCATGAAGCCGGCCACGCCCTCATCGAGCCATGCGGGCGGGGGCTGATTTGGCGGCTGGGGCGAAGCTGACGGCGACGCGAGCCAAGCGTGGGTGAGCGCGTGGACCAGAATGCCGTCGAGTTGGTCCAGACTGGCCGCCGGGTCAGCCTGCCGGATCGGCGTGGCCAGCAGCGCGCCGGTCTCGAAGGGCGCGTCTTGCGCGCCGGGCAGGTCCAGCAGGGTGAGCTGGGAGCGGGGCCGCTGGCCGAGCCAGCCCTGCAGGAAAGGCGTGACTTGGGTCTCCGCGGCGGTCCAGGATTGCGCGGCAGCGTCGTCTTCGGGGAGGGTCCAGGCGGTGAGATTCGCGCCGGGGTGGGGGGTGCGGATGGCCACGAAGAGGCTGGGAGCCTCGAAGCCGAGGACCGCGCCGTCGAGGCTGGCCGTGGCCACGCTGGCCACCTCCTGAGCCTCGTCCGAAGCGGCAGCGGGTTCGGTGACGGTGAGGGCGGCCGGATGGCCGTCGATGAGGGCCACGGTGGGCGCCTGGCCGTGGGGAAACTCGACCGTGAGGCGAAGGCGGAAGCGTGCGCCGGCCAGCCGCAGCTTGTGTTCGCCGATGGCGTCGAAGAGCCGCGCGCCGTCGCCCAGGATGACGGGCACGCTGGCAACCGGGTACCAGGCCACGTTGCCAAAGCCGCGCAGGCCGGTGAAAGGGACGCCGATTTGGTCCCAGTCCGAAGCCAGCGCCAGGTCTTCAGGGGTTCCGATAGCCAGCAGTCGCCGGGCGGAGGGCGCAATGACGCCCGAGTAGGTAACGTCCAGCGGAAGGCTGGCGCCGGGCGCGAGGGGTTGGGCGAGGGGGACGGCCGCCTCATGCAACTGGCCCGTATGGTCGGCGTCGGAGTTGAGCGTGGCCACGGAAAAGGCCGCATCCTTGCCGTTGACGCGAATCCGTTCCCAGTCGAGCGAGGAAGAGATTTGCAGCGGAATGCGCGCGAGCGGCGTCTTGCCGTCGTTGCGCACCGTGACCAAGGCGCGGACGGCGATGTGCTGCTCGGCGGTGCGCAGGCGCACGTCCAGGTCGAGACCGGTGAAGGTGACGGCCTGCCGCTCGGCGTCCTCGACGGAAGGCACGGCGGCGATTTGGATAGCGGGCTTGGCGGGCGTCTGGGCGGACTGGGTTGTGGGCTGGCCGTCCTCGTCAATGGAGCGGGAGAAGATGACCTGGCGGTTGATCTGCGAATCCGGCGGGGTTTCATGGGCCGCGGGTTCCGGGGGCGGCGAAGGAGCCGCTGTTTGCGCCGCGCCGGGAGAGATTGCCGCGCAAAGGAGAGCCGCCGCCACAATCCCGGCAAAGGAGAACTTCATGAGCCCAAGCCTTTCTGTTTCCTTGGTTTGGACGCGGCTCCAGCCCTCGGGAGAGCAGCGCTGGCTGGCAGACGGACGGCGCTGCGGCGCTGGCGGAAGGCCTCGTAGAGCACCACCGCTCCGGCTGCCGAGACGTTGAGAGAGCTGACGCCGCCGGCCATGGGGATGCGCAGCAGGTGGTCGCAGGTGCGGCGGACCAGATCGTGAAGGCCCGCGCCCTCGCGCCCCAGAACGATGACGCAGTCGCAGGTCAGGTCGAACTGGTCGTAATCGGTCTGGCCGCGCTCATCGAGTCCAACGATCCACAGATTCTGGCACTTGAGCTCATCGAGAGCACGCACGAGATTCACCACGCGGGCGATGCGCAGGTGCTCGGCCGCGCCCGCGCTGGCCTTCACGGCCGCGGGACTCAAGGGAGCCGATCGCCGCTCCGTCAGCACCACGCCATCCACGCCTGCGCCATCGGCCACGCGCAGCAGCGCGCCCAGATTTTGCGGGTCCTCGACGCCATCCAGAGCCAGCAGCAGGCGGGCTGCTCCGACCTTGGCGCTGGCCGGGTCGGGCGCGAACAGGTCTTCGATGGCGAGAAACTCCAGCGGATGAACCATGGCCACCACGCCCTGATGCGCGGCGGTCTGGGCCAGCAGCGTCAACTGCTCCCTGGGCTCCTGGCGAACCGGGACGCCGGCCTCGCGGCAGAGAGCCACAAGGCGCTCCAGCCGGGCATCGTCGCGCTCGCGGGCCACCAGCACTTGGTCGAAGCGGCGCTTGCCGGCCTTGAGCGCCTCCTCCACCGGATGCACGCCGTAGAGAACTTCCATGATGGATAGTGTAGTTGCCGCGGCGCATGGGACGACAGCTTGCCCGTCCGCCTCTGGCTGGCGGCTTTAGAATCGCAGCAGACGCGGGGGATTCTCTCCCCTTTCCAGGAGTTATGTCGCGCAGCTTCTACATTCTGGCGGGAACGCTGGTCTTCTTCGCGCTGGTTTCGGCGACGCTGGCGCTGGCGCCTTCGAGCCTGCAGCCGGGACTGCCGGCCAACGCGTCGCTGTGGCGGACGGTGGCGATGTTTCTGCTGCTGTTTGGGCTGGCGTCGGCGCTGGTTGGCGTGCTGACCCACCTCTTCGAGCAGGTGGACCGGCGCGGCGAAGAGGCCCGGAAAGCGGCGCGGCGCAGGCAGCAAGAGGGACGGAAGCCCTGAGGGCGCGCAAGAGCCTAGAATGGACGCAGGGGCGCAGTTCCCTCCCAGAATCGAGCAGACGCCGATGTTTGAAGTCACCGTGGAGGCCGGTTTCTCCTCCGGCCATTATCTTCGCAACTACAAGGGCAAGTGCGAGCACCCGCACGGGCACAATTACAAGGTCCGCGTCACCCTGGCCGGGGCGGCGCTGGACGAGGCCGGCCTGCTGCTCGACTTCAAGCTGCTCAAGCAGGTGCTGCGGCCGGTGATCGAGCGCATCGACCACCGCATGCTCAACGACCTGGAGCCTTTTACGGCGCTGAATCCCTCGGCCGAGAACCTGGCCAAATACTTCTACGAGCAGACCAGCGAGCAACTGGCCGCGACGACCCAAGGGCGGGTGCGCGTGAAGGACTGCACCATCTGGGAAACGGACACGACGACGGCTACTTACTACGAGTAGGCGAGGCTGCCGACGTCCGAACCGCAACGCCCCCTCAATTCATCTGGCTGGATTTGGATTTGAGGTACTTGTCGAAGGGAATCTCGAAGTAGAAGAGCTCGTTGCCGTCGGCGTCGCGCAGCTTGTGGAGGTGCAGCTTGCCGCCCTGGAGCGGTTGAGCGAGCCCGGAGACGTCGTAAAAGAGGAATCCCGCGCGCGTGGTGTGCGGCTCGACCACCAGGGCGCCGTACTCGAAAGTGTCAAAGTCCTGCTCAACCTCCTTATCGCTGGCCTTGGGCTTCAGCTTGATTTTGGGGATCGGGCTGGGCATGGGGATCTTGGAGCCCTCTCTATCCTTGTTGCTCATCAGCCGTTCCACGTCCTCGGGATCAGCGGCTTCAATCCTGTCGCCCGCGGCGGTCACGAAGAGAATGCGCGCGTCGCGCAGCGAGATGGGCCGGTCGCCGTTGTTGGTCACGATGAGGCGCACCGGCATGACGCCGTGGCTCAGGTAGTCGACGCGGAAGATGGCTTCTTTCTCGCGCGTGTCGTAAGGTTCGGCGGCGATGGCCACCTTCTCGTCTTCGTGCGCCTCGACTGCGGCGAAGGTGGTGGCCGGCTGCACAGGCGGAGGCGCGTGGTCGCTAGCTGCGGCGGGAAGCGCCAGCGAAAGCAGAAGCAGCGGAAACGCCGAAGAGACCCTCATCGTGCATGAATGTATCATTTGAGGGTTAGACCGGGGGAAGGAAATATCGGTAACGGATGATTCTGTTTTTTTAC
>JBEKPA010000268.1:0-5091 GCA_049521195.1 Occallatibacter sp.
TCGCCGAGCAGATACGGCGCCCACTCCAGACCCTCGCTGCCGGCGGGAACTCGGGCCGCAGCCCACGTGAGCGCGTCATAATCCAGGCCGGTAAAGAAGGTCTCCTTCAGCCAGCGCAGGCTCAAACCCGCAGATTGCGTTACTCCCATCACGTGCCACAAGCCCGGAACCGCGTGGCAGAAGGTGTGCAGCCGGCCCTTGGGATCCTTGGTTGGGCTGGCGGTGGCGGCAAAGACCACCCCCGAAGTGCCGATGGTGGCCGAAACCGAGCCCGGCTGCAAGATGCCCATGCCCACCGCGCCCGCTCCCTGGTCGCCCGCGCCGGCCACGACCGGAGTTCCCGCGGCCAGCCCGGTCAGCCCCGCCGCGCCTTCGCTGATGCGCGCGCAGACCTCCGGCGACTCGTAAACCTTGGGCAGCCAGCTCTCGGGAATCCCCGCTGCCTCAGCCACTTCGCTCGACCAGCGGCGATGCGTCACGTCCAGCAGCAGCGTTCCCGAGGCCTCCTGCACGTCGATGGCGAACTCGCCCGTAAGCCGGTAGCGCACATAGTCCTTGGGGCAGAGAATGTGACGGATCTTGGCGAAGATCTCCGGCTCGTGCTCCTTCACCCACAGCACCTTGGTCAGCGTGAAATTGGGCAGCGCCGGGTTGCAGGTCAGTTCGATCAGCCGTTCGTAGCCGATCTTCTCCGTCAGCCAGTCGCATTGCGGCTGGGTACGCGTATCGCACCAGATCAGCGACGGGCGCAGCACCTGGCCGGCCTCGTCCAGCAGAACCGCTCCATGCATCTGCCCGGTCAGCCCGATGGCCGCAATCGGCTCCCGCGGCTCGGGCGCGGCAGCCAGCGCCCCGCGAATCGCCTCCTGCGCCGCCCGCCACCAGTCCTCGGGATCCTGCTCCGCCCAGCCCGGATGAGCCGTCTTGAACGGAGCATGTTCGCTCGATGCCCCACCAATCAGTTTGCCCGCGCCATCCACTACCACGGCCCGCGTGCCGCCCGTGCCCACATCCATTCCAAGGAACCACATACCCGTTCTCTCCCTTGCGTAAATCGCTTTTCCCAGCGCTGGCAAGCATATCATCCCGGACCACTGCATGGACAGCAATCAATGCGCGGGGCGGCGGTGCGGTTTCCGGCTTCCCGGTCGAACGCCCGGAACGCGGAACTTCGGGGGAGTTTCTCCGCCGACATTCTTCGCTGCGCGAAGCGGCGATTCAGCAACAACTGTACGGCCTATCTCACCCGGTTGCGGAGCTTACTTGCGAAAAAGCAGAGGCGCTAATGCCAGCAGGTTGTCACGCCAAACAATAAAGGTATGGGCGCCGGGAGTTTCGATTGGCGTCACCGGAAGGCCTTTTTGCCTGGCCCATGCGACCAGGGCGCGGTTGGGTGTGATGAGGCGATCCTCTGTGCCGCAAGCGATCCATAGCAGGCTCAGATGGGCTTTGTTGGCATCGACTCCTGGGAAAAGAACATCGAAATCGGCTTTCTGCGGCAACCCGGCGCTCATGGAGCCAACCCAGGCGAAGAGTTCGGGATGCGTCAGCCCCAATGTCAGGCTCTCCTGTCCGCCCATGGACAGGCCCGCGATAGCACGGTTGGCTCGGCCTTTCGCCACGTTGTAATCCCGTTCCACCGCGGGGATGATCTCGTCGATCAGGGTCCTGGCAAAGAGCTGGACGTTGCGCTGACTGATGACCGGATCGCCGAACGCGCCGTGGCCATGGCTGACGATGTCGAAGTCCCCATAACCGCGCGGCATCACCACGATCATGGGAACGATCTTGCCCTCGGAAAGCATGTGGTCGAGCATCAGATTCGCCTTGCCGGCCCACGTCCACCCCTTCTCTGTATCTGAGTAGCCATGTAGCAGATACAGAACGGGATAACCCCCCTTGCGCCGTGGGTCGTAGCCCGGAGGCGTGTAGACCACATAGGCGGTCTGATCGGCGGGAAAGTGCAACCCGATCTTGGTCGTGAAGATGCGGCGCGTCACATCTCCGTGCGGAATGTCGGTGAGTTCCCATGGAGCCGGCGGAGTACTGGGTACCAGAATGTCACTGTAAAGGTCGACGAAGTTGGGATGCACGTTTCGGTTGAGCGGGTCGAGCATGGGAACGCCGTCGACAACAAAGGTGTAGCCGTAGTGCTCGGGTTGGAGAGGCGGCGTAGTAGCGGTCCACAGGCCGGCGGCATCTTGCGTCATGCGAAGCGGCTGGCGAGCTGCGTCGGTCTCGACAGACACTTTCTTCGCTCCGGGAAATTCGAGCCTGAAGGTAATCGAGCGGTCTGGATTGACTGCGGTTCCCAGGGGCGCAGGCGAGGCAGGCATCTGTGCAAGCGCAAAAACAACTGCCAGCGGCGATGAGGCGGCTAAGAGTAGAAGACGTTTCACAATGCCCTTACTATAGCAATGGATGCGCGGAGTGGGCTACCTTTGGCACTGGCGCGCGGTTCGCCGCACCGGAACTTTTGGCTGCGCATAGAGAGCCAGCTAGAATGGATCTACGGCGGTTCTAACGAGAAATGCACATATGGCTACGCGTCCGGAAACTCTGCCTATCCAGGTTTTATGGTTCAGAATGCGAAGACAAAGAAGGGATGGATTCGCGGTCCATACATTCTGGTCAGTGCCTGCACGGGAGGTAAAGAATGAAAAGATTGACTGTGCTTTTCCTTATTTCGCTCTGGGCAACGACCGCTGCGGCGGTTGACCCGCCCGAACACAGAACCACCATCGACCAAGCCGAAGCCCTTGTCATGGCGTCCCTTACTGCGCAGCAAAGTCGGTTGCCAAGCCTGGGGATAGAGCCAGAGCCGCCTTCCCCTGGGAACCCCTCAAGGTTCCTCTTCTTCGAAGTGACTTGGGAGGGGACGCCAAATGGAAGTGTTGTCGTGGGCAACTTTGCAGTTGATCCCTATACTGGAGACGTGTTCAGCTCCACGATGAGCTGTTATGAGGAGAAGAACAAACATCTTGAAGCTCTTCAGAGGCAGGTCCGGGCCACTCTCCATCTGACACAAGCGGAGTATCAAAAGCTAAGGACCACAGGGCCGCTCTGCGAGCATTGATGAAAGCATTCGACATGAAAATGGTGAGACTGTTCATCATAGCGTTGCTCGCGGCCGCTTGTGGCAATCATGCCCGGGCCATTGCGCAAGAGCTCAAGCTGACCAAAGACAATGTGCTCGAAACGCAGGGTCTGTCCGTGCTGATCTATCAAAGCGTCTTCCATCCTGTCTTTTTCGACCAGAAGCTCGGAGGCATTGAGATCATCCAGCATGACGAGCGTATCGCGACGGATGGCGAGATTCGCTTGCTGCCTACCCCGGAGCAGTGGGACAGCGTGCCCAGGTTCAAAGAAAGGCACGCCGGCCCGCTGCCGGATCAGGTGATCGCGATTTCGGGCTATCCGGACCAGGGACTCAGCTATGCGCTTGAGGTGACGGCTGAGCCGGGTGGATTCCGGATCGCCGTCAATCTCGATCGGCCCTTGCCTGACGCGCTGGCAGGCAAGGCGGGGTTCAACCTCGACTTCCTGCCGACCTCTTACTTCGGAAAGAGCTTTAGCTTCGATGGCAAGCCGGGTATGTTTCCCCGCCACCCGAACGGACCGATGCTGCGCGATGCGAGCGGCAGGGCGGAGCCCGTCCCACTGGCCACCGGAGAGAAGGCAGTGCTTTCTCCGGAAGATCCGATGACGCGCATTGCCATTGCCTCCGATCATGGAGCGATCATGCTCCTGGACGGCCGCGATCGCGCGCAAAACGGCTGGTTTGTCCTGCGCACGCTGATTCCGGCCGGGGCGACGGAAAACGCGATCGTCTGGCATGTGCGTCCAAACGTAATTCCCGGCTGGACGCGGCCGCCCGTCGTTTCTTATAACCAGGTCGGATACACGCCAAACCGCTCGAAGGTTGCGGTGATCGAGCTTGACCCGCTGTACAGCGCTCCGCGGAGCGCAAGCTTGCTGAAGATCGCCGACGATGGCAGCGAGCCGAAGGTGGTGTATACGGCGCCCATCAAGCCCTGGGGAAAGTGGCTGCGCTACCAGTACGCTACCTTCGACTTCAGCTCCGTCCGCGAACCCGGAGCCTATTTCATCGAGTACGCCGGCCGCCGCAACAGTCCCTTTCTCATCGGGCCGGATGTATATCGGCACGGCGTCTGGCAGCCATCGCTCGATACCTATCTCGCCGTGCAAATGGACCATGTAAAGGTGCGCGAGGGTTATCGCGTGTGGCACGGCGCCTCTCACATGGACGACGCCCGCCAGGCGCCAACCAGCTACACGCACTTCGACGGCTACTCCATGCCTGCCACCAGCGATTCGCCGTTCGCCGCGGGAGAGCACATTCCGGGGATCAACGTCGGCGGCTGGTACGATGCCGGGGATTACGATCTCCGCACCCAGACGCAGGTTCGCGTCATTCAGGATCTGGTGCTGGGACGAGAGGCGTTCAACGACGATTGGGATGATACAACCATCGACGAAACCGCGCGGTCGGTAGAGATTCGCAGACCCGATGGCGTGCCGGACGCGGTGCAACAGGTGAAGCACGGCATTCTCCTTCTGATGGCGGAGTACAAAACCTTCGGGCATGCCATTCCCGGCATCGTGGAACCGACACTGGATGAGTACACGCATCTTGGCGATGCAGCCTCGAAAACTGACGGCAAGATCTACAACCCCAAGCTCGGCAGGCTGGAGACCAGCGGCAATGAGTCAGGCGTTCCGGACGACCGATGGGCCTTTACCACGCACACCACGGCGCTGAACTACGGCGCGGCGGCGGCTTTTTCCGCGGCCAGCCGGGTTCTGCGCGGGTATGACGACGGGCTTGCCGCCGAGTGCCTGGAAGCTGCAAAGACGTTATGGACCTACGAGCAAACACACCCCGTTGCCGGCTTCCGCTCGTTCAACACCACCGGCGGCGATCCGGAGATTGAGGAAGTCGCAGCCACGATCCAGATGGTCGTCACAACCAAGGGCGGAGAACCCTACAAGTCGCGGCTGGCCGCTCTCGCCCCTTTCATTGCGCAGCATTTCGATTTTCTGGGAGCAGACGCGGCGGCAGCGATTCCT
>JBEKPA010000269.1:0-5088 GCA_049521195.1 Occallatibacter sp.
AATCCGCAATTCACTT
This sequence comes from Occallatibacter sp., assembly GCA_049521195.1. Taxonomy (GTDB): domain Bacteria; phylum Acidobacteriota; class Terriglobia; order Terriglobales; family Acidobacteriaceae; genus Telmatobacter. The sequence goes on from JBEKPA010000269.1 coordinate 17, forward strand.
TCTCAACCGATGGAACGCAGCTCGCTCGCCACAATGGTGTCTGGCAGCCGTTGACCGGAACTCAGTATCAGCCCAACTTCAGTTACTTGCACGAGCGCGAGCACAAGCGCGAACTGCGCTTGCAGAGCGCCAAGGAAGGCACGGAGATTACCCAGTCCCAGCACGTGGACCTCGAAATCAACCTGCTCTTCGGCCTCAGGTCGGCCTTCGTACAGACTCTCCAGGCCAAGGCGGTTCTGGCGCTGGCCAAAGCCGACCTGGAGTACTACGACAAGATCATCGACATAAGCCGCGCCCGCTACAAAGCCGGCGACCTTGCCAAAATCGACCTGGCCCGGATCGAGCTTCAGCGCGTGCAATATGAGTCTGAAATCGAGACCGCGATCGTTAACTTGCGCACCCAGAAAATCGCCCTCCTGCTACTGCTCGACAATCGCACGCCAGTCGACCAGTTCGACGTGACTGGACTCTTCGACTTAGGCCCGGAACTCCAGCCGCTCGCCGATTATCACCAGATTGCGCTGGACAACAGGCCGGATCTGCGCGCCGCCATCCAGACCATCGAGCAATCGCAAACCAATCACAAGCTTGCTGTCTCCAATGGTTCGACCGATCCAACCTTCGGCGCTTGGTACACCTACAATCCGTCCTTCAATAACCCAAACGACCAGCAAACTCTCGGCCTCAACGTGAGCATTCCGTTGCGGATCTTCGACAAGAACCAGGGCGAGAAGAAGAGAACGCTGATCGACATCGACAGAAGCCAGGAAGCTGCCGAGGCGGCCAAAGCGCAGGTCTTCAGCGACGTGGACGATGCGTACGAATTGGTGCGCAGCAATATTGCTTTGATCAAGCCGTACAAAGCGCAGTACCTCGATCAGTCAGTTTATGTGCGCGACACCGTCACTTTTGCTTATCAACATGGCGGCGCGTCGCTGATGGACTTTCTCAATGCGCAGAGCGACTACCGTGTCGTTCAACTCGCCTATCTGCAGTTGATCGGCGCGTATATGACGGCTGCCGGCCAAATGAATCTTGCCGTCGGGCATGAAGTAATACAATGATCGACGTTGCTTTTGTGAACGGCGCCAGCGGTCTGGCCTATTCGAATACTGCCGCGGAGAGGTCGAATCATGAAGAGAAATGAAGTTTGCGTTTACATCGAAGAGATCGGCATTCTGCCTTCCGTGCGCGTGACTACGCAGGAGCTGGCGACATTTGCGGCAGAGACGGTGTATTCGGCCGGAATTCCCATTGCTGAGATCACCCTGACCACGCCTGGCGCGCTGGCGGTGATCAACGATTTGGCTAATCGCTTTCCGGCCATGGCCGTGGGGGCCGGCACCGTACTGGACGATGAGTCTGCGCGCAAGTGCGTCGACGCCGGCGCCCGGTTTCTGACTAGTCCGGGATTTGTTCCAGAGGTGGTGGCGTATGCAAGAAAAATGGATGTCTGCGTGTTTCCGGGTGCTTTGACGCCAACCGAGATCATCGCGGCCTGGAAGGCCGGCGCCGACTTTGTCAAAATCTTCCCCACCGGTCACGTGGGCGGCATTCAGTATGTGCGCGCGCTCAAGGTTCCACTCCCGCAGATCCGGCTGATTGCAACGGGCGGCGTAAATCAGTTGACCGCGTCCGACTTCATTCTCGCCGGCGCAACTGCCATTGGCTTGGGTGCGGAACTGCTCCCCAAGGAAGCTTTGCACTTTCGCCAGGAAGATCGCATTCATGAGCTGAGTAGCAGGTTTCTTGCCAAGGTGAGGGATGCTCGGGCTTTGCGAGAGACTTACTACTAGGCCATGCCCCGACTTGGCTTCCCATCTGTCACATCCCGCGTCACCACCTCGTTGCAAAAGCATTCCCCTCCGTTTCCATTGGCTCCAAACCACACCGCCACGCATGGCGAGCCTGGCGCGGACGCCGCCCGATATGCAAACCTCCGGAAGAGGTCGCGCAACCGGCGGATTTTAAAGAGAAGAGCGGGTTTGCCATTATCCTGGCCGGAAGAATTATTTACTTTTCGCATTTTTTTACTTCATTCCTATTACTCCCCTCATGCCTCCCTCATGTGTTCCCCTCAATACTGAGTATGGGAGGTATTAAACACATGAAACGCAACCTGTTCACAGCATGGATTCTGTCACTTGCACTTCCGGGCGTTGCGAGCGCACAGGGAGCGGCCGCTTCCGCGGACACGGGCGACCATTACACCCAGGGGCAGGCGAAGCAGTTGGCGCGCAACGCGCACGCTCCAGAGGAATACAGATCCCTGGCAAGCTACTACGGCGAACGGCAGAAGACCTATCTGCAAAAGGCCGCGGATGAGAAAGCGGAGTGGGATCGGAGGAGCCAGAACGTCGTGGGCGTGCTGGCGAAGTATCCCCGGCCGGTAGACTCGGCAAAGAATCTTTACGAGTACTACATGGCGGAGGCGGCGGACGCCGCAAAGCTTGAAGCGAAGTATAGCGCCATGGCGGCGCCGGATGCCCCGGTAATGGCAATGGCGCGCTGACAATCCATAGCGCCGCACGGCAAAAACCGCAGTCAAGAAAGGGAGGGATCTATGTCAATAGATCCCTCCCTTTCTTATTTTTATGCATGGAATCTAAATGGATTCCTTATGTTGTCTTCATATCTTTCAAGTTAAGATCGGCTCAATTCGTGAATTAGGCGAATTGAACTAGACAAAAGCCGGATGACAAATTCAATTGTTCTCGGATGGACCCAACCGCCGCGAAGGCTTCAGACTCTGGCCCAGTGTCTGATTGCAAGCGCGGCCCTCGCCTTGCTGACCTATTGCGGCTTCGTCTTGCACATAAACCTTCTGACAATCAGTCTCCTCTATTTACTGATCGTCGTGGCTGTCGCGTCGCTCTTCGGTTTCTGGCAGGCGTCGTTTGCCTCAGTTCTCGCGGTGCTCTTGCTCGACTATTACTTTGAGCCGCCCCTCTTCAGCTTTGAAGTGGAAAACCCAGGGATATTCGTGGCGCTTGTAACCTTCGAGGCCACGGCGCTCACGATCAGCAGAATGCACGGGCGGGAGATGCGGATTGCAAGAGAGGCGGCCATCCATCTCAAGGGAATGGAGCAATTGTTTGAATTGAGCCGCAGCACATTGCTTTTGGACTTGCGCCAGCCGCCTGGGCTTCAGCTGGCCGTTCTGATTCAGCGAATATTCGACTTGCGCGCAGTTGCCTTGTTCGATATGAGCCTGGGACGTCAGGACCGAGTGGGCGAGTGGGCGGCGGGCGAGGAGGATCTGGCTAAGGAGTGCTACCTGCGCGATGCCGCACAGGATGATCCGCAAACTCAAACCTCGCAGCGATTGTTGCAAACCGGTGCAGGGTCAGGGCCTGTGGGCGCATTGGCGGTGCGTGGAAGGCTGAATCCTCTGGTGGTCGATGCGCTTGCGGCGCTGGCTGCAATTGCGATCGATCGCCACCAGTCCTTCGAGAAGGAAGACAGGGCTGAGACGGCAAAGCAGAGCGAGCAGTTGCGCGCAGCGGTCTTGGACGCACTGGCGCATGAATTGAAGACACCGTTGACGGCGGTACAAACTGCCAGTTCAGGTCTGCTGGAGTTGGGGGGGCTGACGGAATCACAGGCTGAGTTGGTGACGCTGATCGACGGCCAGGCGGTTCGCTTGAATGAACTTTGCACGCGAATGTTGGCGACTGCAAAGCTCGACGGAAAACAGGTCGGCCTCGATATGGACGACGTGAATGTAAAGGAGCTGATACTCGAAGTGCTGGCCGACCGGCGAATGTCTTTAGGAAGCGACAGGATTCAGGTCGCTGTGGACGACCCCGACCTTGTGGTGAATGTGGATCGTGGGCTGCTGACGATGATCTTGGCTCAGTATATTGATAATGCGCAAAAGTATTCGATACCGGGCACCCCGATCGAGATAGAGGCGCGAAGAAGTCATTCCGACGTACTTCTTTCCGTGCATAACTATGGGTCCACGATTCGGATTGAAGACCGGGAGAGGGTTTTCGACCGTTTTTACCGCTCATCCGATCGGAAGGGCGCAGTTCCCGGCACCGGAATAGGACTGTCCGTCGTGAAGAAGGCTGCCGAGGCTCATCATGGACACGTTTGGGTAATTAGCGACGACCGGGAAGGAACGACATTCTTTCTTTCCCTTCCGATGGGAGCAAGGAGGAAGCAATGAATAGCGAGCCGGCGAATGCGGGACAAGGCACCATACTCGTGGTGGACGACGACGCTTCCACGCGGAGGGCATTGCGTGTGACATTGTCTGGCATGGGCTTCACCGTGGTAGAAGCGGCACGAGGCGAAGAAGCTTTGTCGCTGGCCCGCGTGTCGTGGTTCGATGCGGTGCTAATGGACGTGGATATGCCCGGTATGGGAGGAGTGGAAGCCTGCCGGAGCATTCGTCATGCGGTTGCGAGATTGCCGATCCTGATGCTGACAGTGATGGACAGCGAGGATGACAAGGTTCTTGCGCTGGATGCGGGCGCCGACGATTACATCACGAAGCCTTTTCAGATCCGGGAGTTGACAGCGCGGCTGCGCTCCGCTGTGAGAAGAAGAAGCGCGCAGGACGCCAACCGCGACGCGCCGATTCGTTATGGCCAGCTCGAACTGGACCCGGTGAAATACCGGGTGCTGAAGAGTGGACGCCCGATTCACCTGACTCCCAAAGAATTCGAGGTGCTGCATTACCTGATGATGCATGCCGGCGAGCCGATTCCTCACGCCAGGCTGCTGAAATCCGTGTGGGGGCCGGAGTATGGAAACGAGCTCGAATACCTGCGAACATTTGTGCGTCAGTTGCGCAAGAAGATCGAGGACGATCCGGGAAATCCGCAATATTTATTGACCGATGCTTACGTCGGCTACCGGTTTAGCGAACAGCCATGAGAGTCATAGGATGACTGCGCGCGGGCCGATTGAATCTGCAGCGCCATTGCAATCCGCTTCAGTTCCGACAGCCGTCGCGTGCGCTCTGCCGGCTCCATCGTGCGCTCTTGAGTTACAGTCGTTGAAACCTGGCTCCTGGCCTCGATGCACGGGTGTTGCCAACCTATGGGCATGAAGGAACGGCC
>JBEKPA010000270.1:0-5085 GCA_049521195.1 Occallatibacter sp.
GTCAAGGGTGATCGCGCGCAGGCCGTCGAGAGTTAGAGCGCCGGCCTGACGAAGGTTGGCGAGGGAGCGCCCCACGGACTTCCAGGCGGTGTTCTGAGTGAGATAGGCGCCCAGGATTGCCTCGAAGGGAGTCTCGGCCGGCCACCAGTGTTGTGGACCATACGCCGCGGCAAGCCGCTCGTGCATCGAGCGCAGCCGCTCGGCGGGAGTTGGCTGCGCGGGTGCTTCGGCGGTGTGCGGATCGGAGGAAGGCACGGCTGTCTCTAGAATAATGGGTGAGCGGGTCCGGCGTTTTCCGCTCGGAGCCGATCATGCCGGGAGGGCGCAAATGAAGAGTCACACGGAGTATCTGGTCTTTCAGACCATTAAGCGGCGGGAGATGGTGCACATCACCGATCAGGTGGAAGAGATTGTGCGGCGCAGCGGCGTGAGAGACGGCTTGTGCTTTGTATCGCCCATGCACATCACCGCGGCGGTCTACGTGAACGACCTGGAAAGCGGATTGATTGAGGACATTGGCAAGTGGCTGGAGGAACTTGCGCCGGCGCGCCCCGATTACAAGCACCACCGCACCGGCGAGGACAATGGGGATGCGCATTTGAAGTCGCTGCTGTTGCACCACGAGACCACGCTGCCGGTGACCGGCGGCCGGCTGGACCTGGGAACCTGGCAGCGGGTCTTCTATGCCGAATTCGACGGCCAGCGCCGCAAGCGGGTAATCGTCAAGGTGCTGGGCGTGGAGTAGGTGTTCAGCGCGGTTCAACCGGCAACCGTGAGCTCCTCTTCCAGTTGCTGCTTCTGGAAGAGGCTGGCGTAGTAGCCATCGAGAGCCAGCAACTCCTCGTGCCTGCCCAGCTCCACAATCCTGCCGTGATCCAGCACGGCGATCCGATCCGCGCTGCGCACGGTGGAGACGCGGTGGGAGATCAGGATGGTGGTCGAGGCGGAGGTATAACCGCGCAACCCGCCCAGGATGCGCTCTTCGGTGTATGTGTCCACGCTGGCCAGAGCGTCGTCGAGGATGAGAATCGCGGGCCGGCGCAGCAGCGCGCGGGCAATGGCCGAGCGCTGCTTCTGACCGCCGGAGAGCGTGACGCCGCGCTCGCCGACCATGGTCTCAAAGCCCTGCGGAAACTCCTCGAACTCCAGGCGGATATGGGCGGCCTCAGTTGCCTTGAGCATCTCCTCCGCGCCGGCATGAGGCGCTCCGAAGGTCAGGTTTTCGCGGATGGTCTCGCTGAAGAGGAAGGTCTCCTGGGGAACCATGCCGATGTTGCGCCGCAGCACCGCCAGGGGATAATCGCGCACCGGCCGGCCATCGATCAGGAGCGACCCTTCGGGCGCTTCAAAGAGCCGTGGGATCAGGTTGACCAGCGTGGACTTGCCCGAGCCGGTGGGGCCGACGATGGCCAGGCTTGAACCGGCCGGAATCTCCAGCGAGATGTCGCGCAGCACCTCCGTCTCGCCGTAGCTGAAGTTCAGGTGGCGGAACTCGATCTCGCCCCGCAGCACGGCATCCGGCGGAATCGCGGCGTCGGCGGCGCGGTCGTCGATGGCCGGCTCGGCCTTCAGCAATTCGTCGATGCGCTGGACGGAGGCCGTGCCCCGCTGGAAGAGATTCACCACCCAGCCCACGGCGATGATGGGCCAGATGAGCATGATCATGTAAGTGTTGAAGGCCACGAAGTCGCCCACCGTGATGCGGTTGGAGAGCACCAGGTGGCCGCCGGCCAGCAGCGTGATCACCATGGAAACGCCGAGAATGAACTCCAGCGTGGGCCACAGCATGCCCATCAGTTGTACCAGCCGGAGGGCGCGGCCGATGTACCGCTGGTTGAGCCGCTCAAAGAGGCCGATCTCCGACTCCTCGCGGGCAAAGGCGCGGATCAGGCGCGCGCCGGAGTAGTTCTCCTGGGCCTGCGACGAAATCTCCGAGAAGCTGGCCTGGATGCGCTCGAAGCGGTCATGGATTTTGCGCCCCAGGTACTGCACCAGGATGCTGGCCACGGGCATGGGCGCCAGCGCGACCAGCGTCAAATAGGGGCTGATGCGCAGCACGTAGTACAGCGCGCCCACGGTGAAGAACACCGTGTTGGCGCTGTACATGAGCGCCGGGCCGAGCAGCATGCGCACCGCCTGCAGGTCGTTGGTCATCCGGGCCATGATGTCGCCGGTGCGGTAGCGCTGATAGAAGCCCGAGTCCTGGCGCTCCAGGTGGGTGAAGAGGTCGTTGCGCAAGTCGAACTCGATCTCCCGCGAGATGCCGATCAGAATCCAGCGCTGCGAGTAGAGAAAGACGCCCTTGACCAGCGAGATGGCGATCAGCAGCCCGGAAAAGATGAGTATCCCTTGTCTGGTGACCCCATGCTTCATCTCGTCGATGGCCACCTGCAGAACCCTGGGAAACTGCACCGCGACGGCATTGGTGGCAATGCACGAGAGCGTGCCCCACAGGTATCCCCAGCGGTAGCGGCGCATGTATTTGTAGAGCGGGGCCAGATCGCGCAACATGGCTTTATTGTACGGGCAGGGGCAGTCGCGGGCCTTGACAGCCGCGCTGCCACAGGCCATCGTTCAGCGTCGGTAAGTCAGGTTCAGCTGTTTGCTGCGCAAAAACCAAACTGCCCCAGCGACGCTTCTTTGTCGCTGGGGCATGAACCAATCGGTCTTTCGCGGCCCGCCAAGCGACGCCCCGCCCGCCAATGCCGCCCTACTCCAGCTTGGTCAGGAACTCCTTCATCCGGCGCACTCCCTCGAGGATGTTCTGTTCGGTCACCGGATAGGAGAGGCGCAGGTGCTCGGCGGTGCCGAACGCCTCGCCGGGAACGGTCACCACATGCGCCTCGTGGAGCAGACGCGTTGCCATCTCCGTCGCCGTCTTGATGCCGCCTTTGCCCAGGTAAGCCGAGATGTTCGGGTAGACGTAGAACGCCCCCTGGGGCTTGGTGCAGGTGATGCCGGGAACCTCCTTCAGCCGGGCCAGCATGTAGTCGCGCAGTTCGATAAACTCGGCGCGAAACACGGTTACGCAATCCTGCGGACCGTCCAGAGCGGCAATGGCGGCCTTCTGCACAATGCTGGTGGCGTTCGACGTGGACTGCGACTGCAGCTTGCTCAGGTTGGCCACCACCGCCTTCGAGGCCAGCGCAAAGCCCGCCCGCCAGCCGGTCATGGCATACGTCTTCGACAGCGAGCCGAGCACCACAACATGCTCCTTGGCCCAGGTAAACTTGCCGCCCGAGACCGGCTTGCCGGCATAGTTGAGATACACGTAGCATTCGTCTAGCAGCAGGTAGATCCCGCGGTCGTGGGCCAGGTGGACGATCAGCTCCAAATCCTGCGCCGACACCACCGAACCCGCCGGGTTCGACGGCGAATTGAGGATGATGGCCTTGGTCCTGGGCGTAATGGCCTTCTCGATGGCTTCGGCCGTAATGCGGAAGCCCTCCGCCTCGCTGGTTTCCAGATAGACCACCTTGCCGCCGGCGTACTGGATGATGTCCTTGAAGCTGACCCAGTAGGGGACGGGCAGGATCACCTCGTCGCCGTGGTCCACCAGGATCTGGATGGCATTGAAGAGCGCCAGCTTGCCGCCGGTGGTGAAGATGGCCTCGTCCAGCCCGTAGTCCGACCCGAAGTCGGTCGCATGGCGCTCGACGATAGCCTTCCTCACATCGGGAATGCCCGGAACCACCGTATAGCGGGTAAAGTTGTCGTTAATGGCGTCAATGGCCGCGTCCTTGATGTGGCGCGGGGTATTGAAGTGGGGCTCTCCGGCGCCAAAATCCACCAGGTTCGCGCCCTGCGCGCGCAGCTTGGCGGCCTCCGCGGCCACGGCCATGGTTGCGGAAACCTCGATCCGGCCAATCCGGCCGGCAAATGCTTGAGAAGGAGTAGAGACTGTCATAGCACCTCTATCTTGACAGATTTCCCGCCAACCGCAAAGCTGCGCCCCGCCCATTCGTTCGTCAGGAGCTATTTGCAAACGCTGTCATCCTCAGCAGCTTCACTCGCCGCGGCGAGTTACGTCCAGAGATGAACAGGGCGGCAGCCTCACAAATGACTCGTGCCCCATCCTTTCGTCCGCCGCGGCGGATTCTGGCGAAAGGGTGGGAAACCTCCGACCTCAATCCACCCCATTCATCAGGAGCGAAGTCCGCCGCGGCGATCGAGTCGAAAGCCTGCCCTGCGCAGAGTCCGGGATCCCCAGCGACTGGTCTTCGTCGCTGGGGTGGAAAGTCGAAGGGAACCTGCGGGTGCAATTCGTCGTTTTGAAAGGGCACGGCTTTACAGGCTGCGGAAAAACCCGGCCTTGTAAAAGGGCACGACTTCAGTCGGGCCGCAAACGGCCCCAATATGATTGGGCTTTAGCCCCTGAGGTGGCCTTTCGTCGCCTTGAAAGGGCACGACTTCAGTCGGGCCGCAAACGGCCCCAATATGATTGGGCTTTAGCCCCTGAGGTGGCCTTTCGTCGCCTTGAAAGGGCACGACTTCAGTCGTGCCGCAAACGGCCCCAATATGATTGGGCTTTAGCCCCTGCGGGCGCCTTTCGCTGCCTTGAAAGGGCACGACTTCAAAGCTTGCCCTGAGCCTGTCGAAGGGTGCCGCCCCCATCCCCCCGTTCTCTAGAAATCAATCCGCGCGGCGAAGCCGCGCTCAAATCCACGCCCGAAAATGCACCGGGACATCAGATGCCGATGGGAACCTTCGTCTTGTTCCTCGTCGCCACTCGCCCGGTTGCTGTGTCGCCGACCCGGCAGCCGACGCGTTCCGTCAAGACAACGGCGCTTTCCGGGGCTTGCCAACCATGCCGTTACTCAGACGCCCAGCGCAATTTTATGCGAGCGAATCCCGAGGAAAGGATTAACATCCGATGCAGGGGCAAATGATCGGCCTTACCCGTCGATGAGGTGCACCCCGAGGTTCACTTCCGCCCAAAATCAAGGAGAACGAAAATGAAACTGCTTACCGATGCGGAGATCAAGCAAAGAATCGACAACCTGACCCTGCCACTGATCACCAAGCTGTCGGCTACGACAAGAATGTCGACGGTGGACTGGCAATCAAAAGATTCCCAGATTCAGT
>JBEKPA010000271.1:0-5053 GCA_049521195.1 Occallatibacter sp.
GCCATCGCCAAGTCGGGCATCAAGGTGGTCTACGATCCGTTCTGGGGCGCGGGCCGCGGTTACCTCTCCGATTTGCTGCGCGAGGCGGGTGTGGCCGTCGAGACGGTTCACGACTACCGCGACGTGCTCTTCGGCGGCCATGCGCCGGAGCCCTCCGACGAGCTGCTGGGCGACGCCAAGGCCAAGATGCGGGAGATGGGCGCGGACCTCGGCGTGGCCACCGATGGCGACGCGGATCGCTTCGGCGTGGTGGACCGCGATGGGACCTTCATCCAGCCCAACTACGTGATTGCACTGCTCTTCGACTATCTGGTGGAGACGCGCGGCTGGCGCAACGGCGTGGCCAAGAGCGTGGCGACGACCAATCTGATCAACGCCCTGGCCGACTACCACAAGGTTCCGCTGTATGAGACGCCGGTGGGCTTCAAGTACATCGGCGAGTTGATAGTCGAGGACAAGATCGCCATCGGCGGCGAGGAGTCGGCGGGACTGACCATTCGCGGGCACGTTCCTGAAAAGGACGGCGTGCTGGCCGGCCTGCTGGTGGCGGAGATGGTGGCCGCACGAGGCAAGAGCGTGGGCGCGCAACTCAAGGAGCTGTTTGCCAAAGTTGGTTCCTTTTATCCGGTTCGTGAGAACTTCCGCTTGACCGCGGAGGCGAAGGCCGCGTTCACTCAGAAGATGAAGGCCGATCCCGCGGAGTTGAGCGGGCGGCGGGTCGCCAAGGTGGTGCGCACCGATGGGCTCAAGCTGATTCTGGAAGATGGTTCGTGGGTCTGCTACCGGCTATCGGGGACCGAACCGGTGGTGCGGGCCTATTCGGAAGCGCGCGACGAACAGGATATGGAAGCGCTGAAGGCGGCGGCGGAGAGGTTTGTGCTGTCGTAAGCGTGGAGCGAGTTGGAATGGCGGATGGGAAGATGCAAGCAGGGACGAGCGCGGCGGGGACGGTTGCCAGTCCCATGCCCAGGCGGGCGCTGGACTGGACGATGCGGGTATGGCGTCCGGCAGGCACGGTGCTGGCCGTGGCGCTGGCGCTGCTGCTCACTTGGCACGTGATCAACGGCAAGAACGGCCTGAATGCCTGGCACGACAAGCGCGCCGAAGACCATCGGCTGCAGCGGGAGATCAAGGATCTGGAGCAGGAGAACGCGCGCCTCCGGGAGCGCATTCAGCGGCTCACCTCCGACCCCGAGGCCGTGGGGATGCTGGCGCGTGAAAAGCTGCATTACGTCAAGTCCAACGAGGTGATAGCCACGCTGCCCCCGCAAGAGAAGACGCCCGCTCAGCCGGCCCCGGCGGGCAAGTAGAGGCCACGCGAGTTTCCTGGCGCTGTGCGGATCGAGCGGCTGCCTTCGATAAAGCATCGACCGGATAGGCCGCGCTCTGCTCATGGCCTAATCCGGTTTTCCCGTGTAATGTTGGCGGTGGTGGACTTCGGCGTGGTCTTCCAGTGACTCCAGGTGAGTTATGACTTCCGCGGGCATCCCGAGCTCGACCGGAAGGCGCTCCTCCAGGACAGTGGCAAGGGCATGGGCCTCGCTAACCGATGTCATGCGCGGGAACAACAGGTGCACCTCAATGATCTGGCGGTATCCGGTGGTTCGAAAGCGAACGCCGTGGTATTGAATGGTCAGCTCTGCGCAAATCGCATCCAGCCGGTCGCGAATCTTCCTGCCCGCATCCGGATCGGAATAATCCAGTAGCCCTACCGCGGAACGCCATACCAGCCGGCCTCCCGACCAAAGAATGTTTGCCGCCACAACGATAGCCACCAGAGGATCGAATGGCTTCCAATGTGTCAGCAGCACCAATCCCAGTCCAGCTACGACGCCAAAACTCGTCCAACTGTCGGTCAAGACGTGCTTGCCGTTGGCTTCGAGGATGAGGGAATTGGTCCGGCGGCCGGTGCGGAGGAGATAGTAGCCGAGACCCGCATTGAGGATTCCAGCCACAAGGATCAGCACAAATCCCGCTCCAAGGTTCTCCAGCTTAAGCCCCGCAATCCACTCGCGAATCGACTCAACGAGAATCGCGATCGCGGCTACGACGATCAGGGCTCCTTCAAATCCGGCGGAGAAGAACGTGATCCGCTCGTAACCATAGAGGAAATGATGGGATGCCGGTTTTGTGCTGAGACGGAGGCTGAAGCTGGCAAAGCCCACTGCGATCACATGAATGACCGATTCGGCCGCATCCGAAAAAACTGCGGACGAATGCGTCATGAAGAAGGCCGCTGTTTTACCGATCAACATGGCAAAGCCAAGAATCAGCGAAAGACGCATGGCGAAATGCGCTTCATGCAACTGCGCATTGTCCCTCTGCGGTTCCGGGCTGACCGTGGCTTGCGTAGTCATGCTGCCAATCCCCGATTCTGAAGCGTAGCATTCGGCAGGTAGCTGCACAAGAATCGTTTGACAAAGCGCCTATTCAAAAGTCCACATGCGCCCGCACCGAGCCCACCCAGGCCGGTCCGCGGTCGCGGTTGTAGCCGGGGTTGGCGATGTGCTGCACGTCGAGGGCGTAGAACAGCCCGCGCCAGGCGTGCCAGTTGTAGTAGCTTTCCACGATGTTCTCGCGGCCGTAGTTGAGGTTGCCGTCGCCCAGCAGAAAGCCAAGGCCGCCCAATCGCAAGTAGTTCTGGTGGTCGCGCTTGATGGCATTCGAGACCACGGCCAGGCCGATCTTGTCCACCGGGCGGCGCCAGCGGGTTCCGGCGTAGTCCGCGCCGGCCTCGACCGTCTGGTCGACCTCGGTGTAGGCGAAGGACTCGTGCTGGCCCTCATTCCATCCGAAGCGGCCAAAGACGCGAAGATTCTCCGTGACCTCCTGTTCGGTGTTGTAGCCGAAGCCGTATTTGAGCGCGCCGAAGTGCTCGTGGAGAGTAATAGTGGGCACCTTCACGCCATATTGGGCGGTGTCCGAGCCGTTGAGGAAGGCCTCGACAGCCTCGCGATAGGTGCCCATGTGGGCGCGGTTGGCGTAGAAGAGGATGCGCTGCGTCCCTTTACGCTTTGGGACCAGGCTGTGCCGCAACTCGAACTCGCCGTTGTGGCCGCGGGCGCGGCTGAAGGCCCAGTCCATATCGATGCCGTTGGCCACGACGGGCATGGCGAAGAGGCCGTATCGCAGGCTCCATATCTTGTCGTCGTACTCGGCCATGCCGCCCACGGTGTAGCCGCGCGTGTCGGCGGCGTAATCCCACGCGCCGTTGTTGTCCACGGTCCAGTTCATGAACTGCAAGTGGCTGTCGGAACCGGGACCGTTCACGTCGAAGAAGTCGGGCAGCGTCATCTTGCCCACGCGAAACTCGACGCGGCGCAGAGGCACGCTGGGCGCCAGCGCAAAGGGGCCCGGCTCCTGGCTGGTGGTCTGCTGCGTGAAGCCGATAACCTGGTGAATCTGATAGCGGGCCAGGTAGGGCAAGATACTGAGGTTGGGATTGCGCACCACGTCCAGGTTGGTGAATCCGGCCAGTCCCAGGGCCTCGCTGAGGCCGCGGCCGCCGGTGCTTTCGATGTCCAGGATCAGATCGTTGTTGTAACGGATGGAGCTCGTGGGCCGTAGCGCGGTGTAGATCGTGCCCAGCAGCGAGGTCTTGTACTCGCCGCGGCTGACAAAGCTGTTGGTTCCCTGATAGAGGGAGTGAAACGGCAGATCCCCCTGGATGATGATGTTGGCCTGGCCGGAGATCCAGTAGCGTCTGTCTTCGGGATGCGGAGCCATGGAGACGATGGGCGCGTCCTGCGGTTCGCGGCCGACGGGACTGGCATCGGTGGCTTTGCGTCCGGCGCCGTCCCGCTGGGGATCGAGTAGCGACAGTGAGGGGCCAGTCATGGCAAGTGGCCGCACGGGCTGGAGTTGTGGCTGGGGCGCGGAGGGCAGGGAATCGGGCGCCTGCGCGGCCGCTAAGCCGGCGGCCACTGGAAAGGCAATGGCCAGGCGCGCGAGTGCGCGCCCCAGCGTGCGGGCGGCGCGGCGCGGGCAGAGCGGATTGGCGCGTTGACCCAAGAACCGGAGCATCGTGAGGCCTTTGCTTTTGGATGCGCGGGGCGGCGCGGCGGGCATAGAATAAGAGCGCAACTAAACCCCCACTGGGTTAATACCATACCGGGGGTAGGTACTGTCAAGCGAAGGAGGCTCGCGATGTCCCATCAAGACCGGGAGAAGTTCAAGTTGTTGCAAAGATTGAAGAAATTGCGTGGGCAGTTGGAGGCGGTGGAGCGGTCGCTGGTGGCGGACGAGGATTGCGGGGGGCAACTGATGCTGCTGGCCGCGGTGCGCGGCGGGGTGAACGGGTTGATGGGCGAGGTGCTGGAGACTCATATCCGCTTTCACCTGTTGGATGGAGCAAAGGAGCAGATCGCCCCCGAGTTGGCCGAGGACCTGATCGATCTGGTGCGCGCGTATTTGAAGTGACGCAGTTGAATCGGATCTGGCCCAGCGATCAGGCGGCCTGACGGAGCGATTCCTGCTTATGGTAGCGGAATCGCGGCGCGCGGATTGTTAAGGTCCTGTTGATTCGGTCGGGGAGGGAACAGGGACGGGGAATATGATGGGCTTCGTGCGGGCGCGAGGAGGAACTCCCCCAAACCGCTCGTCGAAGACAGATACGCAGGGAATCGCAGGTTGCGTTTTGAGGAGAACCGGCGCCGGACGCCGCTGTTCGAGGAGGATGTTCCCATGAAATCGTTCGATTCCATGCGCCGGGATTTTCTGCGCACCGGCAGTTTCGGAATGGCGGCAGCCGCCATCCCCGCCGTTTCTCTTGCGGCTGCGGTCCAGGACGGCGCCACGGCAACTGCGGCGGCTCAAGCGTCGCAGGGCATCTTCGACGTTCGCAAGTACGGGGCGGCGGGCGACGGCAAGACGCTGGATACCGGCGCCGTCAATCGCGCCATTGAAGCGGCAGCGGCCGCGGGCGGCGGGGTGGTTGTCTTTCCGGCCGGCTCGTATCTCTGCTTCTCCATCCACCTCAAGAGTTATGTGAACCTGCATTTGCTGCAAGGCAGCGCCATCGTGGCCGCCGACTCGCCCCGCGAGGGCGAGCAGA
>JBEKPA010000272.1:0-5046 GCA_049521195.1 Occallatibacter sp.
CTGCCGGCACGGGCAAATCGGGAACCTGCTCCACCCCGGCGATCTCATCCGGCGCCATCTCGATGTAGCTGTCCTCGCTGGCGCTGGGGAAGAGCCGGACGCGGCCCTCGGCCTGGGCATGGTGGTCGCAGCGCATCTCAAACCCGTTGCGCAAGGTCACAAGCTCGCCCGCCTGGGCGGACAAAGCAAAGACTGAAATCACCGCAACGGCGGTGCAAGCCGCGCGAAGAGAGCGAATTGGAAGGAAAAAGCCCAAAGAACGTGCCTCAGGGGCTAAAGCCCCGTTGATTCTACTCCACTTGCGGCACGACTGAAGTCGTGCCCTTTTACAAAGCCGGACTCTTCCGCAGCCTGCAAAGCCCCTATCTTCCACCGAAACGGGCTTTCCGTCCGTCCACCAGATCCCTGAGCCATTCTACTCGCTTAATGCCTCGACTAACTTTGCGCCTTGTCAACCTTGGCGGCAACCTTTCCCACCGCAGCTTCCAGAACCGCGGCCACACCGTCCTCATCGTTAGGCGGAGCCTGCTCCCAGCCGCGTACCTTGGCCATGGCGCGCAACTCAGCGGCCGCATTGCCCATCACCACGCCCTGACCGGCCCACTCCAGCATCTCCACGTCGTTCCAATTGTCGCCGATAGCCATGATCGCGCGGCGATCCACTCCCAGCCGGGCGGCAAGTCTTTCCAGCGCCCAGCCTTTCGAGATCCCCTTGGGCAGCAGGTCCAGAATCGACAGGTCGCGCCCCGGATACTCCGTGCGCACGCAGTCGCAACCTCCGCTCCACTCGCTGGCCTTGACCGCTTGCTCGGCCTCTCGCATCCTTGCCAGACTTCCCGCCGCCATGCCCTGAATGGGGTCTGCGCCGTCCTCGAGCGCCCGCTCCAGCGGTTTGACCACCTCGATTACATTGCGGTTGGCCTCCACCCAAAGCGCTATCTTTCCGTGGGCCTGTTCCAGGTCTTCCACCACCAGCTCGCCGCGCCCCGGCCTGTCGAATGTGAAAACCACCGCGCCAAACGGCCTGAGCAGCCCGCACAGTCCGCGCGCCACCCGCGCCTCCAGTTGGCTTCGGTAGATCGTCTCGCCGCCCAGGGTTCGGATCACTGCTCCATTGGACGCGATCAGAGGCGTATCCGCTCGCAGGCCCAGCCCTTCCAGCATCGGCGCCGCATAGGCCACGCGCCGCCCGGTGGCGATGGCCACCGCAATCCCCGCCTCCTGCGCGGCCTTGAGTGCCAGCGCCGTACGCCGGTTTATCGCCCGCCCGAGCGTCGGCAGCAGCGTTCCATCCATGTCGATTGCCACTAGCCGGACCGGAGGGTGCATACCCTCAGTGTACCGGGCGAGCAGGATCGTCTTGATTCTGTGTCCTGGGAACGGGGAAGCGCATTGCATCCTTGCCGGTCGCCGCGGCGACTGCGCGGCAAGGGTGGGGAACCCGGCACGCGGCAACTCCGGACGACAAGATTCGTCAGCATCCCGGGTCTCAGAAGCGAGACCCGGAACACCCGGCGCAAAGCCTAGTCATTGCTGGCCTCAGCCTCTTAACGCTTCGGTTCAGTCTTCGGGTTTTGTGCCGCTATCTTGGGCGCATGGAAGAGTTTTGTCATCCCTTCATCAAATCTCTTTCGCGCCTCTGGGCCTTCGTGGTATTCGTGTTTCATGGCTTCGCCTTCCCACGAGATTGGGAACCCCGCTCAAGTCGGTATGACGCGACTGCAAAGACCACCACTATCCCGGTAGCAACTGCCAGCACGACGATAAGGAAGAAACCCATCATGTCTCCTCTTGATACTGCATCTTCTTTGCTTTGGTGGTCAAACGTTCTTTACGTCGTCGGTGCTGTATTGACGCTAGGGACATCGGCTGTGGTTCTCTTCGAAAAGCGTCAGGCGGGGAAGGGAATCGAGGTCAGGCATAGTGTTCGCAATGAGGTCTTCTTCGTAACCTCTGCGCTCATTTGTCTTGCCGGCACATGTGGAGCCATCTATTTCAGCAATAAGGTTAGCCACATCAAAGATGCCGATCTTGCTGCGTACAAAGTTTCTGCTGGACTTCAAATCGCGCATGCCCAGGATGATGCAGCCGATGCGCTTGAAAACTCCTTCAAACTCGCTGTGCAATTGAGAAACGAACAATTGGAGAGAACATCGGGTCAGCAATTCCTTCAAGTGGGCCAAACAGCGCTCCAGCAGCGAGTGCAAGGCGTTACGGACGAGATCGCCCCACGCCATTTTCATGCAAGCGAAAGCGATATTGGCAAAATCGCGCCTTTCAGATCTGGAGATAGGGAACGCATGGTTGATATCGGCTTTGAGTGCAATGCGGCCGACGTGGAGGCGTGCGGGTTGGTTTCCGACTTTGAAAGTTTCGTGGATTCCGCAGCTCTGAGGCACTTCCATCTTACGACGATGGGCCCCCCGCCTCAATCCCCGCTGCTCGTTTCTGGTGTGCATATCCGATTCTCCAATACGGAAATCGCCAAGAATCTAGCTGCAGCTCTGGGGCCGATCCTTCATGCTCGCAGCGTTGAGCCAGCACCATCGACACTGGACTCAAAAATGGATTTCTTTAAGGCGCAGTCTATGAACGGGTGCGGCGACAATTGCGTCTTGGTGATTGTTGGGCCAAAAAACTGAAGAAATATGCGCTCCAGATCATTGGTCTTCCGGTCTATGACATGTGTGTCAAGCGCTTTATTGGCGAATGATTGAACTGGCATAACCGTATTCCTTTCCGTGAAATAATCTGCAAAATGCTTGCGATTGGTTTCTTGGTGCGTCAAGTATGCAGTTGCCCTCATTTGCTGCTGGTCAGATGTGGCCCGCCAGCCTATTCATTCGAGCGGCGTCCACAAAGAGACATTTGTAGGCCATCGTGCATAATCTAGACACGATGGCTCTATTGTGGAATCCCGAGAGCTGGGCGCAGCGGCTGGCGGAGCTGGAGGCGCAGGCGGGCGAGCTGAAAGAGGCTCCGCTGAGGCGCGATGTGCGCTCGCTGGGCACGCTGCTGGGCGAGGTGCTGCGCGAGCAGGCCGGCGAGGAGCTGTTTGCGCACGTGGAGGCGCTGCGGCAGGGAACCATCCGGCGGCGCGAGGCCGAGGCCCGGGGCGACACGGACGAGGCCGCGCGCCTGGCCTCCGCGGCCCTGGAATTGGTGCATTCGCTGCCCGTGGAACGCGCCATCCTGCTGACCCGGGCATTCGCGTTTTACTTTGAGCTGATCAACCTGGCGGAGACCAACCATCGCAAGCGGCGGCGCATTGCGCTGCGGCTGAGCGGTGAGGCGGGGAGGCAGCGCGGTTCCCTCGCCGGGACTTTATGCGAGATGCGGCGCGTGGGCATAAGCGCGGACGAGGCTCTGGAGTGGCTGAGGCGCGTGCTGGTCGTGCCGGTGTTTACCGCGCACCCCACGGAGGCGGCGCGGCGCTCGGTGATGTTCAAGCGGCGGCGGATCGGCGAGTTTCTGGAGGCGCTGGATCGCATTCCGGTACCCGAGCAGGACCTGGCGCGGCTGGAACAACTGGTGCTGGCGGAGATTACCAGCCTGTGGCAGACCGACGAGGTGCGCTCGCGGCGGCCGACGGTCTACGACGAGATCAAGATGGGCCTGGATTACTACGACGTTTCGATCTTCGAGACGCTGCCCAGCCTGTACCGCGAGATCGCGGAGGCGCTGCGAGCCGCTTACGGCCTGAAGATCGAGACCCTGGAGCTGCCGCAGGTGCTGTGCTTCGGCTCGTGGATCGGCGGCGACCGCGATGGCAATCCCTATGTGACGCCGCAGGTGACTCGGGACGCCATTCAACTGGCGCGCGGCCACCTGCTGCTCTACTACCAGCGGCGGCTGGATGAGATTACCGACCTGCTGACCCCCAGCGCGCAGCAGATTGGGGTGAGCGATGCGCTGCTGGAGCGGCTGCGGGCTTACGTGGCGCAGGTGCATACGCCCGAGGCGCAGGTCTTCGGCCAGCAGTACGAGTTCGAGTACTATCGGCGGTTCATCATCTGCCTGAAGGCGCGGGTGCAGCGGACGCTGGCGCAGATGGATCACCCGGCAACGAGCGACGCCGTGCTGCCGGTGACGCCCTACACGCTGGCCCAGGGACAGGAAAAGCTGGCTCATGCGCTGCCCGCCTACTGCTCGGTGGAGGAGTTTATAGCCGACCTGGAGACGCTGCGCGAGTCGCTCGAAGCCAACCGCGGGGTGCGGATTGCGCGCACGCTGATCGATCCGCTGATCTTGCAGGTGCGCACGTTCAGGCTGCATCTGCACGCGCTGGATATTCGGCAACATGCGCGGGTTCATGCGGCGGCGCTGCGGGAGGCTGTGGCCGACACCAGCGGGCCGGCGCTGCCGAGCGGCTTTTCGGATGAGACGGCGAATGTGCTGGAGACCTTCCGCGCCGTGGCCGCGATCAAGAGCGGCTGCTCGCCCGAGGCGATTCGGCAGTACGTGATCAGCGGGGCGTCGACGGTGGAAGACGTGCTGGCCGTGGTGCGGCTGGCGCGGCTGGGCGGGGTGAGGGTGGAGGGATCGGGGAGCGGGCCGGGCGGCGATCCTGGTTTGATGCCGGTGCCGCTGTTCGAGTCCATCGACGACCTGCGCCGGGCCCCGGAGGTCTGCCGCGAGCTGTGGAGCCGGGCGGACTATCGCAAGCTGATGGCCACCTGGGACCACTGGCAGGAGGTGATGCTGGGCTACTCCGACTCGAACAAGGACGGCGGCATGCTGACCAGCACCTGGGAAATCTTCCGGGCGCATCGCGGGCTGCATGTGGCGGCGCGCGAGGCCGGCGTCAAGCTGCGGCTCTTCCACGGTCGGGGCGGGACGGTGGGACGGGGCGGTGGGCCCACCCATCGCGCCATCTTCGCGCAGCCGATGGACGCCTTCGACGGCCAGTTGCGCATCACCGAGCAGGGCGAAGTGCTCAATTTCAAGTACTCGGACGAGGTGCTGGCCGAGCGCAATTTGGAGCTGATGATTGCGGCATCGCTGGATGCGCTGGCGCGGCCCAATGCGCGCGACCCGGAGGGGCAC
>JBEKPA010000273.1:0-6394 GCA_049521195.1 Occallatibacter sp.
CGTGACGGGAATCGGCATGTTCAACGCGCTGGTGATGAGTTACTCGCGCCTGCCAATGGCCATGGCCGAGGACGGCATGCTGCCGCGGGCAGTGGCGCGGCGCAACAGCCGCGGGACGCCGTGGGTAAGCGTGCTTCTGTGCGGACTGGCCTGGGCCCTGGCGCTCATGCTGCCCTTCGAGCGGCTCATCTCCATCGATCTGATTCTCTATGGATCGAGTTTGCTGCTGGAGTTTGCGGCGCTGTTTGTCCTGCGCCTGCGCGAGCCCGATCTTGTCCGCCCCTTCAAGGCCGGCAATCTGGCCGTCGCCTGCTTGCTGGGAACAGGCCCGGCGGCGCTGATCGGCTATGCGCTCTGGGCCTCGCGCGCTGAAAGGATCTTCGGAACCACCTCCGCGCTGCTCTTCTCGGTCGCGGTGGGTCTTCTGGGCCCGGTGCTCTACTGGGCAACGAAGTCGGCGTGGCGAAGGGCTTGAAATTTTTTCCAAAAAGTGAGCAAAATTGAACAGTTTTCCCCACTCTTTCTGTTCGATGCTGTGGGAAAATGAGGCGGTGAGTGTACAGGCGGGGGGCTACGCCCTGGATGCTCCGTTGAAGGAGCGGCCTCCGGCGCCGGGGTCGCGATCGCAGTCGATGAGTTCCCGCTCATCGCCAAAACTCAACTTTTTCGCTGGATGACAGTGCGGACGCAGCCAACTGCAGTCTCCTTTGCGAGAATCCGCACGGGGAAGGAGGCCACTTCGATGGTTGAACTTGAAAAACCGCCCTTCGATGCCGCGGCCTTTCTGGCCCGCGCCGGACTGGGGCGAAGAACCGTCCAACTGGCGCCCAAGCAGACCTTCTTTGCGCAGGGCGATCAGGCGGATGCGGTGTTTTATCTTCAGAAAGGCCGCGCAAAGGTCACGGTTGTTTCCTCCGCCGGAAAGGAGGCAACCATCACGCTTCTGGCCGACGGCGACTTTGTGGGCGAAGAGGCGCTGGCAAACGCGGCCGGGACGCGTTTGGCCACGGCCACGGCCATGACCACCTGCTCCGCGCTCCGAATCGGGCGCGATGAGATGATCCGCGCCATGCACGACGAGCCTGGCTTCTCCGATCTTGTCCTGAAGTTTCTGCTGACGCGTAGCATGCGCATCCAGGCCGATCTTGTCGATCAGCTTTTCAACTCCAGCGAGAAGCGGCTGGCGCGGATTCTGCTTTTGATGGCGGAGTTTGGCAAGCCGGGTGAGCCGGAGTCGTACATTCCGAAGATTTCGCAGGAGACCCTGGCGGAGATGATTGGCACCACCCGGTCGCGGGTGAGCTTCTTCATGAATCGCTTCCGCAAGCTGGGATTCATCGAATACAACGGCCGCATTCGGGTTTACAAGTCCCTGTTGAACGTGATTCTGTACGATCGGCTCCCGGACGACAACGCAGAAACGCCGGCAATTCCCGGCATTTCAGGGGAGTAATTCAAGACCGGGCGCTAGCGGAGCCGCGCGCGCTCCCGTTGGAGTTGGCGATAGAGTTCGCTTTTCGATAGGCCCGACTGGCGCGCCAGGCGCTTGAGGGCTTCCTTCTCGTTGATATCGGATTCGGCCTGAAGGCGCGCAAGCTGGGCAACGATCTTCTCTGGAGCGGCGTTTGCGGGTTGAGCGCCGGCTTCGGCGCGGGTTGGCGGCAGGGCTTCAACCAGCAGCGTGATCTCGCCGCGGATGCGATCGCGGGCGGCCAGTTCCCGGCGCGCATCCCCCACTTTTCCGCGCAGGAACTCCTCGTGGATCTTGGTCAGTTCGCGAGCCACAACCACGCGCAGATTCGGCCCCCAGACGGCCTCCAGATCGGCCAGAGTGGCAAGAATGCGGTGCGGCGCCTCGTAAAAGATCAGCGTGCGCGCGGCCTGGAAGTTTGCGGCCTCGGCGGCCAGATCTTCCAGCCGGCTGCGGCGGGCGCCGGCCTTCTCGGGCAGAAAGCCCAGGAAGAGGAACTCGCCGGTGGGCAACCCTGAGGCTGCCAGCGCGCTGAGCGCGGCATTTGCGCCGGGAATGGGAATCACCGGAACGCCGGCGGCAATGGCCTCGGCAGTCAGCCAGGCGCCAGGATCGCTGATGCCGGGCATTCCGGCGTCGGAGACCAGGGCGATTCGCCCGCCTTCTTTGAGCGCGTCAAGGAGTTCGGCCGCGCGTTCACGCTCGTTGTGCTCGTGGCAGCTCACGGTGGGGGTTGCGATCTGGAAGTGGTTGAGCAGCTTCTGCGTCTGGCGCGTGTCTTCGCAGGCGATGCGGTCAACGCGCTTGAGCACGTCGAGGGCGCGCAGGGTGATGTCGCCCAAGTTGCCGATGGGAGTAGCGACCAGGTAGAGGCCGGGAGCGAGGGGAGTTTCCAGGTCGGCGGGCATAAGCGCTGTCAATCTCCGGATCTAGCCGGCATCCTCGTGGGCTTCCTCTCGCTCGATGCGGCGCTGCTCGGCCAGCAAGGACATGGAACTCATCAGGTTTTGCACACTGACAATGCCGACGACGCGCCCGCTGTCGGTGATGGGAATGAGCGCCAGGCCGCGGCCGGCCGTGAGGCGGCGGATGGTGGTTCCCAGCGTGTCTTCAGGGCGGGCGACCTGGAAAGCGCGCGACATGACCGCCTGGACGTAGCCGTTGCCGTCGTTGCGCAAAGCGTCGAGGATGCGCTGGCGGCTGACGATGCCGACCAATTCGGGGCCGCGAACGACGGGAAAGTCCTCCTGCAGAGAGTGGACGCAGCGGACGAGCGCGTCGGCCAGCGTGTCGGAGGGCGAGAGAGTGGCGAAATCGGTGAGCATTACCTCGCGCATCTTCACGGTATCCACCACCGACTGGAAAAATACGCCCTGATCCTCAACCTGCGCGCCAACCATGATGAAGAAGCCGGCGATGATGAGCCAGTAACTGTGGAGAAGCATGCCGGCCACCATGGCCGTGAGCGCCAGCACCTGGCCGAGGCCGGCGGCGGCGCGGCCGGTGTGAGCGAGCCCGAGCTTGCGGCCAAAACTTCCGCGGAGGAGACGCCCGCAGTCCAGGGGATAGGCGGGCAGCAGATGCAAAAGGCCCAGGCCGGCCTGCATCCAAACCATGCTGCGCAGTAAGTAGGCGGAGGTGATGAAGGGCTGGTTGAGGAGGCGCATATCGCCGCTTGTGCCCAGGAATGTGGCGGCCAGCGCCAGCGCGGTGGCTCCGTTGGCCAGCGGACCGGCGAACGCGATGGCAAATTGCCCGCCGCCCTGGTTGGCATTCTCCTGACTTTCCGGATTGGCGTAGGCATAGAGCCCGCCGATGGGCAGCAGCAGAATGGCGCGCAGGCGAAGATCCATCCAGGCGGCCACGATCAGGCGCGCGGTTTCGCGCACCAGAACCGCCGCCACCAACACTAGGAACAGGCCCAGGCCGCGGAACAGCGAGAATGCGCCAAGGTCGGAGGCGCTCAACCCCAGGCAGACCAGGGCCAGCAACGGGAAAAAGGCGTGGACGCGCACTTCGACGCCCATCCAGCGGCCCAGGGGGATTGACCAGCCTCGCATGCAACTAGCCTCGCTTACAACAATTGTAGTAGGTCGCGGCCCGGTGGCGCTTCCGCTATGCTGGTTTCGGATGCGCGTCATCGCCGGACAGTATCGTTCCCGCACGCTTCAGGCTCCGTCAGGCCTCGGAACCCGGCCCACCAGCGACCGGCTGCGGGAGACGCTTTTCAACGTGCTGGCGCCGCGCATCGAGGGTGCGGCCTTTCTGGATCTGTACGCTGGCTCGGGAGCGGTGGGGATCGAGGCGCTGAGTCGTGGAGCGGCGAGCGCGAGCTTTGTGGAACGGGCTCCGGCGGCGCTCGCGGTGCTGCGCGCAAACCTGGCCAGCCTGGGTGTGAGCGAGGGATTCTGGATTAATCCCGGTAGCGTGAGAGGCTGGCTGCGGAGATTCGACTCGGAGCCTGGACCGGGGCCGAAAGCAGGCTCGGTGCCGGGCTCGAAAATGGGCTCGGCGCTGGCCTCAGAGCCGGGGCAGAAGCCGGTTCTGTCGCAGGCCTTCGATCTGGTCTTTCTCGATCCGCCCTACGATGCGGCCGAGGAGTACGCGGCGACGCTGGGGCTGCTGGGCGGGGCCGCTCGAGGGTTGCTCAGCGCCGGCGCGCTGGTCATCGCCGAGCATCGCGGCAAAGGGGGCGCCAAAGTCAAGCTGGAGCAGCGATATGGCGAGCTCGAACTCACGCGCCTGCTGGAGCAGGGCGACGCGGCATTGAGCTTTTATGCGCACCGCGCGATGGCCGCTTCGGAATGAGAGGCAGCCGGAGTTCCCTCCATCGGCGCCGGTCGCGCCCTTTTTGACCCTGCCGCTTTCCTCACCCCATGAACCAGTTCCACTGCTCCTCGGTCAGCGGGACGACGGAGAGCCGCCCCATCTTCACCAGCGGCGACTCGGCAAACAGCGGCTCCGCCTTGATGGCGGCCAGGGTCTTCGGCCACTGGAGCCGCTTGCCCGCCTTCACGCGCACAATCGGAACCTTGGGATCGGTCGCGTCCACGCTCACCACCGCACCCGCGCCCACGGCGGCGCGCTCGTCGCCCGTATGGTAAAAGATCCACTTTGTCCCCGCCTTCATCTCGCGCAGATGCTTCACGGCGGTCGGATTGGTCACGTTGTCCCAAACAGTCTCCTTGTCGCGCAGGAAATCGTCGAAGGAATAAACATCGGGCTCGGTCTTGAAGAGGAAGTAGGCCATGCGCTCTCCATGGTAAGCGAGGGAACCCGGATTAGGAAACAGGGACTATGATTTGGCGTGCGAAGCAATCCTCGCCGGATCTCGGCCCCCAGGCATTTGCCCTTAGCCCCCTTGCTATCGTACTGTGATCTGGCAGTTGGAGAGTTCGTCCCATGCACGCTGATGCCGCTTCGCCCATCGTCGCCGCCGCGGGCGGCAGTTTTCTGCTGGAAACACGGACGCCCGCCGAGGTGTTTACCCCTGAGGACCTGAACGAGGAGCAGCGCCAGATTGCCTCCACCGCGGCCCGGTTCGCACGCGAAGAGGTCCCGAGGAGTACGGCGGGATGGGGATGGACAAGACCGCCTCGACGCTGATCGCCGATCGCCTGTCGGTGCTTGCCAGCTTCTCAACGGCCTTTGGCGCGCACGTTGGCATTGCGACGCTGCCGCTGGTCTGGTACGGCAGCGAGGAGCAGAAGCGGCGCTACCTGCCCAAGCTGGCCAGCGGCGAGTGGATCGGCGGCTACGGGCTCTCCGAGGCCAGCTCGGGGTCGGATGCGATGAATATCCGCACCCGGGCCACGCTCTCGGCCGACGGCGGCCACTATACGCTTAACGGCGAAAAGCAGTGGATTACCAACTGTGGAATCGCCAGTTTGTATACGGTTTTTGCCAAGATCGACGGCGAGAAGTTCTCCGCGTTTCTGATCGAGCGGGATACGCCGGGGCTGACGGTGGGCGCGGAGGAGCACAAGCTGGGGATTCGCGGTTCCAGCACCTGCCCGCTGGTGCTGGATGGGTGCAGGATTCCGGCCTCGAACCTGCTGGGCGAAGCCGGCAAGGGCCACCATATCGCCTTCAACGTCTTGAACGTGGGCCGCTTCAAGCTGGGCGTGGCCTGCGTGGGAGGCGCGCGCCAAGCGCTGGAACACATGATTCGTTACGCCAAGCAGCGGGTCGCCTTTGGCAAGCCGATCGCTGAGTTTGGGCTGATTCAGCGGAAGATCTCCGCCTCGGCCGCGCGCCTCTACGCCACCGAAAGCATGGTCTACCGGACGGCGGGCCTGATGGATGCGAAGCTGCCTGGCACGGGCCTCGGCCAACCCACTCCCGAGCAGGCGCGGAAGCGCATCGAGGAGTACGCCGTCGAGTGCTCCATCGTCAAGGTCTACGGCTCCGAGATGCTTACCCTGGTGGCCGACGAACTGATCGCTACCATGGGCGGCTACGGCTACGTCGAGGAGTACCCGGCGGAACGCACCTATCGAGATGCGCGCATCAACCGGATCTTCGAGGGCACCAATGAAATCAACCGGCTGATCATTACCGGCTGGCTGATGAAGCGGGCGCTGAGCGGGCAGCTTCCGCTGCTTGGGGCCATCAAGAGCGTCATGGATCAGGTGACGCAACCGCCCAGCTTCGACGCCGGCTTCGATGCGGACGAGCCGCTGGTACGCGAGGCCGAGGTGCTGGCGGCGGTAAAGAAGATTGCGCTCTTTGCCGCCGGGGTGGCCAGCCAGCGGTTCATGACCGGGTTGCAGGAACAGCAGGAGGTGATGGCAGACCTGGCCGACATGATCATGCAGGTCTATGCGCTGGAGTCGGTGCTGCTGCGGGCGCGCAAGCTGGCGGCTCGGCTCGGCTCGGCTGGCGGCGCGGCGGCCGGCGCGGCCCAGGTCTCGGCGGCTATGA
>JBEKPA010000274.1:0-4991 GCA_049521195.1 Occallatibacter sp.
GATCCGCCGCCCGCGCAGGCAATCACAACGTCCGGGTCATCGCCGGCCAGCGCCATCTGCTCAATGGCTTCCAGGCCGATGACGGTCTGGTGCAGCAGCACGTGATTCAATACGCTGCCCAGCGCGTACTTGGTATTGGGGTCTTTCGCGGCCACTTCCACAGCCTCTGAGATTGCAATTCCCAAAGACCCGTTGGAGTCGGGATGCTGGGCGAGAATGGCGCGGCCCGACGCCGTCTCGTTGCTGGGGCTGGCGGTGACGCTGGCGCCGAAGGTCTCCATCATGGCGCGGCGGTAAGGCTTCTGGTCATAGCTCACGCGCACCATGTAGACCTTGCATTCCAGACCGAAAAAGGCGCAAGCCATGGCCAGCGCCGACCCCCACTGGCCGGCTCCGGTCTCAGTGGAGAGCCGCTTGGTGCCCTCCTTCTTGTTGTAGTAGGCCTGGGCGACGGCGGTGTTGGGCTTGTGCGAGCCGGCGGGGCTGACGCCCTCGTATTTGTAGTAGATATGGGCGGGCGTATCCAGGGCCTGCTCCAGGCGGCGGGCGCGATAGAGCGGCGCGGGACGCCATTGGGCATAGATCTGGCGCACTTCGCCGGGAATCTCGATCTCCCGCTCCGTGCTGACTTCCTGAAGAATCAGGGCCATGGGAAAGAGCGGGGCCAGGTCGGCGGGACCAATGGGTTGCAGCGTGCCGGGATGCAACGGCGGCGCCATCGGCTTGGGCAGGTCGGCGGCAATGTTGTACCAGGCAAGTGGAATGCGGGATTGCGGCAGGTTGTACTGGATGGTTTCCATGCCCGAAATTGTATCAGCGGCGAGGGGCTTTTTGCCGTGACAGAGCGTCCCCAATGCTGAATGTCCCAGACCGCGGCGCCGGGCGGTGCTCGCGTTGATCCAATGTGAACAGACGCTGACCCAAGACGCATCTACGATGGTGCACAGTGAAGCGGCGGCGCGGTCGTTCCAAAGGCCACTCGAGCTTCTTGTATGCCCCTCCCGGAAGGCTGAGTGTCCCATGCCCGCGACCGCGATTCTGCAAGAGGCCAGGAAGCTCCACAAAGTAAGCGACAGTCTCGATGTGCTGGCCGGGAAACACGCTCCCATCTCGGAGGCGCTCTCCATTCTCTCGGGAAGCGTCCGCAACTCCGCCACGCTGCTGGAGGTTCTGGTCGCGCTCAAGCTGGAGCCTCTGCGGGGATACGATCCGGCCAGCAATTGAGGGCAGAGATCATGGGTCATTGTTCAAAACCCGATCTGAAGTTATTGCCGATGCGGTCGTCCCTCGGCGCCGGCGAACCGCCCGCCACTCCACTTATCGCTCAAGGGAGTTTCGTCATGACGAAGAAAAGCCGGAAGGAACTGGAAAGGGAGATTGTGGCCAGAGTGAAAAGGGAGATGGATAAACCGCGGCTGACGACGTCGGTCCGCAACGCCGAGTGCGGCTTGACCGGGCCAGCCGTCCCCGCACCCGCGGTGCGTTAGGTCTCGGCCTTCGGCCCAAAGCTTCCCGCTCTCGGTTCTCCGCCTTCCCAGGGAAGCCGGGCGAAGCTGAATGCGATAAAGAACAGGGAACAGGGAACAGGGGTCGGGTAGCCGGAGCCCCAGATCCTTGATCCTCATGCCCTGCTTTACGTTATGTCCTCAGTGTCGTAGACGGGTTCGGCGGCACGCTTTTTGGGGATGCCATGAACGCTGGAGAGCAGGTCTTCGACCACGTCTTCAAGCTGACGCTGGCTTTCAATGACTTCGCTCATGCTCTTCAGGTCGTCTGGCTCGACCATGCGCTCGACAAGGGCGACGGCGTGGCACTGGGCGACCTGGTCGAGGTTCAGGCCCTCGGGGGTCTTGGCCTTGATGCTCACCTGGTCGATGTCGATCTCCAGCATGTCGGCGACGCGGGCGCGAATCTCGGGAGCGATAGGCGAGATCTTGGGGGCGGTGAGGATGAGCGTGGTGTCGATGTTGACGATGCGGAAGCCGGCGTTTTGCAGCTCTTCGAGAGCCAGGTTGATGAAGATGGCCGAGTCGGCGTCCTTCCAGCGGGGATCGCTGGGAGGGAAGAAACTGCCGATGTCGCCGGCGGCCACGGCGCCCAGCAGGGCGTCGGTGATGGCGTGCAGCAGCACGTCGCCGTCGGAGTGACCGGCCAGGCCTACGGGGTGGTCGATCGTTAGTCCGCCGATGCGCAAGGGCACGCCCCTAGTGAAGACGTGCGAGTCGTAGCCAAATCCGATCCGTGTTTCCATGATTACCGTGCCTGTTCTTTGAAGCCTATCGGTGCCGAGCTACGTTCCGGTTGGACCACCCAGGAAAAACAACCTAAGGTCCTTCGACTTCGGCCGCCGTGGCGCCCGAAGCTCAGGATGACAGCATTTTGTTTCATCCAGCCGTTTTCATCGAGCGCGCTGGCGGAGGTAAAACTCAGCCAACTCCAGGTCGCTTTGCTGGGTAATCTTCAGATTAACCTGAGAACCGTGAACTACGGCTACAGGAAGGCCGGCGCGTTCCACGACCGCGGCTTCGTCGGTGCCGATGAAGCCGTCGGCGGTGGCCTCGGCAAAGGCCTGTTGCAGCAGCCCGTAGCGAAAGCCCTGCGGGGTCTGCGCCAGCACGACGACCTCGCGGGGGATGGTGGAGGTGATGAGGGCGCCATGGGCGGTGCGCTCGACCTGCTTGATGGTGTCCACGGCCGGCAGGCCGACGATGGCCGCGCCGAACTTGGCCACCGCATCGATGGTGCGGTCGATGGTGGCGGCGTCGATGAGCGGGCGCACGGCGTCGTGGACCAGCACGATGTCGTCGGGCTGGGCAGGCAGAGCGGCCAGGGCGTGGGAGACCGATTCCTGGCGGCTGTCGCCGCCCTCGACGACCTGCGCGCGGCCCGCAAGGCCGTACTCGGCGATCTGGGCCTTGACGCGCTCGATCTCCGTCTTGCGCACGGCCACGAAAATCGCCGTCACCCTCTCCACCGCGGCAAAGGCGCGCAGCGAATGAATCAGGATGGGCAGGCCGTTGAGAGCGAGAAATTGCTTGGGCTGCGGGCCGGCCATTCGCGTGCCCAGCCCCGCTGCGGGAAGAATCACGAAAACTTGCATGACGGGTGGAGTATACAACGGCGGAGCCTTGGATGGAACAGGAATTGCAAGAAAGCATCTATCTGGGTTCGTGGTCTCCCACCCTTGCGACGGAATCCGCCGCGGCGGACGCAAGGATGGGGCACGGGGCATCTAGGTTTCTCCAGCTCGTGACTTTCCAATGAGCAATCATTCAGCGCAACGCCGCACCGGAACCGTATCATTTGGGGATGCGCCGAAAGCCTTCCGTAACGAAGCCCGCAACGCTGCCGCCGAGGCTGCCGATCGACGCGACGCTACTCAAGCCCGGTCTGCGGCTTGCGGTGGGTTTATCCGGCGGCGCGGACTCTGTGGCCCTGCTGCGCGCCCTGGTGGAGCGGAGCAGCGAATTGGGGCTGGTGCTTCATGCCGCGCACCTGCACCATGGCCTGCGCGGCAAAGAGGCCGACCTCGACCTGGAGTTTGCCCGTGCGCTGGCGGCGGGACTGGGCTTGGCTTTTCACGAGACGCGGGTGGAGACGGCGGTCGAGGCCGGGAGACGCGGAGAAACTATCGAAGAGGCGGCGCGGCGGCTGCGCTACGGGTGGTTCCGGCAGTTGATGGCCTCGGGCGAGGTGGAGGCTGTGGCCACGGCTCATACCCGCGACGACCAGGCGGAGACCGTGCTGGGGAAGTTCCTCCGTGGCGCTTGGACCGAGGGGTTGAGCGGCATCCATCCGGCGGTCGAGTTCAAAGAGGGACGGATTCTGCGTCCGCTGCTGATTGCGACGCGCGTCGAGGTGGAGGCGTATCTGCACGAATTGGGGCAGGAGTGGCGAGAGGACTCTTCGAACCGTCATCTGACTTTCACCCGCAACCGGCTGCGGCACGAGCTTCTGCCGCTGCTGGAGGGGTGGAATCCGCGGCTGCGCGAGCATCTGGCGCAGATGGCTGCGCTGGCTCGCGACGAGGAGGCGTGGTGGCAGGGGGAGATGGCTCGGCTTGCGGGGCAGTTGCTGTTGCCGGGCCGCCCGGTTCGGGGTGGGGGACGCGCCGCTGGGGATGGCCTGGGGCTGGATGTGACCAGGCTGGCCGCGCTGGCCCCGGCGGTGCAGAGGAGGTTGCTGCGGTATGCGGCAGGGCAGTTGGGCGCGGCGCCGGATTTTCTGTCGACCGAGGCGCTCAGGGCGCTGGCGCTTACCGGACGGGCCGGGCAGAGGTGCGAGCTGGCCCAGCGACTGCGGGCCGAGCGAACTCCGCGGGAGCTGCGGTTGCGGATGGGGACGGCCGCCGAAGCGAACAAGATGACGCCCGAGTACAGCGGGACGATTCCGGGCGAAATTGTGGCTCCGGCCTTCGGTCTGCGACTGCGAATCGAGATTTCCAGTCCGCAGGAGACCGGTCAGGCGGTCACGCTGCGCAACTGGAGGCCGGGCGACCGGGTGAAGCTGCGCCACTCCGGCGGTGAGCGCAAGGTGAAGGAAGTGCTGGAGCGGCTGCGCGTGACCGGCACCGGGCGGGCGCTCTGGCCGGTACTCGAGGCGGGCGGCCGCATCCTGTGGATGCAGGGCGTGGAGTTGGAGCCGGAGGAGGGAATCCAAGTGGCGGCGAGCCCACTCGAGGCAGCCACTCCGGAGGCAATAGGCCACGATCCTTCCCAGAGCAAGACTTCCGGAAACGGGTAACGGCGCGGAGGCCGGCGACAAATCGGCGGCCGGATTGTTTCAGGTTGCCAGGCTTGGGAGTACAATTTGAGTTACTGCTCATCCAGGCGGCGAGGTGTGAGTGTCTGCCGTCAAGGCATCGCGTTTTTTCTGTGACTTAAAGGAACGTGCGAACGTCTATAAGGGATGATGCGGGCGGTGCTGGAGGTCAAGTGAGCGGCTTCTCCCCCGCTGGGAAGGAGGTATCCTGGTGAATTCGACCGTCAAAG
>JBEKPA010000275.1:0-4956 GCA_049521195.1 Occallatibacter sp.
CGGCGCGATCTCCGTGGGCTTGCTCTCGATGGGTGCCTTCGCACTGGAGAGGTCCACATACGTCCGATCCTTTATCTGCTGAAGGAAACCAAGTTCTCTCGCGCCTTCGACTATCAGGTTAAGTACTTCTGTTGCGCGATCGGTCGGCACTCCGAACTCCATCAACACGTTTCGCGCAATGTCGTCTCTTGGGATTGGCGCCCGATCGTACTTCTGAAGGAACTCCCGAATCACGCGAGGTTTCAGGAACGCCTCGCGCTTTGCTGCAGTGTCGTCGCCTTCGGTGGTCGGTCGTACAACCCGCATCGCGAGGGGCGTGATCGAGATGGTGTCGGCGTTATAACCGCCGGACGTAAGACCGTAGGCGATCGCTGCCCCGGTGAGCATCTTGAAGCTGCTTGAAGTCGGTTGAACATCCAACGCGACCGCCACTTGCAAAGGCGAGGTGGCTTTGTACCCGTAGTTGTCCGCGATCGCCTGAGGTATCCGTAACGCTCGCTGGAGCGTGCTGCTGGGGACTTCAGTTTGACTGACGTACTTTCGCTGAGTCGCTGGCGCGACTGCCGGACTTGACTTGCCGTTTCTGACCATCGGATCTCCGATCATACCAGAATCTAAGAAGATTGTACTATAGATGCTCATTCCTGTAAAGAATGAAGTGTTCCCTATGGTTTTGGCTGGTTTTATCCGGTTTGGAATTGCAGCGAAGGCCACAAGCGTGTCGAGATTACCGAAATGTTCCATGATTGTTTATGCAAGCGCTGGATATGTGGGCACTGCCTAGGTCGCGGTCACTTGGCGGGTGGCCCATGTCCCCGCACGAGATTCTGGGTGCCCCAGGTCCGGACTCTCGGACCTGAGAAGCCGCCGAAGCCTGCGAGACAAGATCGGCATGAAGCCAGTTGTTGCAAACAGTCCTTCGCGTAAAGCGTCGCGGGTCTGGCGAGGGCGAGATTCGGGGTGTCCGGGTCAGGCGGAGTCGGTGAGAGCTAGATGCCCTCGCCCATGGAGACATACTGCCTCATGCGCTCCAGCTTTGCGCGGTAGGCTTCGCGTTCCGCGGCTTCGGCGGTGAACTGCTCGGCCGGACGGGGCTTGCCGCCCAGGTGTTCTTCCAGTTCCTCCACGCGCGCCGACAGCGCGATCAGCGCGTCCGAGAGCGGGTCCTTGATGTCGTGGGGATCGGTAATGAGCACGCGCTCGCCGTTGCGGTAGACGATGTGCGCGGGAACGCCGACGACGGTGGAATCGGGTGGCACGTCGGAGAGCACCACGGAGCCGGCGCCCACGCGCGAGTTCTCGCCGATGGTGATGTCGCCCAGCAGGTTGGCGTTGTTGCCGATGAATACGTTGTCGCAGACGGTGGGATGGCGCTTGCCGTGGCCTTTGCCGGTGCCTCCCATGGTCACGCCCTGGTACATGGTCACATCGTCGCCCACGATGGCGGTTTCGCCGATCACCACGCCAGTGGCGTGATCGATGAACAGCCGCCGCCCCAACGTCGCGCCGGGATGAATATCCACGCCGGTATAGAAGCGGCCCACCTGCGAGAGCAGCCGCGCCGGCAGGCGCAGTTTCGCCCGCCAAAGTGCGTGCGAGATGCGATGAATCCACACCGCCCACAGGCCGGGATAGCAGAGAAAGACCTCCAGCCGGGAGCGCGCGGCCGGGTCGCGCTCCAGCACGGAGTTGAGGTCGTCGCGAATTCGGGCGTACAAAGACATAAGGGACTGAGGGACTAAGGGACTAGGGACTCAGGGAATAGGGAGCAGCGAGTAAGAACGACGATCCGAGAGAGGATGTCTCCCTAAATCCTTTAGTCCCTAATCCCTTAGTCCCTTTACGTTTATACCGCAATCGCTTCGGCGGGCAATGCCAGGGCCTTTTGCCGCAGCGACTCGAAGAGAATGCTGGAGAGATACCGCTCTCCGAAGTCGGGCAGGACCACCACGATCAGCTTGCCGG
The DNA here is from genome assembly GCA_049521195.1 of Occallatibacter sp. Lineage (GTDB taxonomy): Bacteria > Acidobacteriota > Terriglobia > Terriglobales > Acidobacteriaceae > Telmatobacter. The sequence goes on from JBEKPA010000275.1 coordinate 1,966, forward strand.
CGTTCTCCGGCCTTGCGGCCACCTTGAGCGCGGCGGCAACTGCCGCTCCCGAGCTGATGCCCACAAACAGCCCTTCTTCAAGCGGCAGCCTGCGCGCCGCCGCGACGGACTCGTCGTTGGTCACCTGGACGACCTCGTCCACGAGGCTCATGTCGAGCACGCCGGGCACGAACCCCGCGCCGAGGCCCTGAATCTTGTGCGGTCCCGGCTTGCCCCCGGAGAGCACTGGACTGTCGGTCGGCTCGACGGCGATGGCCTTGAACCCCGGTTTCAAGGGCTTGATGTACTTGGCTACGCCGGTGATGGTGCCGCCCGTGCCCACGCCGCTGATGAGAATGTCCACCTTGCCGTCGGTATCGTTCCATATCTCGGGGCCGGTAGTGGCGAAGTGGATGGCGGGGTTGGCGGGGTTATCGAACTGCTGAAGAATGTATCCGTTGGGTGTCTTGGCCAGGATTTCGTTGGCCTTGGCGATGGCGCCCTTCATCCCGTTTGGTCCGGGGGTCAGGACGATCTCCGCGCCGAAGGCCAGCAGCACCGTGCGCCGTTCCAGGCTCATGGTTTCCGGCATGGTGAGAATGATCCGATAGCCCTTGGCGGCGGCCACAAAGGCCAGCGCGATGCCGGTGTTGCCGCTTGTCGGCTCAATGAGCACGGTTTCGCCGGGCTCGATCTTGCCCGCCTTCTCGGCGGCGTCGATCATGGCGAAGCCGATGCGGTCTTTCACGCTGCTGACGGGGTTCTGGCTTTCCAGCTTGGCTACGACGGTAGCGGGCAGTCCAGCCGCTATGCGATTGAGCCGCACCAGCGGGGTGCGGCCAATGATTTCAGTTACATCCGCGGCAATGCGCGCCATGATGATCTCCTTTTTCGGGGCCAAAGGCCCATATCCTCAGTTTTCACGGGCTTGAGTTGACGGTGGAGCTGTAAGGTTGGGGATTAACGCACGCGGATGAAGCGCACGCCCGCATCGGGCTGTCACCAGGACGGTGTTAGCGACATCGACGCATGAACATAGAGTAGCCCCGAAGTCCTCGTTAAGGCAAGGGAGGCAGGAGAAAAGATTCTCCGCCCCTCGGGAACTGCGCTGTCGAGTTGCGCCACCTGCGGGTGGAGCGAGTACAAATGAGAGTTAAGTTGGAGAAAGCGATGAGCGCCTTGATCGGAGGAACTGTCTTTCTGGCGTTGGCCCTCGGCTGGCAGGTTCGCGGGGCCGGGGTCGAGATTTCGACAACCGTCGTCCCCGATGGTTCCAACCCGGTGTTGACGGTCGCGAATTTCGTTCGAATCAAGAAGTTCATTCTCGCTCAAGGCGAGCACGCGCCTTACGGTAGCCGGACCGACAACCCCTACTGGCCATTCCCCGGCTTCGACGTATACCTCGAACCGAGGACGCAATGGTTCGGCGGCGAGATGGACGAGTCCGAATTCAATGAACTCTTTGCGATCGAGGTGACGAAGTCGCCCGGTGGCGGGTCCGGCCCGCGCATAAACTTTCCCCGCGTTTCGCCGGATGAAAGCGGAATGGGGCTTCGAATCTTTGAGTACTGCTCCAAGAAAGATCCCCAGCTTCTTGTTCAGGCGGCCGCTGAGTATTTCAGCGTTGCCCTTGCCGAGATCGATCGCCAGACAAACCGCGGTGAATCCGGCAAGCCGTCTCCAGCCGCCAATCGGCAATAAAGCTCACCCCGTATTCCTCAACCCCGCCGAAATCCCGCTGATCGTCGCGGCGATAGCGCGATTGACCTCAGGCGTATCCTCGCCGGCGCGCTTCCGTCGCAGCATATCCACCTGAATCAGGTGCATGGGATCGACGTAGGGGTTGCGCAGCTTGATGGAGTGGGCCAGCACCTGGTTGGACTGGAGCAGTTCGGTCTGGCGGGTGACTGCCAGCACGGCGCTGACGGCGCGATGGAACTCGGATTCAAACAGGCCATAAACGCGCTCGCGGACTTGCGCGTCCTCAACCAATGAGGAGTAAAGGCGCGCCGTAGCCAGATCTACCTTGCCCAGCGCCAGTTCCACGTTGCGCACCAGATCAATGAAGAGCGGGAACTCGCGAGCCATGGTTTGCAGCAAGTCGAGTGCGCCCGGCTTGGCCAGATACTGCTCCACCGCGAAGCCCACGCCGAACCACGCCGGGACCAGCAGCCGCGACTGCGTCCAACCGAAAACCCACGGAATCGCGCGAAGGTCCGCAAGTGAGTGGGACTCCTTCCGCCGCGAGGGTCTCGACCCGATCTTGGCGTTCTCCAGCTCGCCCACCGGAGTGGACTGCTCAAAGTAGGCCAGCACGCCGGGATCGTCGAGAATGTGCCGGCGATAGTAGCCGTAGGAAATCGACGAAAGTTCGTCGAAGGCTGCCTCCCACTCGGGCTTGAGCACGCCGGTGAAGTGCCCCTCCGGGTCGCGCGCGTTGGGGCGCGCCAGCGCATCCAGCGAAGCCGCGATCATCAGCTCCAGGTTGCGCTCGGCCAGCACCTCGTCGGCATACTTGAAGTTCAGCACCTCGCCCTGTTCGGTGATGCGCAGTTGGCCGTCGAAGGCGTCCATGGGCTGCGCGAAGATAGCGCGATGGGTGGGTCCGCCGCCCCGGCCCACCGTCCCGCCGCGCCCGTGGAAGAGCCGCAGCTTGATGCCGGCCTCGCGCGCCACGACGTGCAGATCGCGATGCGCGCGGAAGATCTCCCACGTCGAGGTCAGCATGCCCCCGTCCTTGTTCGAGTCGGAATAGCCCAGCATGATCTCCTGCCAGTTACCCCAGGATTCCAGCAGCCGGCGGTAGTCCGGCCGGCTCCAAAGCTCGCGGCAAACCGCAGGTGCGTTGCGCAAATCCTCGATTGACTCGAAGAGCGGAACCGGCATGAGCCCGGGGTCAAGCCCCAGACTTTCGCCCGCGCCTTCCACCTTTACGCCGCCCAGCCGCGCCAGCCGTACCACGGCCAGCACATCTTCTACATTTGCAGCGCCGCTGATCACGTAATGGCGGAT
>JBEKPA010000276.1:0-9155 GCA_049521195.1 Occallatibacter sp.
GAGACCATACGCTGGGACAACCTGCTGGCCGCGGGTTCCGAGGCGGCGGCGCGAGCCAAGGGCACGCTGCGCCTCGAAGGCAAGGAGTACATCGTGCGCGACGGGGATGTGCTCAACATCAGGCACAGCGGGTGAGACGCACCAGTAGAGCAGCAGTATTGCTTAAGCGGAGATTTGATGATGAGAGCGCGCTTTGCAGCAATCTTGTTTGTGCTGGCAAGCTCAGTGGCGATCGGGCAGCATGGCGATCATGCAGTCGCAAATTCCTATGCTTCGACGGAGGATTTAGTCCGGAGGCTAGAATCCAAAGACGCCAGCATTAGAAAGAACGTCGTCGATTCTCTTGGCATTGTTGACTGGACCCTCTCTAAGCCATGCTACGAGGAATTCGATAAGGTCGAGGCCAAGCCGGCCTCACTCGCGAAAGATAAGGAATCGGCCATTCTGGTTGTGAATTCGGAATCATGTCAAACCCTCTTCATCATTCCGGTTATCAAGGAACGAAACGCATGGATCGCCTACAAAGCGATTAGCCTCTGGGCAAAATTCGCCTATCCCACCATCAGGATTGATAGCCTTGTCAATGCTGGTGAGCAGGAAATCATTGCATCGAACGTCATGGCGGACGAGGGATCCGGATTGTTGCAGATGAATATGACCATCTTCAAATTCCAAAGAGGCAGGTTAGAGGTTGTATTTGACCAGCCGGAGTCTCTCACCGTTGACATTCATACTCTTGAAAAGGGTGTCCCCATTATATTCAATGACGAAGAGACCAGCGTGTTCAAGTTCTCTAAATGCTCCGGGTGTGCGGACGCTCTGCAGTTCATTGAGGAGACACGGAATATCAAGGTCGAGAGGGAATCTGATACTGCTGACAAGACTTTTCACACGAAAAGGTCTGTGAAGGTCTATCGAAGTTTTGAATGGGATCCGCAGCTTGAGATATTCAGAATGATTGAAGAGTTTCCGCGATGAATCCTCTAGTAGTAAAGTGTAGCTCGATCTCTCGTTCTCGTAGCAACATGGTACGCAATTGCTAAAACTCTCTCTGATTCTCGGAACAATAGCCGCGCTGGCCGACGTGGCCGGTGGGCTGGTCCTGGTGCGCGCGCGCGGCGTGGAGCGCTACCTGCGCTACTTTGTGGCCCTGGGAGCCGGTTTCCTGATGGCCACTGCGCTCATCGAGATGACGCCCGAGAGCCTGCGCCTCAGCCCACGGCTGGGGCCGGTGCTGATTATGGCCGGCTATTGCGTGGTGCATCTGCTGGAGCACACCATCAACGCCCACTTCCACTTTGGCGAGGAGACGCATCCGGGCGAGTTTGTCAGCCGGCACACGGGCAACTCGGTACTGGCGGGCCTGAGCCTTCATGCGCTCTTCGACGGCATCGCCATCGGCTCGGGTTTCCTGGTTACAAACTGGCTGGGCTGGCTGATCTTTCTGGCGATTCTGCTGCACAAGGCGCCGGAGGGCTTCACCATGGCCAGTGTCATGCTGGCCAGCGGGCGCACCCGTTCCGCGGCCTTCTATTCGGCTGTGGCGCTGGCCGCGGCCACCCTGGCCGGCGTGCTGGTGATCGAGCTGGTTCCCGCTTGGCTGCCGTTTGGGCTGCCCCTTTCAGCCGGCGTTGCGCTCTACGTGGCCGCCACCGACCTGGTGCCGGAGGTCAACCGCGAGCCGGGGATTCGCATGGCGCTGGTCTTCTTTGCGGGCGTGGCTGGATTTCTCGTGTTGCGGATGATTCTGCCGGCGCTGTAGAGTTCGAGACGACTATCGAGCCTTCAGGCGCGCCGCCCCAGGCCGAATCTCGCGGCATAGAGCCTAAGCAGCAGCAGCCCATAGTCCCAGGCGACCTTGAAGTTGGCTTTGCTGGCGCCCCGGTAGCGCAGGCCGAAGGCGAACGGAACCTCCGCGACCGAGCGGATGCGCCCGCGCACCAGCACCTCCAGCAGCAGTTTGAAGCCGGTTCGCTGAAATGCAACCTTCTCGACGCATTCGCGGCGGACCAGGAAGAAGCCGGTCATCGGATCACGGGCGCGAATGCCTGGCCGCTGGATCGGCCAGGTAGCCCAGACGGCGGCGGCCGACAGAAGCTTCCTGACTGGATTCCATTGGCCCAGGTCGCCGCCCGGCGTGTAGCGGCTGCCGATGGCAATGTCCGCTCCCTCGCGGATGGCCGAGAGCAATTGCGGCAACAACTCCGGGGGGTGCTGTAAGTCGGCATCCATCACGCCCAGAATCGCGGCATCCGTATGTTCCCAGCCATGGAGTACCGCTCCGGACAAGCCCCGCTCCCCCTTGCGGACGAGCAGGCGCACGCGCGAATCTGCGAGCGCGATAGCCGAGACTGCGGCGCCGGTCCCATCGGGGCTGTCGTCGTCCACAACCAGAATCTCGTAGGGAACGTTCAGGGGATCGAGCACGGAGCGCACATGGCGGAGCAAGCCGCCGATATTCTCGGCTTCGCAAAGCGTGGGAATCACCAGAGCCAGCTTTTCCGGGACGCTCCCGGCGCGCCCCTCTGCAGGCAGCGAGGAGTCTGCCGCTGTGTCAACCTGCGTGGAGGACGGCTTTATCGGTGCGGACGGCATGTTTGCTTCGCTAAGTGTATACGGCGCTCAAGGCCGGGAGAGCAAAATCCTTCGGCTGGCGTTCTTCTGGATACCAGGGGAGTCGTCTAATGTTAAGGTGCTGCCATCGCCCTTGGAGCTAGCGCGGAAGAATGCCATCGAATGCAGAGTTCTCCCTGGAAGGACCGCCGGGTTGCGAAGCGGAGAAGCTCCGTTTGCCGATCAAGCGCGCATGGACTGAATCCCTGGGCATCCTGCTGTTTACGGTGCTCGGCTTTCTGGTGATGGGCTACCACCCCGGCCTGGAAGACGATGGAGTCTATTTGGCCGCAGTGAAGGCCGACCTCAACCCCGCTCTTTTCCCCCACGATTCGGAGTTCTTCAGGCTGCAACTGCAAGCGTCCTTCTTCGACGGCTGGATGGCCCGCTTCGTTCAGTGGACCGGGGTGCCATTGGCCTGGGCGGAGTTGCTCTGGCAATTTGCCGCTCTCTTCCTCATCCTCTGGGCCGTACGCAGGATCGCCGGGCAGTTATTCGCCGGGAGGTCCGCCCAATGGGGAGCCGTGGCCACGGTGGCAGCCATGTTCACGCTGCCGGTGGCGGGGACGGCCTTGAATATCGCCGACCAGCATCTGCATCCTCGCAACCTGGCGACGGCGCTCATCCTCATGGCCGTCTCGCGGATTTTGGAGGGAAGACGCTGGCAGGCCATTCCGCTTCTGGCGCTGGCTTTGCTGCTGCATCCCATCATGGCCGCGTTCGGCATCTCGTTTTGCGTCTGCGAAGCGCTGGCATTGGCGCGGCCAGATGGGTTCCAGTTGCGCGCCGTGGAAGGCTCGCTGGCTGCGGCTGTGCCACTGCCACTGGGCTGGGTCTTCGCGCCGGCTTCGCCCGCCTGGCGTCAGGCGCTGCATACCAAGAACTACTTCTTCCTCTACCGCTGGACCTGGTATGAGTGGCTGGGCGCGCTGGCGCCGCTGTTTTTGTTCTGGCTGCTCTGGCGCGTGGCGCGGAAGCGCGGCGAAGTCCGGCTGGCGCGTTTTGCCCTGGCCGTCTTTGCCTATGGCGTCTTCCAGCAGCTTGTGGCCATGGCCATGCTTGTGCCCAACTCGCTGGAGCGGCTCGCTCCGTTGCAACCTATGCGTTATCTGCAACTGGTTTACATCTTCATGGCCCTGGCGGCGGGCGGATTTCTGGGCCGCTCCCTGCTCCAGCGGCGGGTCTGGCGCTGGGCCGTCTATCTGCTGGTCTTCAACGGTGGCATGTTCCTGGTGCAATGTGAGCTGATCGACACCGGCGCACACCTCGAACTTCCGGGGCTGGCCAGCGCCAACCCCTGGTTGCAGGCCTTTGCGTGGATCAGCCGGAATACCCCAACCGGCGCATACTTCGCCCTAGACCCCCAGTATCTGGCCGCGCCGGGCGAAGGCTTTCACAGCTTTCGCGCGCTGGCCGAGCGCAGCCAACTGTCCGATGGCTACAAGGACGCAGCGGTGGCGGCGCAGGTGCCCAGCCTTGCCCGCGCCTGGCAGCAACAGCAGTTGGCCCAGGCCGGCTGGCCGCGCTTCCAGATTGCGGACTTCGAGCGGCTGAAGGCGGAGTTCGGCGTGGACTGGGCGCTGGTCTCCTATCCCGCGCCGCCGGGGCTGGATTGCCTCTGGCACAACGAGGCGCTGGCAGTCTGCCGGATTCCGTGAAGTGCGGCCGAAACGATGGCAAGGTCAGGTTAGGAAGGCGAAAAACACCCTGAAGGCTGCCGGTATTGATTACAAGTCAGTCAATAGGTTGAATTCTTAAACTACTCATCCTTAGCGACTTACGAGAAATGAGGAGGTGGAATTGAGGTTCCAGAGGGCGGTCAACCACCAGTAATCCGAAGAAGGGCATCAACCGAGCCGGCCTCCTGATGATCTCGAGCGAAGGACACCGTGATCACGATTGCAAACAGAGGTGCGGGGCGGGCCTGCAAAACCCGCCCCGCGCGACTTCCCGGCACGCCACTATGGAACCGGGTTTTGGTTGGTGCTATCCGCCGAAGTAAGCGGGTCCCAGTTAATGGATACCGGCGGGCTGTAGCCGGTGCCCTGGCTGTTATTGCTGTCGAGTATGTGGAACCTCAGATTGAGAGGATCGGTGACGTCGGTGGTGAGGAATCCAGGTCCTCCAGGGTTGCCGTCGCCGCCTTCGGATAATCCCGTGGCGCTCAAGTAGGCGTGAGTCGCACGACCCGCAACGCAGGCCGAAACTCCAGTGGGAGGGGTGGCTGTGGTCGAGCCCTGAAAGACCAGCGGGCTCGACGGATTGCTTGATGGAAGCCAGCTGTTGCTACCGGCTGCGGATACTGTCGATGCCGGGTGATTGCCGCCCTGCATCAACTCGTAGCCTCCCTCAACGGTGTCGCCGGAGTCGATCCATGGGTATCCCGGAAAACCGAAGAATCCCATAGGTCCAGGAAAACTGTCCAGGGAGAGAATGACTGTTCCGCCGGTGTTCCAATCATCCGGAAATTGCGGATTGTCGCTTCCCCACCAATCCGTCCAGCGCCGATAATTCACGGTTGGAAAATAGTATGCGTAGTTGCCGCCATAGACCACAATGGGGTACCCGTAGTCGGTCGTGTCGGCGGGATTCGGGTAGACGTGAACATCCGTGTTGGCCGTCTCCTGCCCGAGCATGAACTTATTGACAAAGCTGGCGATGACCGGAGATTCGGCGGGCAGCGTTGCACAGTGCGCGTGGTTGCCGTCGAGGTAGAAGCCGAACCGGTCTCCGATGCCCAGCGTGTTGTAGATCCTCTCCGTCGCCCGTGACGCGACATAATTGGATCCGTTCGACAGCCAGTACTGCTCGCTATTTCCCGTTTCCAGCAGGGCCCTGGGCGCAATCATGGCCATCAACTCATGCTGGTCCACCGGCATCTTGTAGACATTGGGGCCGGCGAATTGGTACATCTGGCCGGCAAACCAGTCATAATTTGTGTCGTCGACATCTTCCACAGTGCCCTGGGCCTCGATGTCGTGCGAGACGCGCCAGGAGGTTGCGCCGCCGCCGCCGCTTTCCTGGGCAATGGTTAGAGCGATGCGCTCGTCGAAGGCGCCGGCATATAGCGCCATCTTCCCGGCAAAGGAGCATCCGCTCACCGCCAGGTGCTTCATGTCGATGGGCAGCGGATTCACGGACTGGTGGGTAGCGATCTCCATGCCATCGATCAGCCGGCTCACTCCCCAGGACCAGGCGGCGTATTCGCCTTGATTACTTGTGCCGCTACAGATTCCTTCGCAATACTCAGGGTAAAGCTGGTAGAACGGATCCGTGGTATGGTCACTCGGCGAAAAAAACGCGTATTGGGCAACCTGGGTGCTCACATAGCCAACCGTTGCAATGGGCAGACCCTGAAAAACGCTGGGTGGGAGACTGGCATAATCGGGAGGCGTCGGAGGGGGAAAGTTAAAGGTGCCGAAGCTACCGAAACTGAAAGAGGCAATCTCCATGGGGATCAATGCCGGAAACGGGCCGTCGCCCATTCCCTGCGGAATGTAAACGCCTGACGTCAAAGTAAGCGATTTCCCATTCCTGGTGACTACCACTGTCAGTGAACCAGTGCTGGATCCTGCCGCCGGCGGCACGTAGTTAGCCGTAATGGTGCAGTCCGAACAATCGGGCTTTGGACCAATCTCATACGTTTCGATCCCAGCCTTGATCTCGTTACGCCGGCGCTCCCAGCTTGCGAACCAGGGGTCGCGAAACCCGTCGAGGAACTGGAACGGGTCCGGCAGAGGTCGAATGATTGGAAGCTGACCGAACGACGGGAAGTTCGGCGCCGGGTAATACGCACCCGTATTCTCCACGGGATAAACCAAAGGAGTGGACCAATCGGCAAACGTGTTCTCGTGGTGCTGAGCGTATGCCTTTGGCGTCGCGGCTGACACAAGCAGTGCCAGCATTAGCGAAAGAGAGGCAGTGGCAACAACGAAATTGTCATGAAACCTGAGCATGCCTATCCTCCTTGTCTTCGAACGTACTTCTTCTACTGGTTCCGTTTGGGCATCGGAATTCGCCGGCGCGTTCCCGGCGAAAGTCGTGCGCCGCAGCAATGCCGGCGCGATCCACAGTGAGCGAAGACACTTCATAAGATTCTCCCTTTGGGGGCAGGGATTTCTCGCTTGCCCGGTTAGTGGCGAAGCACGCTCAGCGCGCCTCACCAAGTAAGCGCACCGTCACCATCGTCTTGCGGCGGCGCTGGTTAAGCCGGACGGGGAATTAATCTTGCGAACCTCTTATCGATTTTTTTAGTTCGCGCGGCAAAATATATGCAAATTGTCTGTCCTTTGTCAAGAAGTTCCTTACTGCCCCAAATAAAACTCGGAAGATCAATTACATAGCTATTATGGTATCTATTTACTACTTTATCGGCGGGTGGCCCACCCTCTCCGAGTCAATGAACCGGGTGCCCCATCCCTCCTCCGGAGCCTCATCACGAATGGGTGGGAAAGCGAACCGCCCAGGTCCAAGATCAGTACCCAAGAACGCCGTTGTCGGCGGCAGCGGTTCTCGGTTGCCGCGAAGTCGCTTGGTCATTCGGCAAACCGCTTGGCGCGGGGAACGCCGGTACTTCCGATTGCGGTCAAGGAGCGGGCTGGCCGAAACCACGGCTTCCGAACGCCGCATCCTTGCGCGTTGAGGCGGCTTCCGCGACAATGGGCGTATTGCCTCGCAGGCCTGCTTCTACCAGGGTAAGGGGAGCCGAGTGAGCCATTTGGCCTTTTCTTGATCCGGGCCTCCCGGTTACACTGCGAACACTTGGACCAATCACCTACCGGCGCGGAGACCGGGCCATGCTCAACCTTTCACAACGGCTGATTCTCGGCTGCGTACTGCTTGCCGGCCTCACGGTGGGCCTGGTGGCGGCGACGCACCGCGCCCTGGAGGCAGCGGGACAGTCGGGGTTGGCATATGGATTTATCCTGAGCGCGTTGGTGGTGGAGCTGGGAACCGTCTATTTTGTGCTGCGGCCCATCCGCATGCTGGCGCGGGATGCGCGCCGAATTGCGCAGGGCAACCTGGAGCACCGGGTGGAGTGGAGCAGCCGCGACCAGTTCGGCATGCTGGCCGCCGAGTTGAACCGGATCGCGGTGCGGCTGCGCGAGCTGCGCGACTCCGAGGCTGGCCGCCGGCAGATGGAGTTTCAACTCTCCGACGCCGTGCTTCAATCCATCTTCGAGCCCATCATCGTGACCGATGGCAAGGGGCACATCCTCAAGGTGAACCAATCCGCGGCGGAGCTGCTCGGGGAGGCTGCAACCGACCGCATGGCGCTGGCCAAAGCCCCCGGCGGAGACAAGATTTTGAGCGCCATCCGCGACGCCGTCTCCATGCAGAAGGCGGTAGCCGCCGACGGCGACGCGGCCATGCTGCCCATGCGCATCGGCAACCGGGAGCGCAGCTATCGCCTGCGCACCACGCCCATGCGCGACTCCGAAGGGCGGCTGCTGGGCACTGTGACCACGCTGGAAGACGTCACCAGCCTGCAGGACACCGACCGCTTCAAGACCCAGTTCATCAGCGTGGCCAGCCGCAAGCTGCGCGACCCGCTGCTGCAGTTGCGCCGCGGGCTCTACGCGCTGACCCAGGGCTTTGGCGGGGAGTTGCGCCCGCTGCAGGCCGAACTGGTGGCCGAGGTCAGCCAGGAGTCGGAGAAGCTGGACGATCTGATGAGCGACCTCATCGAAGTGGCCGAACTGGACACCGGCAAGCGGGAACTGCAACTTGAGCGGCTGCGCCCGTTTGCGGCCCTAGGCGAGGCGCGCGACCGCTTTTGCGACGAGGCAGCCCGGAAGCACCTCCGCGTGGAGATCAAGGCTTACGCCGATCTGGCTGCCGTGAGCGCCGACCGCCGCGCGTTGCGCACGATCCTGGACAACCTGCTGTCGAATGCGATTCGCTACACGCCGCCCGATGGCGAAATCCTGCTGGCCGCCGAAGAGATCAAGGAGTTTGTGCAATTCACCGTGCGCGATACCGGCCGCGGCATCGAGGCGGAACGGCTGAGCACCATCTTCGATCGCTTCAATCCATTCTCTGAGAGTGGCACCGGCCTGGGCCTGGCGCTGGTGCGGCGACTCGTGGAGTCGCTGGGCGGCCAGATCGCCGTTGAGAGCCGGCTGGGCGCCGGAACCACCTTCCGGTTTACTCTTCCCGTGGCGGCAGTGGAAGCGGTCCGTCATACCGTTGAGGTGGGCTGAGCATGGCCGAGATCGAACTGGAACGCAGGCCGGAACCCGCCAAGCTGCGCATTTACATAGGGGCTGCGCCGGGGGTGGGCAAGACCTACCACATGCTCAACGACGCCTACCTGATGAAGCACCAGCAGGGCGTGGATGTGGTGATCGGCCTGGTGGAGAGCCACGGGCGCAAGGATACCGAGGACCGCATCCGCGACCTGGAGATCGTGCCCCAGCGCGTCATCGCCTATCGCGGCGTCAACCTGAAAGAGATGGACGTGGATGCCATTCTGGCCCGCCATCCCAATACCGCGATCGTGGACGAGCTGGCCCACACCAACGTTCCAGGCAGCAAGAACC
>JBEKPA010000277.1:0-4879 GCA_049521195.1 Occallatibacter sp.
AGCCCGGCGATCTCCAGCGCTTCTTGTTGCATCTTCACTCCGGCGGCGCAAGGCGCAGAAAGCGGCCTCTCCGCTCTCGCCGCGGTGGTTGGACGCGGCGGCGGCCAGCGGCATCGCCTGCGGGCGGATGCCGGTTGGGTCTCGCATCTCCCTTATCGGAAGCGATTACCAAGGCCATGAGGTTACGGTGGAGCGGCGTTCCTGAGTACCTGTCCAAGGTGAGCAGGCGAACTACTTGCCGATGGCGGGCTGGGCGGTTTCAGTCCAAAGGAAGGCAAGCTCGTCGGCATCGTCCTGGATCTGCCGGTCGATGCCCAGTCCGCCGCTGTGCCCTCCCGCCACGCTATAGTGCAGCAGGATGGGCCGGCCGCTGGAGGAGGCCGACTGCAGGAGGGCCGTCATTTTGCGCGCGTGGAGGGGGTCCACGCGCGTGTCGCTGTCGCCGGTAAAGAACATGACCGCCGGATACTTCGTGGCAGGCTTCACGTTTTGGTATGGCGAGTATCTAAGAAGGTAGGGGAATTGCTTTTCGTTCTCCGCCGAGCCGTACTCTGTGGTCCAGTAGGAACCTACCAGGAACCTCTGGAAGCGCAGCATATCCAGCAGCGGATAGCCGCACCAGACGGCCGAAAAGAGTTCCGGCCGCTGGGTGATGGACGCGCCCATCAGCAGCCCTCCGTTGGACCTACCCTCGATGGCAGAGCGCTGCGGGGAGGTGTACTTGTTGACGGTCAGATACTCTGCTGCCGCAAACCAGTCATCGAAGACATTCTGTTTATGCTCGAACATTCCCTGCTCGTGCCAATGCTCGCCGTATTCGCCGCCGCCGCGCAGGTTGGGCAACGCGAACCAGCCGCCCTGCTCCAGCCACCACGCATTGACCGGCTTCCACTCCGGGGTCATGCTCAGGTTGAAGCCCCCGTAGCCAGTCATTAGCAGCCTCTCGGTTCCGTCCTGTTTCAGGCCCTTCTTCCCGGCGATGAACATGGGGATATTCGTCCCATCCTTCGACTTGAAGAACACCTGCTTCAGCTCATATTGGCTGGAGTCGAAGGGAACCTTGGGCTGGAAAAAGACCTCGCGCTTGCCGGTCAATGTATCCAGCCGGTAGATGGTGGGCGGCACGAAGAACGATTCGAAGCTGAAAAAGCCATAGCGATCCGTCGTCCGGCCCGCGACGGCCGAGGACGACCCGATTCCGTCGAGGTCGATCTTTCCAGCCGGCTTTCCGTCCATCGTGTAAACCGCCATCTCCGTCTTTGCGTCCTTCAGCCGGTTCACGTATATCTTTCCGCCCACAATCGACCAGTCGTCGATCGCATCCGGCCCCTCGGGCACGATCGTCTTCCACACGTCGGGCAGGATGCCGGGATCGGCCCTGAGAATTCGCCCATTCGGAGCCTGGTAGTCGGTCTTCACATACCACGCCCCCTGGGCGCGGATGGCTTCAAAGCGCGAATCCAATCCCCAGACCAGCACCTCGAAGAACGAACCCGGCTTGGTCAGATCGCGAAAAACGATGTCCACGCGCCGGGCCGGCACGCCGCGCCAGATGGCTACGACAAGAAAACGGCCGTCATCGGTCACCACGCCGGAAAAAAGGTCGTCGCCGCCGAGTCGCTCCCCGCGAAACTCGCGGCCAAACAGCAGCGTGTCCCGTGAATTGCGCGTCCCCAGCGTGTGCAGGTAGAGCAGTGTTCCCTGCTGGTTATTGCGCGAGTAGTAAATGCCGGACCCATCCGGCGAAAAGTTGACGTCAGAATAGCGCGCGGCCGGCAGTTCATCCTCCAGCGTCTTCCCGGTCTTCACATTGAAGATGTATATGGCGGTCTCGTCCGCTCCGCCCTGCCGCACCCCATAGGCCACCAGCGTCCCGTCGCGGGAGACGTCCTCCAGAGTGACCGATGTCTCCGGGTCGCGGCTTAGCTGTGCCGGATCGATCAGCCGCTCGTCCTTACCCATCCCGCCACGGCGCACGTAGATCGAGAACTGCTGCTCGCCGGCCAGCCGCTTGAGGAAGAAGTAGCTGTTGGCGCGCTGCAAGGGCATCTTCGCGGCCGAGACGTTCTCCAGCTCTTCCAGATCGTCCGCCGCCTGGGGCCGTATGCGCGCCTGCTTCAGATAGCGAGTCGTGTAGGCATTCTGGGCATCGATAAAGGCCCGCGTCTCAGGACTCTTGCCGTCTTCGAGCCATCGATAGCTGTCCAGAATCGTCGTTCCGAAGTAGTCGTCGGTGACGGGGATGGCTTCGACGGCGGGCGGAGGCGGCAGGGTAATGCCTTCACGGCCGTGAATGGCCTGGGCCGCCGCGCAAATGCCAGCAGCTAACCAAATCGCCAACCCCAATCCGATGGTCCGCTGCATGCAATGCCTCATGCGGACAGGATACTTCGCGAAGCGGCGTCTCGTCCGCTCGCCAGCCCGGTAGAATCGAGTCCAGTGGCAGGATCGCAACCAACTGAACCCCTCCTGGACTCGGAATTGGGGCGCGCCCGTTCGCGGTGGGCGCGCGGCCTGCGGCTCCTGCGCCCTTCGCACGCGCACACCGTCTTCACGGCGACGATCCTGCTGATGGCGTCCACCTTCCTGTCGCGGATCGTCGGGCTGGTGCGCGTCCAGTACATCGTCTGGCTCTTTGGCCGCGGCATGGATGCCGACGCGCTGAATGCTGCCTTTGTGCTCCCGGACATGATTTCGTACTTTCTGGTCGGCGGCGCGGCCTCCATCACCTTCGTCACCATCCTCACTCGTTATCGTGAAACGGGCCGCGAGGCCGAGGGCGAGCGTTCGCTGTCGGTGATTCTGACCACCATGTACCTGGTCCTGGGCGCGGCCATTGTGCTGGCCGAGATCTTTGCCCCGCTGTACATCCACTGGTGGTTCAACGGCTTCGACGCATCCAAGGCCGCGCTTTGCGTCAAGCTGACGCGCATCCTGCTGCCCGCGCAGTTGTGCTTCTTTGCCGGCGGAGTCTTTGGCGCGGTGCTGCTGGTGCGCAAGCAGTTCAGCGTGCAGGCGGTGGCGCCGCTGATCTATGGCCTGGGCACCATTGTTGGCGGCTTGCTGCTGGTGCGGCGAATCGGCGTCTCATCGCTGGCCATCGGCACAGTGGCGGGAGCCTTCTTTGGGCCGTTCCTGCTGAACTGGTTCTTCGCGCGGCGGGCGGGCACGCGGTACAGGCCGATTCTCGACTGGCGCGACCAGGGGCTGCGCGATTGGGTGCGGTTGTCGCTTCCGCTCATGGTCGGAGTTTCACTGGTGACTGCCGATACCTGGATCATCCTCCACTTTGCCTCGACCACCAAGGGCGCAGTCTCGCTGATGAGCTACGCCAAGCAGCTTTTCACGGCTCCCATGGCCATGCTGGCGCAGGCCGCGGGCGCGGCTTCCATGCCGTTTTTCGCGAGCATGTGGAGCCAAGAGCGCCGCTATGAGTTTGCCACCGGGGTAGCGGACGCCGTGTCGCGCGTGGCCGCACTGGGGCTGCTGGCGGCCGCGGGCATGGTAACGCTGGGCCAGCCGATGATCGATCTGGTGTTTACAGGCGGACACCTCTCGTCCGGCGACGCGCGCGAGTGCGCCGCGTACTTTGCCGTCTTCTCCGCCTCCTTGTTTCTGTGGTCGGCGCAGGCCATCTATGCGCGCGCATTCTATGCGGCGGGGAACACCTTCCTGCCCATGCTGGCGAGCACGGCGGTGACCCTGGTTTCGTGGCCGATCTACGCCGGGCTTTACCACTTGTATGGAACGATGGGGCTGGCGATTGCTTCGAATTTGGGGATCGCCCTGCAAAGCCTGACCATTGCCGTGCTGCTGCACTGGCGGCGCATGGTCTCGCTGGCCAGCCTGGACTATGCCGAACTGGGCCGCTGCCTGCTGGCCGCGCTGGCGAGCGGCGCCGCGGTTTGGGCGGTGGTTTGGGGGCTGGGCGGCTTGCTGGGTTATCTGGGCTATTCGCGCTTGCCCGCGCAAATCCGCTGGACCGATCTGGGCGAACTGGCGGCTGGCACTCTGGTCTGGCTGGTGGTGGCTGGATGGGTTCTGGAGAAGACCGGATCGGCGCTGCCCAGGGTGACGATGAAGCGGCTGGGGCTGGGATAGCAAACCTCGGCTCATTTCCATTTCGCTTTCTTCGATCTATTTATTTTTCAATCGGTTACGAGCTTCGAGATGCAAGTCATATTCAATTCGTTTTCATTTGAGCCTCTCGCACAATTAGCTTCAAGCTGCGACATGCGTCAGGGCACGACTTCAGAGGTGCCGCCAATGGCCCCATATTGATTCCAGCTTTAGCCGCTGGGGAATTGCAAATAAATGAGAACAAAAGACGCAGGGGCTGAAGCCCAACTTCATTCTTGCCCATCCTCGGCACGACTAAAGTCGTGCCCTGACGCTTCTTGCAATCCCTATGGAATTCTGCAAGAGGCTCATTTCATTGCTAATTCGCAACGCACAAGCGCCCCCAGAGCACACGGGGGCGCTTGCAATCAACCAAGAAAGCCTGAGGTTCAGCTACGGCTGAAACGGCCGGGGCGGCTCAGGGGCCGGCTGGGCCGCAACGGCTCCCGGCTTGCCCTCGGGCTTGCGGATATCGATGCCGCCCTTGAAGAAGGCGCCATCTTCGATGCTGATGCGGGCCGCGGAGACGTCGCCGCTCAGGGAGCCTTCAGCGCGGATGTCTACGCGGTCAGTGGCGGAGACGTTGCCGCGCACCTTGCCCAGGACGACGATTTCGCGGGCGACGATGCTGGCTGCGACCTGGCCGTTGCGGCCTATGGTGACGCGGTTGCCGGCAAGGTTGATGCTGCCTTCGACTTTGCCGTCGACAAACAGCGACTCGGAGCCGGTGATCTCACCCTTGATGAAGAGGCTCTTGCCG
>JBEKPA010000278.1:0-4822 GCA_049521195.1 Occallatibacter sp.
CGGGAGAAATGGCCGGCAGCGGCCGGGACCACTCTTGCGACTCCATCTCCCGCACTTCGGGTTGCAATTTCGCTATCTCCGCTAACTCATCATCGGCATGAGCCAATTCGCCGAGCTGCCGCCCGTAAGAAAACACGCCGCCCTTGCCTTCGATCGTGCCAATAAACTTGTTGTAGTAATCGACGCTGTTGCCGAGCGCGCTGCCGAGCCTGGTAACATGCCCTTGCGCAACAACCAGCTTGTCGTAAATCTTCCGTCCCATCTCGTGAATAGCCTTTGCATGCTTCGTAATTTCCGTTTGCTGCCATCCAAATTCGACAGCCCGCAGAAGGGCAATCAAGGTCGTCGGCGTCGCCATCACCACATGGTTCTGCGCGCTGAATTCAATCAGCGATGGATCCGCCTCAAGTGCCGCGCTGAATAACGCCTCACTGGGCAAGAAGCAGACAACAAAATCCGGAGCCTTTTCAAATTGCTTCCAGTATGCTTTGCCTGATAGCTCTTTCAGATGCGCCTTCACTCGCTGCGCATGAACGTCAAAACGAAGCTTTTGAGCCCCCGGATCGGAATTGCCGCTCGCATCAAGGAAGGCATCCAAGGGTGTCTTGGCGTCTACCACGATTTCGCGCCCGTTCGGCAGTTGAATCGTCATGTCCGGCCGCAGCATCTTGTCGTCCTCGTCGCGAGCCGTAACCTGCTCGGAGAACGAGCAATACTGCACCATTCCCGCATACTCCACGCAGCGCTTCAGTTGCAGCTCACCCCAGTTACCGCGAGTCTTTGGAGCACGCAGCGCCGTAATCAACTGCGCGGTCTCGTTCTTCAGTGCATCAAGGGATGCGGGGATCGACTGCTGCATTTTCTCGACGAGGGTTTCCACCTTGGAGTACGCGCCTGAACGCAGCACCTCCATGGCGCGGGACTGCTCATCCAGACTCTTGAGGGCCGCTCCTAGCGGGTCCAGCATGGTCTTGATCGCCAACTCCTTGGCTTCAAGGGTCTGCTTCGCTTCGTTGGATTGTCCGCCCAGTTCCTGTTTGGCGAGGGTCAGGAAGCTCTGATTGTTGGCGCTCAGTGCCCGTGCCGCCAGATCTCCGAATGTCTTTTCGATGTCGGATTGCATCTGGGCATATTTGTCCTTCTCTGCCTTGACGTTCGCCTCTACGGTCCGGAGGTCGCCCGTTAGTTGCGTAACGCGGTCTTGCAACCCCTTCGATTCGGTCGCTTGCTCTGCCTTTTCCTTCTCCAGACCTGCGACGACCTCCCGCAACAGCCGGCTCTCGGCCCGTGCTGCGGATTTCCCCAACCAGTAGCCGAACAAGACGCCGACAAGAACCGCAACGGCTCCAACAATCAACAACTGCATCGTTTGTTCCTCATCCCCACTTCGCCTAATGTACGCCTTCCCCCTGTGCATTTTCCGCCCATTGTCGAAATCTATTCGCCCGAGTGGCTGGCCGAGTTCTTCCTGAACAACTTGATAGACAAGGCAGGTTACCCGGAAGCCCGCAAGGACGTGGTGCGGATGGGCATCGACCGGGACTCGATCGACCACATCCGCTGGCCGGATTGAGCCGCTCCCGGCTCGGCCAGCCGCTCCATGCATCGACTACAATTGCCGGTATCCCGGTCGTGGAGGCTTGCCCTGCTTGCCGCGCTTGTCACCCGTCTCGATCCCGCCGCCGATCTTCTCCAGGTCCGGCTTGGGGAACTGGCGTCGCGGGCGGCCGCATACCTGGCGTTTGCGCCCCAAAGCGGCCTGCGCCACTACCTGAGGGCGATGCGGACGACCGACCAGACCTTCACCGGGCTCTACCACTGGAACCTCTTTGACGCGGCGGTGCTGCTGCCCTACTTCGCGGTGATGATCGTTCTGTCGCTCTACGGCATTCACCGCTACACCATGTGCTACCTCTACTTCAAGCACCGCAAGAACTACCGTCCCGATCCGCCCCGCCGCTTCGAAGAACTGCCGCGGGTGACCGTGCAACTGCCCATCTTCAACGAGCAGTTTGTCATCGACCGCCTGATCGAGGCGGTCTGCGCCATCGAGTACCCGCGAGAGAAGCTGGAGATTCAGGTGCTGGACGACTCGACCGACGAAACCCAGGCGGTGGCCTCGGCAATTGTGGAGCGCTACGCGGCGCTGGGCTACCCCATCGTCTACATTCACCGCACAAATCGCCACGGCTACAAGGCCGGAGCCCTCGATGCCGGCCTCAAAATCGCCCAGGGCGAGTACGTGGCCATCTTCGACGCCGACTTTGTGCCCCCAACCGACTGGCTGATGAAGGTCATCCACCACTTTGCCGAGCCTGAGATCGGCATGGTGCAGACCCGCTGGACGCACATGAACCGCGACTACAGCATGTTGACCCAGATCGAGGCCATCCTGCTCGACGGCCACTTTGTGCTGGAGCACGGCGCGCGCTTCCGCTCCGGCGACTACTTCAACTTCAACGGCACCGCCGGCATGTGGCGCATCCAGGCCATTGCCGATGGCGGCGGCTGGCAGCACGACACCCTCACCGAAGACACCGACCTCAGCTACCGCTCGCAACTGGCCGGCTGGAAGTTCAAGTACCTGCCCGAAGTCGAGTGCCCCTCCGAGCTGCCCATCGAGATGACCGCCTTCAAGACCCAGCAGGCGCGCTGGGCCAAGGGCCTCATCCAGACCAGCATCAAGATGCTGCCAAGGATCTTCCGCGCCGACGTGCCGCGGCGCATCAAGGTCGAAGCCGTCTACCACCTCACGGCCAACATGAGTTATCCGCTGATGGTCATCATGTCCGCGGCGCTGATTCCGGCCATGATCTGCCGCTTCTACCAGGGCTGGTTCCAGATGCTGCTCATCGACGTGCCGCTGTTCACCGCCTCCAGCTTCTCCATCGCGGTCTTCTACCTGATGAGCGAGCGCGAACTCTTCCCCAAGACCTGGATGAAAACCTTCCTCTATCTGCCCTTCCTGATGGCCCTGGGCATCGGCCTCACAGTCACTAACACCGTGGCGGTGATGGAGGCTCTGTTCGGCATCAAGAGCGCATTCGTCCGCACCCCCAAGTACCGCGTGGCAAAGAAGGGCGAGAAGTCCCAGGCCGCCAAGTACCGCAAGCGCCTTCTGCTCGCCCCCTGGATCGAGATCCTCTTCGGCTTCTACTTCTTCGCCGCCATCCTCTACACCTTTTCCAACCACAACTACTTCACCGCGCCGTTTCTGATTCTGTTTGTCATCGGCTACTGGTACACCGGCCTTATGAGCCTGCTGCAAGGGCGCTTCGAGCGCTGGCGCACCGGCGCCGCCGCCAACACCGACGAATCCAGCCCCAAGCCGTTCCCGGTGGGGGTATGAAGATGCAGCCCCAGTCGATTGTCTGGGATCCGATGAAGGCTCACCTGAATAAGGCGAAGCATGGTATAGATTTTGAAGAGGCGGCGACGGTTTTTCGCGATCCCCTCTTGCTGGTTCGCCCCGATATGGAGCATTCTCAAGAGGAGGACCGGTGGGTCGCCCTCGGAAAATCGGTCCGGCAACTGCTCCTGGTTGTGGTGCACACTGAGAGCGAACGGACAATCAGGCTCATTAGCGCCAGAAAAGCTGAGCCCCGGGAAAGGAGACAGTATGAGCAGCAATCCTAAGCTCTTGGAAAAAGACGATAAGATGCGTAAGGAATATGATTTCACGCACGCGATTCGCGGCAAATATTCAGATCGATTCCCCCGGGACGTGGTCATGGTGACGCTGGCTCCCGATGTGGCTGCCGCCTTCCCCGATGCGGATTCCGTAAACGAGGCGCTGCGTGTGCTGCTCAAGGCCGCGAAAAAGGCGGCTCCCGCAGCCTGAGAAACAGATTCCTAAAAGGTGAACGATGCAAGCCGGTCCAGATGATCTCTCGACGTACAACTGGGTTTTCTTCCTGGCCCTCGGCGTCGGGTTCATGTGCTTCATCTGTTTCATCATCAGCATTATGAGTGGCTGGTTTTCGTTATCCAGGCGTTTTCGCACTGAGGCTGAACCCTATGGCCAAATCAAGAGCGTCGGGCCGTTCTTCTACACTGTATATATGCGGTTTTGGGGGCACTATAGCAGCATCATCCGCATGACCGCTGCCGACGACGCCCTCTATCTCTCGGCGCTTTTTCTATTCCGCGTAGGCCACCCGCCACTTTGCATCCCCTGGAAAGAAATCCAGATCGGCCGAACAAAGTTCCTGTGGCAAAGGTACGTCGTCCTCACGCTCGGAGATCAGGAACGCATCCCCATGCGCATCTCCGAGCGCATGGCTCGCAACCTGGGAGTTCTGGAACGTGTGCCCACCCAAGCGTAGGGTTCAAACCAGCGAAGGACAAAGGAGAGAGAGCCAGGAATCCGCGATGCTCATCGGATTGCCCTGCTTTCCGCCAGTCCGCCAGTCTGCCACCGCGCGATTTTCCGCGCCGCGCCCGTCCTCCTGTACACTGGAGTCTCTACGGCCATGAGCAGCAAATACCCAATCGGAATCCTGGGCGCGACCGGAATGGTCGGCCAGCGCTACATTCAGCTTCTTGAGAACCATCCGTGGTTCGAGATCGTGTGGCTGGCGGCCAGCGACCGCTCCAGCGGCAAGCCCTACGGCGAGGCCGCGAAGTGGCGCCTGGATACTCCGCTCCCCGACCGCATCGCCGGCATGACGGTTGCCCCGGCGGACCCCGAGGGCGCGCCCAAGATCGTCTTTGCCTCGGTCGATGCGGCAATTGCCCGCGAACTGGAGCCGAAGTTCGCGGCGGCCGGCTGCGCCGTGATCTCGAACTCCAGCGCCTTCCGCATGGCGCCCAACGTGCCTCT
>JBEKPA010000279.1:0-4813 GCA_049521195.1 Occallatibacter sp.
TGCTGGCGGCGAGCGACGTTTGTTTGCTGACGCAGCAGAGATCGGTCTGCGAAAGTGCATTTCCGTCGAAGATTGTGACCTATCTATCCGCGGGGCGACCAGTTATAGCCTCGGTAAATCCAAACTGCGAAATCGCGCAAACCATCCGCGAATCGGGAGCCGGCAGGATCGTTGCGCCCGAGGACGGGGCGGCCCTGCTGGCGGCAATCCAGGAATTTCGAGCAGAGGATCTGTGGGCGTACCGCCAAAATGCGCGAGAGTACGCAAGTCGAAGGTGGTCATCCGCCCGCGTCTTGGGCCAATTGGAACGAAGCCTCGCATCGGCCGCCGGATTCGAGACGAGCTCCTTGGCACATGAAGGAAGCATTCGATGAACATAAAGAAGAACGCGGCGTGTGTTTCGCTTGCAGTGTGCATCGTCGCGTGTCTTATCGGCCTGGATGGCGCTCAAGGCCAGCGGTCTGCGAGTTCGGCCCACTTCGGCGCAAGCGCGCCGCGTCCGGGCTCAGCGGCAGGCTCGAGCGCGGCTGCCCGAGGCCAGGGATCGGGCGGAAGCTCCACGTGGGGCGCGGGAAATAGCGGCTTCGGATCTTCTGCCCAGGCGGGCGGAGTCTGGCGCGACGGAACGACTCTCGGCGCAGCCCCCGGGGCCAGCCGCGGCACGACGCAAGCCCGAGCTTTCGCATCGGATGTTGTTCCACCTGGCGCCGCTCTTCCGCCCGGATCTTTCAGTGCGAAGCCAACTGGTATTCGAGGGAGCGCAGCGCCGGGCGCAGCGCATCTCTCCCATTCTTCCTTGGGTCAGGGCTCTGGAATCGTGGCGTCCAGCCGCGGTCCTGCTTCCAGATCGTTCGCCATACGCCATGCTGTTGTCGGATCGCGAGGGCGGGTTGCTTCACTGGGTCACGGCGCCGGCAGAAGGGTAACTCGGCCATCTTCAGGCCTGGCCTCCAGCGTGGGAAGGCTGCCACTCGAAAAGGGAACGTCGGCCAGCTCCTCGGTGCATCGTGAGCTGGCAACGGGATTGAGCAAGCAAGCCGCGGGGCGCTGAGGTGACTCACCCATGCAAGCTGCGTTGAGCTGCTTCCGATGCGGACTTGCGGGCTTGGATCCAGGCGGATATGTTTCTATTCATTCCTGCCGGTCCGCACGCGGAGAAGGCGAAACCGGCTTGCAAACCACCTGCGACTGGGTTTGTAACTCGAGATAGCCGCTTATAACTTTGATTCGCTTTTGAATTGGACGGCTTCTATGGCCTTGCCCAGCGTCGCCATTGTCATCCCCACTCGGATCCGGCCCGAGATGCTCAAGCGATGCCTGAGCCGGCTCACCCCGTATGCTGGCGCTCACCCGGAGTGTTCGATCGTCGTCAGCGATGACGGAGATGCATTGCAGACCAGGGAGGCGCTGGCCGGGGATCTGGCTGGCGTGCAAGTTGTCCAAGGGCCGCGCCGGGGACCGGCAGCCAACCGGAATTGCGGAGCTGCGTACGCCACTGCGGAGCTGCTCATTTTTCTCGACGATGACTGTATTCCGGACCAGAATCTGATTGCCGTGTATCAGGATGCGGCTCTGAAGAATCCGGAGATAGGCGTCTTTGAAGGGCGCATCAGCGCAGGGGGTGAGGCATCCAGCTTTGCCGATAGCGCTCCGATCAATGAAACTGGAGGTTATTTGTGGTCCTGCAATTTCGCGATCCGTCGAGAGCTATTCTTGAAGGTCGGTGGATTCGACGACCGCTATCCTTTTGCCGCCATGGAAGACACCGATCTCCATCTGCGAGTCAAGAGGCTTTCGCGGGTGCTCTTTCTTTCGCAGGCGAGAGTCTGGCATGCCTTCGAACAACGGCTGGGCTGGAGAGTTGTCAAGCACCACACGCTTTCAGTCCTGCTCTTTTTGCATCTGCATGGGCCGAGGGCCACGGGCAAGACTTCAACATATTTCCTTCGCATGGCTGCCCGAATTATGGTTTTCAGAGGAGTTCAACAAATCCGCACATGGATGCTGAAGCATCCGGAACAGCTAGTAATCCAGGTATGGGTCAACGTCCAGCTGGCGCTAATAGTCTTCTTCTGGAGATATCATGCCAATCTTGCGAGGTGGTTCTATTCGCCATGTTGTTCCGGTTGCGAGTCAATTCTCGCCGCGATTGCCGGTCCCGATCCGCGTGTGATCATGCTGAAGGAAGAAACAGATGCGCGCTGACGAATCCGAACCCGTACGAGAGTCGGCCCAGGGATCGCCTTCATCCGGGGAGCCAGTTCTGCCGAGTTATCAGCAACTGGACAGGTTCCAGGTGCCGCCCGGCTTTCGGGGACGATCCAAAGTCTACGTGCAGCTCTGGTGGCTGGTGCAATCCACGCTGTTCGCCATGTCGCCGCAAGCGATGTACGAATGGCGGGCCTGGCTGTTGAGGCTCTTCGGAGCGAGGATTGGCAGAGGCGCGATCATTCGTCCCTCGGTCAGGATCCCCTATCCATGGAAGCTGTCGATTGGGGACTATTGCCACATCGGCGACGAAGTGCACCTCTATACCTATGGAGAGATCGACATCGGGGACTGTGCGGTGATATCTCAGCGGTCCTATATTTGCACCGGATCCCATGACTACACCAGCCCCACCTTCGACCTGTATGCCAAGAAGATCGTTATAGAAGCGGAGGCATGGGTGGCAATGGATGTGTTCGTGGCCCCCGGGGTGAGGATCGGACGAGGCGCTGTTGTTGGAGCGCGGAGTTCGGTGTTTCATGACGTTCCCTCAGGCGCCATCGCCGTAGGGACGCCTGCGAAGGTGATCAGAGAGCGCCGCATGCGAACCAATCCTCAATAGAATCAGGGACCATCACACATCCTAAGCATGCAAAGTTTCCCAGACGTGGCCGAACTGTTGATGCACTTCCGACTCGGGGGCTATGTTACATTGGCTCTCGTGCCTCTACAGGTTTCTGATGGGTTGGTATTGGCGGACGAGAGTTGAAACCTAATAGCAAATAGGTTGGGAACGCAAGGCATTGACTGTCACAGTTGCAGTCGGGAGGTCCTCCTGATCGAGAAAGCAATCAATCCAGTGATGGAACATCACACCGTGAGCGTCTGTATACCTAGCCGTAACAGGCCCGTACTGCTGCGCGAGGCGATACAGTCGTGCCTAGTTCAGACAAGGAAGCCCGACTGCATAGTTGTGGGCGATGATTCCACAAATGGGGATTCGGAAAAGATGATTGCAGATCTGGCCAAAGAGACTGATATCCAGATTGACTACAGGCGAAACTCCGTACCTCTCGGCCAAAACGAAAACACAAACTCTCTTTTTGACCGTGCAACCAGCTCGCACCTTGTCCTTTTGCATGACGACGATGTACTGCTCCCAAACGCAGTTGAAGATCTACTGTCCTGCTGGCATGAACATCCGACATTAACTGCCGCATATGGGAAGCAGTATGTCATGTCCCATGACGGCGCCATCGATTTGAAGGGGTCAATTGGGTTGAATTCCGCTTATTGTCGTACTCCAGGGCGTTCTGGATTGCAAAGGAACGACTGGGAAGTTGGGCTGCTACAGCAGTTCCCCAATGACGGCTTTATGATTTTAACGTCTGTCGCCCAGTCTACGCGTTGGCGTCCAGAAAGGGATGTGGGCGCCGGTGGCGAGTTCGATTTCGGCCTGCGGCTCGGCTTCACTTGCCAAGATTTCTTCTTTCTTGACAGATATACGATGAAGTACCGAGTGACTAAGACAGTATCACTGTCTAATGTAATAAGTAGCGACACAGCGCTGCGTTCCTACTTGATCTTGGAAGGATTCGACATCTCATTCTTGGGTAAATCGATTAGGGCAGGAGAAGCGATTAGGAGAAAGAGGATGGCGGAAATGGCTCCGGTCGCAATGGTGCAATCTATCAGGCTAGGCCAACGCCAACAGGCATGGCGGATCTATTGTTCATCAAATCACGGCTGGCGAAGAAGGGTAAGTCTTGGAGGCATTCGCCGTTTGTTTCAACTGTTGCTTAGTTTCGCCAAGTCTTAGTGATAGTGAACTTCTAAGTATCTTCAGCGGCTATAACGGGAACGCTTGGCTCCGGTTCAAGAGAGACAGAAAGGCCCATTTGCTGGCCAATGGGCATAAGCCTGTTATTAACTGTATTCCTTTGGAATCAAAGGAATGGCCATCAGCTGTTGTATCGCCTACGATTTGCCTCCCTGGGCGGTGGTTTATCAACAGATGCGGCGGAGGCTCGGGGAGCAGGCAAACTAAGGCGCTGCCCGGAAGTACACTTGGCGAGCGGTGGCAGAGCTTGTCGATGGGGCGTATTCCAGCCTGCTGAAATCCGGGTTGGAACGCCCGTGAGCGTGAGGTGCTGCGATGGACCGGCGATCGGAAGCGAACCGGCATTCGATTCTTAGGAGTCCGGCGATGCGCATAGCAATTGCCTGCTGCGTCTTAGAGCGGGTGCGGCGTGCGGATGCTGAGAACTCGTATTGAAAACCTGAAGGGAATGAGCGGAGAACGATCGAGAGTTATTCATATCGCTTGCTCCAGGATTCTAGACGCGATGCCCGACAAATTGGACAGATTCGTTTTGGTGACCGGCGGTGCAGGTTATGTCGGCAGCCAAGCGGCCAAAGCACTGGCTGCGAGCGGCTTTGTTCCTGTCACCTATGACAATCTGATCAACGGGCACCGATGGGCTGTGCAATGCGGCCCGTTTGTAGAGGGAGATATCGGCGACCGTGCAAAGCTGGCGGAGACGATTCGCCGCTACAAGATATCCGCGGCGATGCATTTCGCGGCCTTCGCATATGTCGGAGAATC
>JBEKPA010000280.1:0-4785 GCA_049521195.1 Occallatibacter sp.
GGCGATCGCCGCCCTGGCGGAGCGCGCCATGCTCCAGCAGATAATTGAACTCCATCATCTCGGCGCGGCCGTGGGCTTCGCCGGTGCCGAAGCGCAGGGTGCGGAAGATACCCGCAACGTAGGAACCGTAGATGGTATGCAGCATGGTTTCTGGAAGTATCTTCTGGTCCACGAGCCACTTGGCCAGGAAGATTCCGGTAACATCCGCCTTGGCTTCCTCGAGCCCTGAGTACATAGGCCCGATAGCTTCGCGGATATCCACCTGCTTGCCATCGACGCGGGCATAGGCGGGTCCAAGCCCGTGCGAGATTTCATGCAAGATGGTAGAGGTGAGATACCCATCGCCGGTAACATCGCCGAGTTGCGCGGGAGTCAGCATCTTGGCGGCGATGGGCAGGATGACCGCGCTCACGCGCGCATCCATGAAGTTCTTGAAGAATATCTTTTTCGTGCCCTTTTCCGCATGAATGCGCGCATCGTTGGGCAGATTGTCGGCCACAGCCTGGTAGCCGTAGCGGAGATCGCCGGCGCGCAGCGGCGCATCGACCACCTCCATCGGAGTGGCCTGGCCCTGCTTGGATGGTTTATCCGCATCGGGCAGCGGCAATGCCTGCTGCATGGCTGCTTCCTGCTCCTGGTAGATGGCCAGCTTGCGGCTCTGTTCCTCATCGCGAATCATGATGGCTCCGCCGTAAGAGGTCTTCACTCCGAGCAGGTTGTCGAGATAGGTTTCGTAGGGCGCGAAGATCAGGTCGATCCTGGGATTTTTCAAATCCAGCCATGCGATATCGCTGGCATAATAATCGTCCGCAAGCAGGGCATCGGCGCGCAACTGGAGATAGTGAGCGAAGGCCGGGTCAGGGGAGAGCTTGGCGGCGGCGCGCAGGTCGGCTGCCATGGGCCCAAGCCACTCGGCATAGGCTTCGTGATAGGGCACGGCGCGCAGATGGTCCGGCGCGCCGCGGACAACGGTGTGCGGAGCGTAGAGCGCTTCCTTGACTTCGGGATGCGCCGCCGCATAACTCTCGATCCGCTCCCGAGTCAATCCGTAGGTGTATAACTCGTGGCCGGGCGGCATGACGGCATCGTCCAGAAACGAATCGTTTTCATCCAGCAGATCGTAACGGCTGCCCATGATGCCGAAAAGCCGGGCAAGGACGGGACTCTGAGTTACGCGATAGACCGCCAATCCGCCCAGATCGCTCTGCTGCCAGTAGAGGGTATCCATCAGGCGGCAGGCATCGGCCAGCTTCGCCACCATATGCTGCTCGCTCGCGGTGAGTTCGGCGCGCCGATAGGGCATCGCGACAGGCTTCCAGCGCGCGGCGCGCTCCGCTTGGTTGTGGAAGGGACGCCCGTCGGCGTTGCGCCTGGCCGGGGCCTGGCTGGCAGCTGGCAGAAGGACCGCGAGGGATAGACAAAGGTTGATGGAAACGGCGCGAAGCAAGGGCAGGATGCTGAATGGCCGATGGAAGGATCTCAAAAGGAATCTCCTATTCGCACGAATTGTACCGCTTGCGGGCCGGCATCGACTGAACCCGGCTGAATAGGGCGCGCAAAAGTTGCCCAGGAGGATGCGAGGGCCTCTGACACTTGGAACCACGAAGGAGCGCATGAAACCAACGCGTGCGCCCGCACAGCCCGACTACTTGCCGGATTCGGCCCTGGGCGGCGGAGAAGATTACCTCTTTTGCGTGGCCATCGCTGGCGGTTTCATCGAGGGAGAGGCGATTGCGGCGGGCATTGGAGCCGGGAGCGGCTGGCCGCGCAGGGTCTCCAACAGAACTCGAACCTGATTGTCGACGGCCTCCGCTGGAGTTCATCGTAGAGCATTTTCCGTCTGCCGCAGCGGAATAAAGCCATCGATTGCGTTACAAATGGGAGAAGCAAAAGAATTGCTGGACAATGGCCGCTGGATTTGACAATGTTTGACTTATGCCCCCATCGGCCCGCCGCGGCGGGCGGCGGCGGCCATTCCCCACCCAACAACAAGGAGATTCCCCCATGGCAGATCACTCGCATATGAAACTGGGCCGCAAGGCCATCAAGACCGACACCCGAACCCTGGCGTTTGGCAAATACTTGACGCCGGCGCTGCCTCCCCCGCCCCCTACGGCCGATTGGACCAAAGGAATCGCCAGTTGGGGCATGATGCTGAACGACACACTGGGCGACTGCACGATCGCCGGCGTGGGTCACGCCGTGCAGGTGTGGACCGCCAACGCCGGGGCCGAGGTCACGGTTCCCGACCCTACCATCCTGAGCTACTACGAGCAGTGGGACGGCTACGTGCCCAGCGATCCCAGCACCGACCAGGGCGGCATCGAACTGGACGTGCTGAACGACTGGAAGAAGGGTGGGTTTGCCGGCAACGCCCTGCTGGCCTTTGCCGATCCCAAGCCGGCCAGCCTGGTGGAGGTTCACCAGTCCATTGCCCTGTTTGGCGGCGTGTATATTGGGCTGGCTCTGCCGATCACGGCGCAGAACCAGGACGTGTGGGATGTGGTGCCACACGGCGGCGCCAACGCCAAGAAGGGCAGTTGGGGCGGCCACTGCGTCTTCGTGCCCAAGTACGACCAGAACGGCTTTACCTGCATTACCTGGGGCCAATTGAAGACCATGACCCTGGCCTTCTGGAAGGAATACTGTGACGAGGCCCATACGCTGCTTAGCTCGGCCTGGATCACCGCCCAGGGCTCGCCCGCCGGCTTCAACCAGGCCCAGTTGCTGGCCGATCTGGGCGCCATCAAGTAGCACAAATAGCACAAAAAGCGGCGAATCGGCCGGATGCGCGTCCAAACCAGTGCCGGTTCACCCACAAGGCTCCCCCCAGGTGGTTTAATACCTAATGGGGGGAGCGCTGCCTAGAGCGGTGGTGTGCTTCCGTACTCCCGTGGAGGTAACCCGAAATCGATGCAATCTTTTCGCCGTCTTTCCCTTCTGCTGGCGCTGGTTCTGCCAGCCCTTTGCGCCGGCCAGGCCGAAAGCTCAAGTTCGAGCAGCATTCCGGCAACGCCAACCGCGAGCCAGGAGACCACGAGCCAATCACAAGCGCAGCAGCCCGCGGCAACCCAAACGCAGGGGCAATTGAGCGTCCAGGCCCGCATCAAGGCCCGCCGGGAGGCGCGGCGCGCCACCGCCATCCACGAGATCTACGATCATCTCTATGAGGGGTACGTCGGCGCCGGCTACCTGCGCTTTACGCCCGGCGCCACCTTGCAGCGCGTGAACGAATACGACTGGAACGGCGGCTTCACGCGCTACTTCAGCGAGCGGCTGGGCGTAACCGTCGACGGGCGCGGCTACTTCGGCACTCCTTTCATTGAGCCTCAGCAGGGTACGCCACCCGCGGGCAGCGTGGGCCAGACAAAACCAACCATCAGCCAGTATGCCGCCTTGATTGGACCCACCTACCGCTTCTACCTGCAGCCCAGGTTCTCCATCTCCGGGAGGGTGATGGGCGGGTATGCGCGCGGCAACTTTACCGGCGATACGAACGGACTTGGAACCCTCGGAGTCCTCTACCCGGACGCTTCTACCTACGCCGCCAGCGCCAGCATCCTTGGCGAGTACAACTTGAGTCCGAGCATTGGGCTGCGGGTTGCGCCGGAGTACTTCCTCACCGGTTTCGGCTCGACCCTGCAGAACAACTGGGGCTATACGGCCGGGATCGTCTACCGGTTCGGCAAGCAGTAGACGGCAGGGATCGGGGACTGGTCCCCGATCCCCGGCCTCCGCTCCCTTTTCCCTGCCCCCGCCTTATGGCACAATAGCTTATCTCTCTTTTTTCCACGTTTTTCACGCACAAGGAGTTCTGTCCATGGTAAGTCTCTCGATAGCGGAGGCCGTGCGGGCACTGGCATCTGGTCCGCAAGTTCATGCAAACACACCTGTTGTGCAACTGATTGAAACCGCGATAAAGCGCGGCGAAGCCCGCCTGGCGGCCAATGGAGCCCTGGTGGCGACCACCGTCCCGCGAACCGGCCGTAGTCCCAAAGACAAATTCACCGTGGACGATGACGTCACCCACATCCCGGTCCACTGGGGAAAAGTGAACCAGCCGTTCGCCCCGGAGCGCTTCGAAGCTCTGCTGGAGCGGGTTCTCGAGCACATGCGCTCGCGGGAACTCTTTGTCCAGGATCTTTACTGCGGTGCTGATCCCGCATACCGGCTGCCCATCCGCATCGTCGCCGAGTACGCTTGGCACGCCCTGTTTGTGCGCCAGCTATTCGTCCGGCCGGAAGCCGCTGAGTTAGCGGCGCACTCGCCGGAGTTCACCGTCATTGCAGCCCCCGAGTTCCAGGCCGTGCCGGAGCGCGACGGAACCCGTTCCGGAGTCTTCATCCTGGCCGACTTCACGCGCAAGGTCATCCTCATCGGCGGCACCAAGTATGCCGGCGAGATGAAGAAATCCATCTTCGGCGTGATGAACTTCCTGGTTCCCGGCCGCGACGTGCTGCCCATGCACTGCTCGGCCAACGTGGGCGCCGATGGCGTTACCGCTCTCTTCTTCGGCCTCTCCGGCACCGGCAAGACCACGCTTTCCGCCGACCCGGCCCGCCGGCTGATCGGCGACGACGAGCACGGCTGGAGCGCAACCGGCATCTTCAACTTCGAGGGCGGATGCTACGCCAAATGCGTCGACCTGAGCGAAGAGAAGGAGCCGCAAATCTACCGCGCCATCCGCTTCGGCTCGGTGCTCGAGAACGTGATCCTCGATCCCGTCACCAGTGCGCCCGACTACGCCGATATCCGGTTCACTGAAAACACCCGCGCCGCCTATCC
>JBEKPA010000281.1:0-4713 GCA_049521195.1 Occallatibacter sp.
CTCGACCGACGGGGGGGCGCACTGGGCGTATCTGTCGGCAAGTCTTCCCGCGGCGCCAGCCAGCAGCGTGGTGGTGGACCCTCAGGACGCCAATACCGTTTATGTGGCCACCGACGCGGGGGTTTACTTCACAACGCAGATTGCCTCCTGCGCCAGTGCGGGAACTCCCTGCTGGTCGGCATTCGGAACCGGACTGCCGGAGGCGCCGGCGGTGCAATTGAGCGCCTCTCCATCGACCTCATCCGCGCAGGTGCTGGTGGCGGCGACCTACGGCCGCGGCATCTGGCAGGCTCCGTTGTGGACCGCAAGCACGGGTTTGACGACAGCGACCGTCAGCCCACCCAACCCTGTGACCTTTGCAACCCCGGTTCCGGTCAACAGCAGCGCCACGCTGACGGTTACCGTGACGAATACCGGGAGCCTTCCCCTCACATCGAGCGCCTCGCCCGCCATGAGCGTCGGCGACTTCAGCGTGACCGCCAACAACTGCACGAATGCGACCGTGCAGCCGGGAGGGAGCTGCAGCCTTACGGTGACCTTTGCGCCCACTGGGACAGGTACGCGGACGGACCAGATGACCATCTACGCCAACGTCTACGGCGGGCAATTGCAGACAGTCGAACTCAGCGGAACCGGAATCCCATCGAGTGTGGTGACGCTGAGTCCTAGCGCCATCAGCTTCGACCCATCGCCCGGCCAGGCCTCCTCGTCGCCCCCAGCGGAGGTGGGGACGGCCTCCGGCCTGTTCCCGGTTGGCGTCCAGAATACCGGCAGCGCGGCAGTTTCCATCACCGGCGTCGCCATCACCCCTCCATTCACCATCTACAGCAACTCGTGCGGTTCGAGTACGCTACAGCCGCAAGCCTATTGCCAGATGCAGTTGGAGTTTGCGCCTGCCCAGCGGGGAGCGGCATCGGGAACGCTGACCTTGACCGATAGTGCTGGAACCCAGACGGTTGCACTGAGCGGCTTTGGCTGGGCCGCGCCCACTGACAGCCTTCCGGCCACATCGCTCGGCTTTGGCGGGGTCGCGGTGGGGCAGCTATCGCCGGCCCAGACGGTTCCGCTTACCAATATCGGAGACCTGCCGCTGACAGGGATTGCCATCGCCGTGAGCGGCCCGTTCACGGAATCGGATACCTGCGGCACGCAACTGGCCGGGGGAGCGAGCTGCGCGATCGGCGTGGTCTATGCTCCCAGCCAACTGGGCTCCCAAACGGGCACGCTGACCGTCTCCGATGCGCTGCGCACGCAGACGGTGGCTCTGAGCGGCGCCGGCGTGCAACCGCCGGCCATCGCCGTCAGCCCGTCCAGCTTGAACTTTGCGGCGCAGCAGGTGGGCGTTGTCAGCCCGGCCTTGACGCTGACGGTGAGCAATACCGGCGGAGCGCCGATGGCCAATGTGGGCTTCCAGATCACAGGCCAGGCCGCAGGCAGCTTCACGACCGGCGTCACCACCTGCGGGGCGACGCTCGCCAACGGGAGCAGTTGCACGGTGCAGGTGGTCTTTACCCCGGCTGCGGCGGGCGGCAGCGCGGCCACGCTGACGGTTACCTCGTCGTCTCTTGGCGTGGCGCCGGTTACCGTGGCGTTGAATGGCGCGGGGCAGGTCCGGGCTGGGCTGAATGTGAGCCCGCCGCAGTTGACTTTCGCGGTTACCAGCGTCGGGCAATCGAGCGCGGCGCAGACGGTTACTGTCAGCAATACGAGCGGCGTTTCCATCGCCATGCCGGCGTTTGCCGCCCCCGCACAGTTTGGCGTAACGCAGAACAACTGCACCGCCAGCCTGGCCGCCGGGGCAAGCTGCACGGTTGGGGTAATCTTTCAGCCCACCGCGGTCGGGGCGGCGACAGGGGTCTTAAGCGTCAGCTCGGCTTCGGTGGCGACTCCGGCGACCGTGTTGCTGAGCGGCGCCGGCGGAGTTGGAGCGGCGATCCAGATGGCGCCCACGGCGATCGTCTTTGCAACCACCGCTCCCAACGCGATCAGCAGCCCAGCCACGGTGACCGTGACCAACACGGGAGTATCCGCCAGCCTGAGCAACCTCGCGCTGGCGGTTACGGCGGGCTTCCAGATCGTGAACAATACCTGCCCCACCGCTTTGGCGCCGGGGCTGAGTTGCACGGCGGGCGTGGAGTTCGCGCCCACCAGCGCGGGCGCCCAAACCGGAACTCTCACGGTGACCAGCAGCGCGGTGGCGACGGGCGCGTCCGTGCCGCTTTCGGGGATGAGTCTCGATTTCACACTGACGGTGATCGGCTCGGCAAGCCAAACCGTGGCCGCCGGACAAACCGCCGACTTCACATTGGTGGTCACCCCGTTGAACGGCTCAGGAGGAACGTTTACCTTCGCCTGCGGCACGCTGCCCGCCAATGCCCTTTGCCTCGTCAACCCGGTGACTGAAACGCTGAACGGGGTTACCGGAAACGTGATGGTCCAGATCTCGACAACGGCGGCGACCGGCCTCTTGATAGAACCCGCGTCATGGCGCATTCTTCCGCTGGCCTGCGGGCTGATCTTGCTTCCGTTCGGATGGAGGCGGCGCCGCAAGGCCCTGCTTTTGGTGGCTCTGCTGTCGATCCTGGTTGGGGGCATCTCCAGTTGCACGAGCTCCGGTGGCGGCTCGGGCGGCACGGGCGGGGAAAGCGGCTCCGGTGGAACCCCGGCGGGGACGTATTCGATTCCCGTTAGCGCAAGCGCGAACGGCGTGACGCGTTTTGTGACCGACCCAACGACAGGAGCGCAGCAGAATCTGACGCTCACCGTGGACTGATGCGGCGCGCCGGCTTCGCAATGGGAGGGAAACCGCGGCGGGCTATACTCTATCTTCAGGCCTTTACTGGAGCGTTCGGAATGAAATCGCGGCAAGGCCGGGGACAGAGAAACAACGGCCGGGGAAGAGCGGGGCATGACTGTCAAAGTAACCGTGGAAGACGTGGAGCGCGTGGCCGAACTGGCGCATCTGGAGCTGACGCCGGACGAAACCCCGCGCATGTTGCATGACCTGAACGCGATTCTCGATTACGTGGCCGAGCTAAACGAGTTGGACACCTCCGGGGTTGCGCCGCTGGCCCAAGTGAGCGAGTTGCCGAGCGAGCTTGGGAACGCGGCTGGCGCGGGAGCGCTGCGCGCCGATCTGCCGCTGCCCTCGCTGGACCGGGCGACCGTGCTGGCCCAGGCGCCGGAGACCGACGGGGTCTTCTTCAAGGTGCCCAAAGTGATTGAGCGGTAAGCGCCGGTAGATAGCGTTTACTGGAGCGGTTTTGGAGAGAGTGGGATGCAGAATCGACTGATAGGGTCTAGCGTCCCACCCTTCGCAAACAGCGCGAAGGATGGGGCACCCACATTTCAGTGACAGAAAGGGTTCAATTGTCCAGCGAAGCCAAAGCAGCGGAAAACAACCCCGCGGAAACCTATGCTCAGAAGCCCAGGACTCTGGCCGGGCTGCGCGCGGACCTTACCGCCGGCCGCATCAAGGCCGCTGACCTTGTCGCCGGCTACTATGAGCGCATCGCGCAGGTCAATCCGCGGCTGAATGTTTACTTGAGCCTGACCAAAGATCGGGCGATGGAGCAGGCGGAGCGCATGGACGCGCTGGCCGCCAAGGGCGATCCGCTGCCCGCGCTGGCCGGAGTTCCGGTGGGCATCAAGGACGTGCTGGTCATGCGCGGCGCTCCGGCCACGGCGGGGTCGAGGATTCTCGAGGGTTACCGGCCTCCGTACGACGCCACGGCGGTCGAGCGGCTGGAGGCGGCGGGCGCGGTGCTCTTAGGCAAGCTGAACTGCGACGAGTTTGCCATGGGTTCCTCGACCGAGAACTCGGCCTACGGGCCGGTGCGCAACCCGGTGGATACGGAGCGGGTTCCGGGGGGATCGAGCGGCGGCTCGGCGGCAGCGGTGGCGGCCAACTTGGCCGTGGCCACGTTGGGGTCGGACACTGGCGGCTCGATTCGCCAGCCGGCCAGCTTTTGCGGAGTGGTGGGCGTGCTCCCGACCTATGGGCGGGTCTCGCGCTACGGCCTGATCGCCTTCGCTTCGTCGCTGGACCGCGTGGGACCGCTGGCCGCCAACGTCCGCGACGCGGCCACTCTGCTCACCGTGATCGCGGGCCACGATCCCAAGGATGCTACGAGCTCGTCAACTACTGTGCCAGACTTTGCTGCCGAGAGCGATAAAGGCGCGGAGCGCATGCGCATCGGCGTGCCCAATGAGTACTTTGCCGAGGGCCTCGACGCGGAGGTGCGCGCGGCCATCGAAGCGGGCATTGCCGCCCTTGAGGCGGCCGGCTGCGTGGTGAGGCCGGTCTCGCTGCCGCACACGCGCTACGCGGTCCCAACATATTACCTGATTGCTACGGCCGAGGCCAGCGCCAACCTGGCGCGTTTCGACGGTGTGCGCTATGGACCTAGATCGGCGTCTTCGGAGAATCTGGCCGACATGTACCGGCACTCTCGCGACGAGGGCTTTGGCGCCGAGGTCAAGCGCCGCATTCTGCTGGGAACCTACGCGCTCAGCGCGGGCTACTACGACGCCTACTACCTGAAGGCCCAGCAGGTTCGGCGCATTCTGGCCGAGGAGTTTCTGCGCGCCTTCGATTCGGTGGACGCGATCGTCACGCCAACCGCGCCCACGCCGGCTTTCAAGCTGGGCGAAAAGACGGGCGACCCGCTGGCCATGTATCTGGCCGACATCTACACGGTGACGGCCAGTCTG
>JBEKPA010000282.1:0-4674 GCA_049521195.1 Occallatibacter sp.
TGCAGCGTGCGGCGGGTGAACTCATACAGGTCGTGCATCTGGCCGCCCCAGGACTCAGCCTCTTTGGCGTGCCCGGTGACGCGCGCCGAAAGCCGGCTTACCACCAGCGCCACCAGCACGAAGGCCAGCAGAGTAACGGAGTTGACGGGATCGGCCGCCGGATTGCGCAGGCCGTGCAATGGGGGCTGTCGCGCGGTGAAGTAGCCATGCACCAGAACCGCCGAAAGCGACACGACGACCGCCTGCCAGAAGCCGCACAGCAAGGCGGTGGGAACCACAATCAGCAGGTAAAGCAGAACGGCCACCGGCATCAGCCATCCCGACCAGTGCGCCAGAGCAGCCACAAGAACGACGGCCAGAATCCCCAGCGCGCACTCCAGCGCAAACAGCAGCAGGGACGATCCGGAGCCGCGCGAGCGCAGAGCACCGAAGGGAGAACGCACGGGAATGTAGCTGCCAGCCAATCGCCTACCAGCCTCTCGATTCGGACGGGGGCGCG
Source organism: Occallatibacter sp. (assembly GCA_049521195.1). Taxonomy (GTDB): domain Bacteria; phylum Acidobacteriota; class Terriglobia; order Terriglobales; family Acidobacteriaceae; genus Telmatobacter. The sequence goes on from JBEKPA010000282.1 coordinate 500, forward strand.
GAAACCTTGACGGCGCCGCGCCATCGTCTCAAATGAAATGTGCTCGCCTTCCGCAGCCGGCGGCGCCATCCCACTGAAGAGATGCATTGCTCGATCGGCGCGGGGAAGGCGTAGTGAGATTTTAACAGGCCTCCGATGGATTTCTCATGGCGCTTCCTGTATGCGCCCCAGTGGCCCAGGCGCCTCCCACCCCGATCCATATAAGGAATGACCTAAGGAAAACATAAGGAGGTCTTTTTGAAATCATCATGGCTTCTTTATGTGATCTTTGGCTTACTAGAGTTAACAGGAAACGAACGGGCCTCTCAGGGAAAACGTGAATCCTCATCCTGGATTCCCATACGGAAGTCTTGTCCGCGCGGCTCTGAAGACCAAGCTGGTATGGAGATTGCACCGGTTGGGTGCGGCTTTTTGCCCTTGTTTTTTGGCTGAATTCATTCTGTGTAATACAACCAAATTCTTTTTTGGAGGAACAGTGCCGATGTCTATGAACCCGAATCGCATACTGCAAACCATGGCTGGAGCCGCGCTGGCATTCGCCTTGATGGCCGGCGCGCAAACACCGGCTCCGCCAGCATCGCCAGCCACTCCCGCTCCGGCGGCTCAAGCTCCGGCTCCGCCAGCGGCTCCCGCGGCTCCAGCCGCACCCACCTGGAGCGTCGGCCCCATGGACATCAGCGGATTCATCGACGGCTACTACAGCTTCAATGCCAACCGGCCAACGAACGCCGCCAATGGCCAGGTCAACGACCTCTACAACTTCAACGACAAGACCGACCAGTTCAACTTGAGCGCGGCCAAGCTCACGCTGAACCACGATCCGGATCCGGTCGGCGCGCATATCGACTTCTTCTATGGCCGCACCAACGATCTGTTCAATGCTGTCCCACCCAACAGCAGTTCCGCCGATCAACTCAACTACATCGAGCAGGCATTTCTCAGCTTGAAGCCGCCCAAGGCCAAGGGCTTCGAACTGGACTTCGGCAAGTTTGTCACCTCGGCCGGCGCAGAGGTCGCCGAGGCAAAAGACAACTGGAATTATTCCCGGTCCCTGCTGTTTTCCTGGGCCATCCCGTACTATCACTTCGGCGCGCGCACCTCGCTGCCGGTTTCCAAGACCGAGACCATCGGCTTGCAGGTGGTTAACGGCTGGAACAACGTGAGCAAGTCCAATGGCGGGGCAACGGTGGGACTGACCAGCGCCCTCACCAAGACCAAGTACACCTGGGATCTGAACTATTACGGTGGCCCCGAGAACCCCAATACAACCTCAGGCTTCCGCAATCTGATCGACACCACGCTGCTGTTGACCCCCAACGCCAAGTTCAACGCCTATCTCAACTACGACTATGGCCAGAACCGCGACAGTACGCCGGCATCGGGTGAAACCCCGGCCGACCATAGCTTGAATCACTGGCAGGGCGCGGCGATTGCTGCTCACGGGCAGGCTTCGCCCAAGCAAGCCCTGGCGGGCAGGTTTGAGTATTTCAACGACCCGAACGGCTTTCAGACCGGCACGGCTCAGCATGTTTACGAGTTCACCGGAACCTATGAGTACAAATGGGTGGAAGGCCTGCTGACCCGGATTGAGTACCGCGGCGACTTTTCAAACGTGGCCTCCTTCCACAAGGACGTCAGCCAGATGGTGGACCAGCAATCCACTGTGACGGTAGCGCTTATAGCTTTCTTCGGCCCCAAGCGCTAGGCTATGACCGCTGTGGGGGTTGTCCTCACTGTCGTCGCGATCTACGTTGCCTTCGTCGCTTTCTTCAGGCCGAAGCGCTAAGCAAGACCAACCTGCTATCCCGTCCAGCCCATCCGGAGACAGTCGCAGGATGGGCCGGGGAGGGAGTGTTTCTCAAAACGCCGGCCGGGGCTGCGGTTTTCTCTTCGGAAATGCAGGCAACTCATTTTGGTTTCCTCATTTCATCCTTATCGCGGCGGCCCTAGCCTTCAGGTAACTCATTCAGCTTTCTCGCAATTGTCCGGAAGGCACATCGGAGACGGGCGAGACTCACAGAAACCCCGGGGGCCAGCCGCCGGGAGCAGCCAGACGAACTTCATTCATCAGGAGAATGCTCATGGCAGATCAAAATGCACCTCAGATGCAGTCCACCCTGGGCCTTACCGGGCTGACCGCAAACGCAATGGCCCTCATCGCCCCCGGCGCCTTCCTTTGGCTCACCTTCGTTATCCAGGCGGGCACGGGAACCACCGCGCCAACCATGTGGCTGGGCATCTTCGCCGCCCTGTTGCTCTGCCTGGCTACGGCGGTGGCCTACGCTGAAATCTCCAAGCTCTATCCCGGTACCGGGTCGAGCTACTATTACGCGGAACAGGCTTTTCTATCCAAGGACAAAGCTTTCAAATACGCCCGCGTCGCCAAGTTCATCGTCGGCTGGGGCTCGCACCTTTACTACTGGGTTTATCCCGGCGTGATGGTAGCCGTCACCGGCATCTTCGTGGGCTACGTGGTCGGATTCCTCTTTCCCAGCTTTATGAATGGCACGAACCCTGGGCCGGTCTTCATGTCGCTGGTCGCGGTGGTCTTCTCCTTCTTCGTCGCCTGGATCGCCGCCAAGGGCGCGGGCGCCTCGACGGCCGTGAACATCGCCATCAACGTGATTCAAATCTCCGCGCTACTGGTCTTCAGCGTGCTGGCGCTCGGCTATCGCTCCACCCATCCTACCGGCGCCACCGGCCCCACCGCCTTCCAGTATGACGGGCAATCGATGTCCACCTACACCTACCAGTTTGCCACGGCCAAGGACGGCTCGACGATGCGCGACTCCAGCGGCGCGCCTCTGCCCTTGCTGGACTCGGCAGGCAAGCCGGTTCCCTACGTCATCACCTACCCCACGACGGATTCGAGCGGCAACTTCCTCAGCCACGAGAACGCGGCTTCGGTAATTGCGCCGCACAAGTTCAGCTTCATGTTCATCCAGGCAACTGTCGCCATTCTGATTCTGGTCGGTTTTGAATCGGTAACCTCGATGGGAGGCGAGGCCAAGAACCCCACCAAACACATACCGATCGCCGTCATCGCCTCGCTCTTGATACAAGGCCTGGTGATGTACCTGTTTGAGTATTTTGCGGCCAACTACTTCCTCAATTCGGGGTATACCATGCAGAGCGCCGTCAGCTCGGCGGCGCCCATCGGCGACATGATGATCATCGTCGGCGATTGGCTGCTTGGCCCGGGCAACGGCAAGTACTTCATGCTGGTGGAAGCCTTCACCGTCTTCCTGGCGCTGATCGGAACGACCCTCGCGTGCATGAACACCGGCGCTCGTGTCACCTACGCCATGGGCAAGGACGAGGAAGTTCCCGAGCACTTCGGCATGTTGCACGCCAAGAATCTCTCGCCGCACCGCTCCATCTGGACGCTGGCCGTTATCTCCGCGGTCATCGGCGTTATTGCCCTCACCCTGGTCTTCGGCGATGCCGGCGCGCCTACGGACGCAGCCATAGCCGCGCTGCCCCACGGCATCCTGTCCAACTTCGGCTACCCCTCCCACGACACGCTGGCCGGCCTGCCCAACTCGCTGCTGGCGCTCACTCTCACCTCCAACTTCGGCACCTTCATCCTCTATGCGCTCAGTTGCTTCCTGTGCATCGTGGCCTACAACAAGCGCCCCGACTACAACGTGGTGCTTCACCTGCTCATCCCTGGGTTCGGCCTGCTGGCAAACCTGGTCTGCATGGCCTTCTACCTGATCAGCCCGGTCTTCGGCCTGGGCACCTTCAAGGAGCCGCTGCTGGCCCTGGTCATCTCCGGCATCTGGGGCGCTTACGGAGCCATTTACTTCCTCCGTTCTTCCAAGGCCAAGGGCAAGGGGATTCTGCTCACAGCCCGGTAGACCTCAACCGCGCTCGACCGAACTAAAGCCGCTGGGTGGAATCTCTCCTCAACTCCCTTTTGAAAGAAGGGGAGCGGAGAGCCGCCCAGTGGCTTTTTTGAAGTGGATGTTTCACAATCTCTAAAACGCATCTTCGCCGCCGCGGGGCGGAAGAGGCTTGAGGCGATAGCGGCCATGTTGGAAGTTCAGTTCGGCCAGGCAAGCGACTTCGGCAAGGTTCGCACCAACAATGAAGATGCGATGGGATCGTTCATTCCCGCATCGCGCAAGCAGGCCCGGAGCCACGGCTATCTCTTCGCGGTTGCCGACGGGGTG
>JBEKPA010000283.1:0-4663 GCA_049521195.1 Occallatibacter sp.
TTCAAGTACTCGGCATCGCCCAGGGTCACGTGGTGGTTCGACCACCATTTGTCCGCGTTTCTCACGCCCCAGGATGAGCAGAGTTTTCTTGACTGCAAGCGGAACCCGGAGTGCAGCGGGCGCAAGTTCTTCGATCCCGATTACACTTCCTGCACGGGTTTTCTGGCGCACATTGCCGCGACGCGCTTCGGCTTCGACACCGCGCCGGTGGCGGAGCTGATCCGCTGGGCCAACATTGTGGACGGCGCGCAGTATGAAAGCGCCGAATCGGCGGTGGAGATGGCCGCCCCGGCCATGAAGCTGACGCTGATCATCGAGTCCACGCAGGATCCGGAGTTCATCCCGCGGCTCATTCCGCTGCTGACCCAGATGACGCTGGCCGAGGTGCTCAGCCAGCCCTTTGTGGCGGATTTGCTGCCGCCGCTGCTCGAACGCCACCAGGAGGCCATCCAGCTGATCCGGGACCGCAGCGTGGAGCGCAACGGGACCATCTTCTTCGACATCACCGACCAGCCGCAGGAGGGATACAACAAGTTCATTCCCTACTACCTGCACCCCCAGGCCACCTACTCGATCGGCCTGTCGAAGTCCAGTTTCCGCACCAAGGTCTCCGTCGGCTCGAATCCCTGGACCAAGGCCGACCCGGCGAAGATGGTGAACCTGGCGGTGGTGTGCGAGCGCTACGGGGGCGGCGGCCATGCCCGCGTGGGGGCAATCAGCTTCCCGCCCGACCAGGGCGACCGTGCGCGGGAAGCAGCGGCGGAGATTGTGGCGGAACTGAGGACGAAGAACCCGCTAGGGTGAAGATTCCGGGAAGCTGCTACACTTTCGCCTTCAAGCTGGGCCAGTCGGCGCGGCGGCGCTCAAGGAAGGCTCTGACTCCCTCCCGGAAGTCCTCGCTGGAGCGCTCCTGGGCGTTGGCCTCGATGGCGTCTTCGAGCTCCTCGTCGAGCCGGCGGCGGGAGTGCGCGGCCAGCAGCCGCTTGACGGCGTGCATGGCGTGGGGGCTGTTCAAGAGCAGGGTCTGGGCCAATGCCTGGGCGGATTGCATCAGCTCCTCGGCGGCCACAATCTGCGTAACCAGGCCCAACTGCATGGCTTCCTGGGCCTTGATCAGCCTGCCGGTCAGCAGCAGTTCGCGGGTGCGCTTCTCGCCCACCTGGCGGAGCAGGAACGAAGCGGCGATGGCGGGCACAAAGCCCACCCGCACTTCGTTGTAGCCGAACTTGGCCTCGGGCACGGCGAGGGTGAAATCGGCCAGCGTGGCCAGGCCCATGCCCCCAGCGACGGCCGGACCGTTGACCGCCGCGATCACCGGCTTGGGAAACTCATAAAGGGTGCGCAGCGCCAGGGCCATGTTCTCCGAGTCGCGGCGATGCTCCTCCGGCGTGCGGGCGTGGATGGTCTCCAGGTGCTCCAAGTCCAGGCCGGCGCAAAAGGCCGAACCGGCTCCGGTGAGGATCACCACGCCGCAGCCGCAGGTCTCGGCCTCGCGCAGGGCGAGGGTAAGTTCTTCAATCAGCAGCGGGCAGAGCGCGTTGCGCTTGTCCGGGCGGTTGAGGGTGATGGTCTTCACGCCGTCGGCGGATTGGGTGAGGATGTGCTTGAAGCGGGTCATGGCGATCTCCTTCCGCGGCCGGCCGCGGGATCGGTTCCCAGGCGGAGAAGCCTATGGTAGCGCAGGTTTGCCCTGCAATGCCGGTGATTGGGGTCACGGTCTGTTTTTGAAGAGACGCGGGCTCACCGGGCGGGCATTGGCATGAGAAACGGGCAGGGAGGCTGGATGCGCTTCTCGGCAGGCGAACTCGGTTCAGTGTGGCCCGGCGATCAGGGGAAAGCAGCTATGGTCCTGCTCCGGATTCCGGCGAAGTTGCCGGGGTCGGTTCAGGCAGGATTGTTGGTCGCAGGAGCCGCGGCCCGGGCCTTCACGCGGGCGACCATGAACTGTTCGTATTCGTCTTTGAGGGTGGTTCCGGGCTTTCTGGACAGAGGGTTTCGGCTGGCGAGATGGCGTTGCCAGGCCTCGTAATCGTCGCCGGTGGCGGCGGCGTGCACGGCGGCGATGGCGGGGTCAACGACGGTTACCGGGGTCTCCTCTTGCCTCTTCATCCCGCGTCCGCTGAAAAGCCAGCCCCGTTCAAAGACGGCCAGGCCGGGAATACAGACGAACAGACAATAACGAATCGGGCGGATAAATAACCATAAGGCCAGACTCCCATGTATGGAAATGGCGAGCAGGATGCACAAACAGGCAAGCACGAAGCAGGCCAGGTGGGTAAATGCCGTGGAGACAATATGCGATGAGAGGCCTACTTTGCGGTCGGACGTCATCAACAGCCAGGCGAGGAAGAGGTGATATGAGACAAAAATATAAGCCGTGAAAGCCAAAAACATATGCGGCCAGAGCAACCATCCCGCCATGAGTCCAAGAATGTCGCAGACGAAGAGCGCACCTCCGTCCACGGGTTCCAGATCCAGCCACACCAAGAGGCCCATAGCTTCCTCCTTAGCGCCACTTTCACGCCGATTTGAAGTTGTTCCGTTTGGTCCGGTTCATAATTCCACAAGGGGCTGGTCCTGTCAATTGAAGCGTGGGCAGGGTGCGCGGATTGGCGCGGTGAACCTCATCATCCGCGCTGGGATCGACAATCGGCGCGGCCTGCGATTTCTCAGTGGTAATCAAAGCGAACCGCGGCCTTGTTGCTGGAGCGATTGAGAATCTTCGATGGCGAAACCCCAGTTGCACTTCAACCCGCGTGTGCCGGTTCGCTTGGCGTTTATCCGAGGGATTCCGCCACCGTCGCCATTTCCCTTTCCGCAGTTGGTCGCGCCGGCAACGGACGCTCCCGCGCCTGCCGCCTCGGCATTTCATTTTTCCGAACCGGCCGCGCCTCCGTTCCCCGCGGGTGGGAGATGCCGGCCGTCGCCACGGCCGGGCTTAGGTTGGAGTGGGTGCTCGGGTTTCTGATCGGGTCTCGAATCGCCGCCGCTGGCCATATCCGGCAGAAACAAGTCGATGAGAGCGTCGCGGATCGGTTGCAGGGATTCATCGAGGGATTCAGCCTTTGCAAGCAGGTCATTGGAATCGATCTTGCCGGGCGCAAGCCGCTCCAGGTCGATCAGGAAACTCCGCTCCAGCCGGCTGAGATCCATTTCCAGGTTGCAGCACTTTCTGAAGCGATCTCTCGGTCTGAAACTCGAGTTGAGAATGGTGACGATGGTCAGGATGAAGCTCACGATGCCGGCCCAGGAGAACCGCCCCACATGCCATTCCGTCCCCGTCAGCCCAGTAACGAATGCCGACAAGATGGGGACCAGCACCAGCAAAACCAATCCCGGGTATTTGACCCAGAGTATCTTTCCGTCCAGGTTCTCGTGTAGATCCCCGACCTCTTTTGCCAGATCGTACAACGGGCACCACGGATGCTCGTAGCCCTTTTCAGCGAGGATCAACTCGATCTTTGCCGCCATGCTCTTGTCGCCGCAATTCACCGCCGTCTCCTTGCTCATCGTCGTCCTCCGGCCTTATCCAACAGGCCAAACACCACTCTGGAGTGTGCCCCATTCTAGCCGATTGCCGCTGGGTCCGCGCGCAGAATTGCGGAGTGTTGCGATCTCTCGGGAAGGCGGCTGGCGAGGCCCCTCAGGAGCATGGCGGACCGCGGAGCAGCCGCCTGCTCCGGTCGCGCCCACTGGGTGAATTGCCGCCGGCGCAGATTTATTTTTCTTTTCTGTTTACTACTATGGTTCGCGGTTCTTCCGGTTTTGTTGGGTCTGATGCGGGAATCTTTGGTTTGCCCCTAAGTTTCCTCTTGACAATTATGGTTCGCTTCCGCGAGAGTTACGCATATCGCGGTGCAAAATGGCACCCCGGAGTTCCCGCTCTGGCACTCCGCACAGCCCATGGCTATAGCCCTTGTGAGTGTGGAAGCACGCGAAGTGCTGCGGTGCGATTTTTGCGGCCTGGTTCAGTTCAGGACCAGCAACTCCCTTTGCAGAAGATGCCACAGGCCGGTCGATGTGGAGGAGCCTGTGCCGCTGGCCGCGCAATTTGTGGCCACCCAGTCCGTTCCGGCTTCGGCCGAGGCCGGGTTGCAGGTTGCCGGGCAGGTGCGCGAAATTCGCAAGGCGCGCCACCTGAGCCAGCGCCAGGTGGCCAAGCGCATGCAGGTGCCCCGCACCTACATTTCAAAGATTGAAAACGGCAAGGCGATCCCCACGGTGGGTTCGCTGGAACGGCTGGCGGCGGCCCTGGAGGTGGACGTGCGCCACCTGGTGCGGGACGCCCGCAGCCGCCGCGACGAGGAGGTGGCATCGCTTCTTGGCGACCCGTTCCTGGCCGAGGTTGCCGCTCTGCTGCCCTATCTGGACTCGACGCAACGAATGCTGTTCTCAGGCGCGGCGCGGGACGCGGCCTTGGGCCGCCGCCGAATCGCATAGGAGCCTGGGGGGGGCTCATAAGGGCTGGGAGCGCTTCCCGTTTTGGGCGGGCGGGCGGCGATCCATGGCGCAAACGGCCAGGTCCGCGCGGCGCGATCCAAAGGGAACGGCTGGCGATAGCGGTTCAGATTGCGGCTGCGGGGCGCTTGTGCTACGGTCGATAATGCACCACTGCGGCTCCGGCTAAGGGAGTACCCTGCCCGGTCAAGGAGCTTGTTGTGTG